>CAYMUE010000343.1:0-3826 GCA_964393505.1 uncultured Polyangiaceae bacterium
CACAGCCGCGTCAAGTGACCCCATGGGACCCATGTAGGATGATGACTTTGCCCTGCAGGCCGGCAGCGCGGGCACCGCGGGGAGCGCGGGAGCGTGCGGCGGCGTTCCCGACGCGTGTCCCGGGCTTCCCATCGCGCTCGTGGGCTCCGGCGCCAACCCGCGCCTCGGAACCGTCAAGGGCGATACCACCGCATTGTGTGCGGACTACGCCGGAACCTGCGGCTTCACGAGCGCGTCGAAGGACGCCGTGTACTCGATTACTGCCGACGTGACCGGAACCCTCACCGTCGACACCGCCGGCTCCGTGGCCGTGCTCAATGGCTTCGATCCCGTGATCTACCTTCGAGGCTCCTGCGCCGATGCGGCCTCAGAGCTCGGCTGCAACGATCTGGTCCCTCCGCAGATCGACACCCTGACCCGCGGCGTTTCCGCGGGGCAGACGGTGTACCTCTTCGTCGATGCCTTCGACGGCTCGGCGGGAGTCTACCAGGTGAACGTGAAGCTGGTGCCGGCCGTGTGTGGCAACGGCGCCGTCGAGCCGCCGGAGGAGTGCGACGACTCGAATACAGCGGACGGCGACGGCTGCTCGAGCGTGTGCAAGCTGGACTTTTCGGTCGTCGCGGACAAGTGTCCGGGCGGCGTGCTTACGTTGAGTGGGACGGGCGCGCAGCGGACAGGGACGGTGTCGGGAAACACGAAATGGTTCACCAACGATACGGACGGCTCCTGTGGCGGAGTGTATTCGGGAGAGGGGATATTCTCCTTCACCCCCGACATCTCAGGGACGGCGGTGGTGGATCTCGGTGGAGCCACGCAGACGCCGTACGATGCGGTGCTGTATGCCCGGTCTGCGTGCGACGACGACACGAAGCAGGTCGACTGCGACGAGACGACGGCGATGGGGGGCGAGAAGCTCGAGTTCCCGGTGACGGCTGGGAATGCCTACTACGTGTTCGTGGACGGGATCCAGGGGGCGACAGGGGCATTCGTTGCGCACGTGACGGTGAGCCAGGCCCAGTGCGGCAACGGGAAGAAGGAGGGCGGGGAGGAATGTGACGACGGCGCGACGCTTCCGGGGGACGGCTGCTCGGCGGCCTGTCTGCTCGAGCCCCCGGGTCCGATTGACGTGTGCCCCGGAGCGGACATCGCGCTGTTGCAGAGCGGCAGCCAGTGGGTGGGAACCGCGACCGGGACGACCGTCAACCTGACCGCGGACTACACCGGAAGCTGCGCGAGCTCGACGGGGACCTCACGCGACGCGGTCTACCGGATCGTCCCTTCCGTCAGCGGGAAGGCGACGATCCAGGTCGCCAGCGCGAACTTCGACGCCGTACTGTACGTTCGCTCTTCGAGCTGCACGGGCACGGAGGTGGAGTGCGATGACGCAATCGGCGACGGCGGCGACGAGGTGGTATTCGACGCGATCGCCGGCACGCCGTATTGGGTGTTCGTTGACGGTTGGAGCGGCGAATCGGGGACCTTCACGTTGCAGGTTGCGGTCACGCCCGCCGCATGCGGCAACGGTCTTCTGGAGGCGGGCGAGGCGTGTGACGACGGCGACAAGGCTCCGGGGGACGGGTGCGACGCGCTGTGTCAGTTCGAGGGCACGTGCGGGTCGGCGATTGAGAATGAGCCGAATCCGTACTCCGCTCCTCAGATGATTCCGCCGGCCTGCGGCTCGTTCCTGATCGCCGCCTCGATGCCCTCGGGCGACGCGGACTACTACCAGCTCGATCTGGTGGCGGGCACGACGCTGCAGGCATCGACGTACTACGGCGCGCCGGGACAGTGCATCTCCGGGAACGACACGGTGCTGTCGCTGTGGAACACACCGATGGCATCGGGGACGAACGAGAGCGGAGCCTGCACGGTGAGCGGGTATCTCGCGTGCAACGATCAGGCGTCGGGGAATACCCCCTGCTCGGCCATCACGCACGCGGTCGTGGTGACACGCCCCTACGTGCTCAAGGTCCACAACTACTACACGACCAAGCCGATGACGTCCTACGGGCTGCAGGTCACGATTCAATAGCGCGGAGGCTTTCCATGAAGAAGACAATGGCCGTCTGCTCCTCACTCCTCCTGCTCGCGGGAGCGGCTGCCTGCTCCGGCGACGTCGATGATTCGGCGCCCCAGCCGACTGCGGATGCTTCGTTACCCGACGCAACAGCCCCCGATACGAAGGTCGAGGATTCCGTGGTCGTGGACGCAGCCCCCTCCGACGCGGAGGTCTCCCCGGGGTCGGTGACCCTGCGATTCCGCAACACATTCGAAGCGGACATCTACCTGGACTGGAGTTGGAGCGACAAGGCCCAGCCCCGTGTAGGAAAGCCGGGGCAGACCGACAACCTTCAGCTCAGCTCCGCGTGCACGACGCCCTGCTCCGGAGAATGCGTATGCGTGATGTGCGATGCGCCGCCGCCGCGTGCCAAGAAGCTGGCTCCTGGGGCGTTCGTCGAGTTCACGTGGGACGGCCAGTGGTTCGAGATGAAGAAGTGCGGCGACGCCGCATGCAACTGCCACGAGATCCGCTACGTCGTGCCTGGCGACTTCGAGGCCAGCCTCACCGGCGGCCTGGCCAAATTGGGGGGCACGCCCGATCCTCAGGATCCGACCCTGTACAACAACGCCTCCGTCGACACCTCCGCCGGGATCTGCACGGCCTCCGGCAGCTTCCCGATCCCCGCCGAGGCCACGATCGAACTCCCCTTCGCCTGCGCGGTGCCCTGAGCCGCTCGTCGCACGCGGGGGCTGGCCCAGCCTGGCACGCCCCGTCGAGACGTGTCCCCCTTGAATCCGCTTGATTCCGTCGGGTGGAGCCGTGGCACGGGTACTGCTAAAGCGCCCATCACCGACCCGGAGACCTCCCATGCGACACCCTTCCATCGCCCGCTCGCTGATCGCCCTCGGCGCCCTCGTCCTCGCTTCCGGCGCGTGCTCGTCCGATGACGTGATCTTCCGGAACGCGAACGACATCAATGGTCCCCAGGGCCCCGGATACTGGGACGGCTACTACTGCGAGTGGGAAGGCGACGCTGTGAAGAGGTCGGCATATCCGGACTCTCCGGGGCAGTCCACAAGCCCTTCGACCGTCGCTTCGGCGGCGCTGCAGGAGGCGGATCTCGACGCGCTCCTCGCCCAGGCGAAGTCCGACGCCATCGCCTGGGTCGATTACCATGCCAAGGCACTCGCCTTCAACGTGGAGCTGCGCACTTCGTGCACGCTCCGTTGCGAGGAGGCGAACAGCCTCGGAGACGGCTACTACGACGATTCCGCTCCGACCGCGGAATCGGCCGGCAGCGCGGGCAGTTCGAGCGGCAGCACCGCCTCCCAGGTCTCGGGCACCAATAACCAGATCGCCAACGTCGACGAGGCGGACTTCCTCAAGAACGACAACAAGTACATGTATGTCGCGGCCAACGGCAAGGTGAGCGTGTTCGACGCGTTCCCCGCGGAGGAGGCCACCCTGCTGTCGCGCCCGGCGGTCAAGGGCACGCCTCGCAAGCTGCTCACCACCGAGTCCAGGACCGTCGTGCTGTCGTCCGTCGGCACCAGCTCCGGCGCGCAGTACCAGGAGTGCACGTACGGCTACTCCTGCGTTCCGACGGGGGACGGATTCCCCACGACGATTACGGTTCTGAACACGACCGACAAGGCGAATCCGAAGCCCCTCCGGGAGATCTCGGCGAGCGGCTCGCTGCTTGCCGCGCGACGGATCGGGAGCATGGTGCACGTGGTGCTGTACGACGCCCCGGTGGCGGAGCGGCTCCAACAGATGGCCCAGCTCTCCGTCGAGACCAAACGCTGCGTCACCTCCGAAGCAGAG
>CAYMUE010000344.1:0-3814 GCA_964393505.1 uncultured Polyangiaceae bacterium
GGCGCGGCTTGCGGGCCCGAGGCACGCGTCGGTCAGACTTGCAGGGAGCGCGTGTCGAAGCCATTTCCCGGGCGCTCACGCGTCTCGATCGCGCAGAGTGGCCACAAACGCGCACGGGACCAGGAAGTGCGATCGGTGGGATGATGCGCTGGCTCTGGACGATGACATCATACGCTTGACGTACAACGTACAACCGCTAGTCTTGCTCGGTGAGCATCCGTTTCTTCCGCTGCCTGCACACGAAGGACGTCTTCGAGGGGAGACGGTGCGCTCGATTCGCCAGCTTTCGCCAGGTGCTCGAGCGGAAGCTTCAGATGCTCGATGCCGCTGCAGAGGTCACCGACCTGTTGGCACCTCCCGGAAACCGTCTCGAAGTGCTCAGGGGAGACAGGGCCGGCCAGCATTCGATCCGCGTCAACGACAAGTACCGCCTCTGTTTCGTCTGGACCTCGCAAGGGCCCAGCGAGGTCGAATGCATCGACTATCACTGAGAGGGGGCAGGGCCAGGCGTCTGCCCAGGTCATGAGGAAGCCATGAAGAACAAGATGCGCCCGATTCATCCCGGAGAGATCCTGCGGGAGGAGTTCCTTCAGCCACTCGAGATGAGCGCGAACCAGTTCGCCCACGTCATCGGAGTGCCTGCGAACCGGGTGACCGAGATCGTGGGGGAGCGTCGCACGGTGACCGCGGACACCGCTCTTCGCCTTGCACGCGCTCTGGGCACCACGCCCGAGTTCTGGCTGAACTTGCAGCAGGCCTACGACCTGCGCACCGCAGAGAAGGCTCTGGGGCCGGTTCTCAGGTCGATCAAGCCTGTGCGCAAGGCGGGATAGCATGCGCCGTTCCCTGGGGTCCCGCCCGGCGTCCGGGACCTGGTGTCCACCGATTCACCGGTGCGCGCACTGTCCACCCTCGCGCCATCCGACGTCGCGGCAGCGTTGGACGGCAGCGGCTCAGGAGGCGCTCGCGATGACCGCGAGCAGAGCCTGCCCGTAGCGTTCGGCGATCTTCGCCCCGATGCCCTTCACTCCCATCAGTGCTTCCATCGAGCGGGGCTTGAGGGTTGCGACCGCGAGGAGGCTCTGGTCCGTGAGCACGCGGTAGGCGGGCATCCTGCGCGACTTCGCGATCCCGAGGCGCCACGCGCGCAGCCGCGCAACCAGCGCCGCGTCCGCCAGCGAGGCGGTCCGGTCGGGCTGCGGCGCCGCCTCCTTCTTCGCGCGCGGTGCCCGCGCAGGCGTGCGACCCGTGATCACGTGCGCCACCCCGAGCTCCGCCGCGACCGCCTTCTCCCGCTTCTTGCCCCGTCGCGCGCGAGGCGTCTTGTTGCCGTCCGCTGCGCGATCGAGATCGGCATCCGAAAGCCGTCGGCGGCGGGGCCGTACGGCCTGAGGAGAAGCCGGCTCCACGTAGCCCTCGAGCTGCACCGAGGCGGCGAGCTCGTCGGCGGTTCCCCCCTGTGCGCGCAGGTACAGCCGACGGAACCGGAGCGTCTTGCCGTCCTTCTCGAAGCTGTCCTCGATCGCGGACACGATCTTCGCGCGCACGAGCGCGTCGACGTAGCGCTCGAACTCCTGACGCTCGATCCGGTCCCCCGGGAACAGGGTGCGGTGCAGGGAGCCGGCGGCGGCGCCGTCGCGCGAGCCGATGCCCTGGACGATGCGCGCGATGAGCTCACGCTCGCGCGGGGTGGGCGGTCGGAACGTGCGACCCACGCAGGCTTGCGGCGCGCACGAGTCGCACTGCCCGCAGAGCTCGCGATCGTCGCGCTCGCCGAAGTGCCGGATGAGGCGGAGCATGCGGCATCCGCTGCCGGAGGCGAAGGCGTAGACGAGCTCGAGCTGATCGGCGCGGTGCGCGCGCATCGCCTCGTAGCTCTTGCGCCAGTCCCGCGGGCGCTTGGGCACGGTGACGCGATCGTCGCCGTCGATAACCACCCCGCCGTGGATCCACAGCTTGTCGAGGGCCGCCTGCGCCTGCTGCGGATCGATGCGCAGGCTCTGCAGCAGCGACTCCCGGTCGAGCCCGCGAGAGGGGAGCTCCGCGAGGATGCGCTCGAGCACATCGAGCGGAGGGTAGTCGCGATCGAGGAACGACTCGTGGATGCGCCGGTCCGCGAAGGAGTAGAAGAGCACGGCCCGCGAGGGGAGGCCGTCGCGTCCGGCGCGGCCGATCTCCTGGTAGTACCCTTCGACGGTTCCGGGCATCCCAGCGTGGACCACGGTGCGGACGTCGCGCTTGTCGATGCCCATGCCGAAGGCGATGGTGGCGACCACGACGTCGAGGGCGCCGGCGAGGAAACGCTCCTGGACGCGGCTCCGCTCGGAGGCCTCGAGGCCGGCGTGGTAGGCGGCAGCGCGCACGCTGCGTCCCAGGGTGCCCGCGTACTGCTCGGCGGCCTTGCGCGTGGGAACGTACACGATGGCCGGAAGCCGTTCGGGTGACGACAGGATTCCGGTGGTGCAGCCGAGCCGCTCCGAGGGGGGCATCTCGATCGCCTCGACCGCGAGGTTGTCGCGACGAAAGCCCCGAATGAAGCGTCGCGCGGAGGGAATCCCGAGCTGCGCCACGATGTCGTCCTGCACGCGGAGCGTGGCCGTGGCGGTGAGGGCGACGATGGGCGCCGGCCGGAGCATCGGGATCCGCTCTCCGATGAGCCGGTAGTCGGGCCGGAAGTCGTGCCCCCACTGCGATATGCAGTGGGCCTCGTCGATTGCGATCAGTGCCGGCTTGCGTCGCGCGAGAAACTCGGGGAACCCCGGCACCGCCAGACGCTCGGGCGCGATCATCAGGAAGTCGAGCTTGCCCGCCAGCCACGAGCGGCATGCTTCGCGCGACTGCTCCCGCGTCCGGTTGGAGTGGATCCGCTCCGCCGAAAAGCCCCGGGCCTGAAGCTGCGCGATCTGGTCCTCCATCAGCGCGATGAGCGGGCTGATCACGAGTGTGGTGCCGCCGCGCGCGATCCCCGGCACCTGGTAGCACAGCGACTTCCCGCTCCCGGTCGGCATCACCACCAGCGCGTCGTGACCCTCGACGATCGCGCGGCAGGTCTCCTCTTGGTGAGGCCGGAACGCCTCGAGGTGAAACCGATCGCGCAGGATGACGTCCAGCTCCATCGTGGGAGGCGCGGATTCGCGAGGGGAGGGAGCGACGGTGTTGTCGATCTGTCGGACGGGCGGCGCCGGACGCGCTGGCTCGGGCGCAGCGCGGTTGCCGTCATCCCCCACAGGGAGCTCTCCCCGTGCCGGGAGGCGTTGCGCCACCGGCGCTCCAAGAGCCTCTCGCACGACCTCCTTCACGAACTCGTTGATCCGCGTCATGAAGTCCGGGAGCGTCTCGTCGCGCGTGGCGATGCGCTGCAACGCGTGCTCCCACTCGCCCGTCATCACCGGGCTGCGGACCTTCTCGTGCACGGCCTCGATCAGCGCGAAACCCTTGGGCGTCGCAACGAGCGCCTTGCCCTCCCGCTCCACGTAGCCGCGCGTGAGCAGGGTCTCGAGGACGGCGGCGCGCGTGGCCGGGGTGCCGAGCCCGCGATCGCGCATCGCCTCTTCCAGCTCCCGGTCGTCGAGGCTCTTGCCCGCCGACTCCATCGCCGTGAGCAGAGAAGCGTCGGTGAAGCGCTTGGGAGGAGAGGTCTTCTTGTCGAGGCGATCGATCCGGGTGACCTCGCGCTCCTGGCCGACGCTCAATCCGGGGGGGAGGATGACGTCGTCTTCTTCCGCGTCGCGCTTCCCCTTGCCTGCGGGTTTGTCGGTTCGCGTGCGGATGTCGAGGAGCTTCCACCCCTCTTCGAGGACGACGGTGCCCGAGG
>CAYMUE010000345.1:0-3788 GCA_964393505.1 uncultured Polyangiaceae bacterium
GCTCGCGCGTGTACGCCAGGAACGGCTCCAGATGCTCGCGCACCAGCCGGTGCAGGCTCGATCGCAAGGGATGCGAGCAGTTGGGGCGCCACTGCTTGCGGTCCGCGATCGCCAACGACCGCTTGTCCGTTTTGAAGGATGGCTCGATAGTGCGCCGCAGAACTGGGGAACAACAACAACCGTGGTCGCTGCGTTGGGTCTTCGCGGCGTGGTTGCGCCTTTGGCTCTCACGGGGGCCGTCAACGGAGAAGTCATCGAGAACTACGTGCAGCAGTTCCTCGTTCGCGAGCGGCGAGACACGGACATCGTCATCCTGGATAGTCTCAGCGGCCACAAGCGGCCGATCATTCGAGAGCTGATTGAGCGGGCCGGCGCTTGGCTCCTCTACCTCCCGCCGTACTCGCCACAACTGTCACCCATCCAACTTGCCTGGTCCAAGGTCAAGGCGTGTCTGCGGTCTGCCGCGGCCCGGACATATCAGGACTTGATCACCGCCCTGGCAGGCGCACTGCGGACCTTGACGGCTTACGACGCCCTCGGACGGTTCAGGCATTGCGGCTACCTTCCATTCGAATGAAAGGCGCTCTAAACCCTGTGAGACTCCCCTCCGAAGCGCATCCGGGACGTTGACGTTGTCGCAACCTCGTGAAGCGGCGCGTACCCCAAATACCACTCGAGCTCCCGCACCACGTAGTGCGGCAGCGGCCGTTCGTACCTGTCATGGTGGCGGGATCGAGGGCTGGGGCACCAACCGCCACCGCTACTCCTCACAACGCTGGCGAGGAAGGCACGTTAGGAGGTTGTGCGGATCTGAGCAGCGGCTGCAACACCAAATTCCTCGCGGACCACCGTAAGGGAACAAGCGCGCCCCATCCGGAAGGCACGACGGCCCGAAAGCGATCTCCTTGTTGAACGACTCGCCCGCATGGAGGTCGAGCGCTATGGTCCTTGTGGAAGATCCGGCAGAGGCGACGCAGGTGTGCTTTCCTGGTGAGAGTCGCACCTCGCCGGTGACCGCAACAATCGAGCCATCACATCGCACCTCATCGCATGACGGGCGACAGGTGAAGTGCACGGTTGCCTTCCTCGCGGGAAGTACAATGTCCCCGAGATCCTGAATCTCTCCCCCGGTGAGCTCCACGCTCTTAGCGAGACATTCAAATTGCTGCCCTGCGCAGAACTGTACGGAGTGCTTGCCAGGAGTCAGCCCTTCTATCGTCGCTGGCAGTGGTGACGGGGACGCACCATCGACCGCGATGGTCGTCCCTGGTTGCCCGGCGGTCGCTCGCAGCGAGGCGCTTTTCGCGCGGAGCACCACGACCATCGGGAGCGATGAACCATACTGCGCTCTTGCCGTAGCGGATGCGCTGGGGACGAAGCCCCTCGCTGCGGCAGAAATCTCGTGATTCCCGGGAAGGAGCCAGCCCACTTCGCAGGGTGATCCGCCGCATCGCCTCGAGCCGTCGATCAAGACCTCTGCGGACGGTATCTCCCGCCCCTCCTCATCTTGAACCCGCACAACCAGTGAGTTCTTGAACAGAACCAAGGCGGAAACAGTGGCAATCGCCAGAACAAGCGCCGAGCCGATGACCAATCTCGAGACTCGCCTTGGGGGAGACTGTGGAGCATGCGCGGTCGGAGAGGCGGTTGATGGCGACCTCGCGAGGTTACCCGATGGCCCTGGGGGCAACGAGTCCGTACCTGTCAACAGTTGGTTCGTAGCTGTAGCGACTGACCGACAGTCGCTTCCCCGCTGTTCGTTCAACGCTTCTGGGCCCTTCCCTCCTGCCAAGCTTTGATATGCTGCTCGTAGCGCTTCCCGCATGTCCAAAGCGCTCGCCCAGCGATCCCCTTTTTCGTAGGCAAGCGCCCGGTCGACCATCTCCACAACGGCCCGCGGAGTCGCGGGAACGACTGAACCGAGGGAAGGGGCCGCACGTGTGATCGCCATCGCAAGTTGCTCGGCGGCGGTTTCTGCTTCGTGCACGGAACGGCCCGCCAGTGTCGTGAAAACCGTCGCACCGACCGCCCAGATGTCGGTGCGCTCATCGACACTATCCCATCGTCCGCGAGCCTGCTCCGGAGCCATGAACCCAGGCGTGCCGAAAATCGCTCCGGACCGCGTGGCATTCGAAACTGTGGTGAGTTCCCTAACCCGTGCGATCCCGAAGTCCAAGAGCTTCACGCCGCCCTCGCGCGTAATGAAGATGTTATCGGGCTTGATGTCTCGGTGGATGATCTCCTTCGCGTGAGCCGTGGCAATGACATCGAGCACGGCATCGGTGATCGACATGATGTCGACGATGTCGAGAACACCACCGCACCGTGTCCTGCGATCGGCGAGTGTCTCGCCGTCCAGCAACTCCATCACGAGAAAGACAGCGCCGTCCTCGGATTCGTCATCATCCAAGATTGCAACGGCCCCGGGGTGGTCGATCTTATTGGCAACATACCCCTCCCGCAGAAAGCGAGTTCGCATCGGCGGATTCCCGGAAAACTCCGGGTGGAGGATCTTGACTGCGCATCTCTTTCCGTTGCGATGGGTGGCCGAATAGACAGCTCCCATTCCTCCCACACCGAGGAGAGCATCCAGTCGCCATTTCTGTCGCAGAACCGTGCCGACTCGGAGCCGAGCACGTGTTACGACGGTGTCTTCGTACTCAGTCACGATCCCATCAGCCTCCGCTTTGCTTCATAGGGCTTCTTGAACACGAGCCTACCGCGGGACGACGTTCCAAGGCGCACATGTTCCTTCTCCGTTTCCCCCGCAGGCAGGAGCACAACGGCAGCATGGTCGGAATACGGCAAGGCAGCATCCCTGTATCCAGCGACAAGTGTCGCCTGGAGATCGTCCAAGCGCTCTTTCGTTGTGCACCCAACGAACAAACGCTTCGGGGCTCGAACATACAGCAGCTTGCTGAAGTCCCAGAGGTAGTCGCTGTAGTCTGGTCCCTCGTAGACGTACTGAACGCCGTGGACGGGCGACGCCTCAATCTCCGCCGCGACCAGGCCATTCGTCAGCCGTCGCTTTCGATCAGATCGTTCGATCCAAACATCGACGAGGAACCCGTATTCGTGAAGCTTGGCATCCTCTCGCTCAAGAACGCACCGAATCTCGTCAAGGTGCGATCCGTTTGGCATTGCATGCGCGCTAGCATATACGTGAATGTTGCTCTTACGACCACGGACACCCTGCAGGGCCCAGAGCCAGGACAGGTGCAGCCCGAAGCGGTTGGTCCTGAGCTGATCTCGTCCTGGCAGACGGCCAGGAGCACATGTTGCCTCAAGAGCTTGGTCAATAAGGCTAGTAGGGAGCATTCTTACAGCACCATACGTTTCGAACGGGTGGACAGCAAGCGAGATTACCGTCGTCGCCCGCAGGTCGTTCATGGGTCGGCAAAGGGGGCTACCGCCGCGCCATCGGGCTGACGCCTTCCCTGCTCCCAGTTCCGCATCAAGTTGGCCGCGTGTGAGCACGGGCAACCCGCCTGCCTTCATGCCGCGGCCCAGACAGGTCACCAGGTGACCGTCGCGGGTGACCACGAGGAACGGTCCCAGGGTAGGGTCGTCGAGCGAGAGGGCGATGCGCTCGGCACCTTCGGGCAGAGGGACCCTGCCGAGGACGGCGCGCAGGAGGGTCGAGTCCCAGAACAGGGCGAGGTCCACTTCGCTGCCGGCGAGGCGGTTGAGGCGGCGGAGGAAGTGCTCGGCGCCTTCCACGGAAGGTGGGTAAGTGCGCTTGTCAACCACCTTCCATCCGTCAATCTCCGGACATCGCCGGTGGGCTG
>CAYMUE010000346.1:0-3785 GCA_964393505.1 uncultured Polyangiaceae bacterium
GGCTTGCCATCGTTCTGGTCACGAACCATCCCCACGAACAGCACCACGCCGCCGGCTGAGTCGTGTCGTACCGCCTGCAGCGCATCGTCCACGCTCAGGGGCGTGTCCCGGACGTCGATCAACGCTCCCATCGTCCGCTGCGGCCTCCGTCCTTCATCTCGAGCCGAACGGCCTCGATGACGATGCCGCGCTCGATGCCTTTGAGCATGTCGTAGATCGTGAGGGCGGCGACGGAGGCAGCGACCATGGCTTCCATCTCGACGCCCGTGCGGTCGAAGGCCTCGGCGGTGGCACGGATGCGGACCGATGGAGGCTGGGGGACGGGTTCGAGCTCGAGGGCAACGGAGGTGGTGGCGACGGGATGACAGAGCGGAACGAGCTCGGGGGTGCGCTTGGCGGCGAGAATTCCGGCAACTCTTGCGGTGGCGAGGACGTCACCCTTGGGTGCATCGGCGAGCTTCTGTAGCGTACGAGGGCTCATGTGCACCACGGCGGAGGCGACCGCCTTGCGGTGCGTGGGTTCCTTGGCGGCGACGTCGACCATGTGCGCATCACCGGATGCGGAGAGGTGCGAGGAGACCTCGCGCGCCCCGATGATTTCCTTCCATGCGGCGGCGAGCTTCTGACGATCGGAGCGTGTGCCGACCTTGTGGATGGCGTAGCGCTCGAAAGGGCGAAGAGCTGCCCAGGAGCCGGCGGGGAGTACGAACTCCTCGCCAAGGGCTGCCACGAGCTCTGCGGGGGGAGTGTTCGGATCCGGCGGAGGCACCGGAGGGATCGCGCGCGTGCTCTCCGCAACAGGGGAGAGCAGCTCGCGGACCTCGTCGGGGGCGATGCGGTCCATCGTGCCGAGCCGCAGGAGCCGCTGACGCGCCTTGGAGGCGAGCGATCTCCAGCCCTCGAGGGAGAGTCGGATCCCGGCCTCTTCGAGGGCGCGACGCGCGGCGAGGGGGAGCAACTGGAGCTTGCTGTCGAGACGCTCGAACTCGAAGATCGGCGATTGCTTCGGGTCGTCGGCCATTACGACACCCCGTGGGTTCGAATTCGGATGCTTATACCAGGGAACCCGACCGGGAGGGATGCGGCAGCGGGAGGAGCGTGACGATCAGGTCGGGTCAGGAGGGAGCGCCGCGCTCGAGCAACTCAGCGACGTAGTGCCAGACGGCCTTGGTGGTCGCCGGGGGGAGATCCACGAACTGGACGCCCGTCACGCCTTCCTGGGTGTGGTAGCGCACCTCGCAGGACAGCTCGTGCTCACCCCAACGGCTGAGCGCGACGCGCAAGCGCAGGCGCGTGCCGACGGGGAAGGGGCTGTCGGCGCTGGCGATGCGCAGCGCCATCCCCCCCGCGCCGACATCGTGGATGACGACCTGTTGCGCGTGCCCCTCGAGCAGCTCCGCGGTAGCGGGGCAATCGGGGATCGGTTTCATTCGCACTGCCCTGCGGCGCTCGACTCGGTCCATCACGACCTCGCAGCATCCATCATCTCACGGATTCGGTCCAGCGTCTCGGTTCGCGGAGCGCCTGGAGAATCGCGAGCGGGGACGGGGAGGGCGGGTTTGCAGGAGGCCTCGCGCAGCGGGGGGTCAGTTGCAGCGAGCGGACCAGCGGACCGCATTGGCCATGAGCCGCTGGATGTTGGTGTTGGTCCAGCCGTTGGGCGCGTAGTTGCCGGCGTGGGCGACGTGAACGACGCGGCCGACATCGGGCAGATCGCGGATGGCGACGGCGTCGATGGCCTCGTTGCTTCCGACGATGCGACGCACACCGCTGGCGACCTTGGTGACGCCGACGTTGGAGGTGGAGGCGAAGGTGAAGCTGTGGTTCACGCTGGAGCCCGGGAGGCCGTCCCAGATCGGGTGGCCGATGTAGCCGGTGTCGAGCTTGTAGGTCACCTGGCCGCTGAAGGCGACTGTGCGGGTGAGGAGCACGAGAGGAGCGAGGGTGGCCCAGCGTCCATCGGCGACGTGCTTGGCAGCCCACTCGGTGAGGACAAGGCCGTTGGAGGCCGCGACGAAGTTGCTGATGGCCTGCTGCCCAGCCGCGGGCATGTCGTTGGAGTACGAGGTGGAGGTGGGTCCACCCGCGAGCACGAGGACCGAGCCGTAGTCGGTCAGCGCCGGGCTGGCGCCATCGTACAAGTAGCTGGCCTTGGTTGCGATGTCGACGGTCCACCCGGGCAGCAGGCCGCCGGTGGTGAAGGCATCAACGAGGGTCTGCGTTCCGGCGGTGGAGTCGTCGGGAATGACGAGGAGCTTGAGGGTGGGGACGCAGGCGCTGTTGGCGCAGGAGCCGGAGCCGCAGACCACGCCGCAGGCGCCGCAGTTGGCGGCGTCGTCGGTGACGCTCTTCTCGCAGCCGTCGACCAGATCCCCGTTGCAGTTCGCAAAACCGCCCGTGCACTGACCGATGTCGCACGTGCCGCCGACACACCCTGCAGCGGCGTTTGGCGGAGGCGCGCAGACGTTGCCGCAGGCGCCGCAGTTGTTGATGTCCGACGTCAAGGTCGCCTCGCACCCGTCCGCGAGGACACCGTTGCAGTCCTCGTGGCTGGCATCGCACGAGCCGATCTTGCAGACACCCTGGTCGC
Organism: uncultured Polyangiaceae bacterium; assembly: GCA_964393505.1. GTDB lineage: Bacteria > Myxococcota_A > Polyangia > Polyangiales > Polyangiaceae > JACRCQ01. Next base: position 2,591 of record CAYMUE010000346.1, read on the forward strand.
ACGTGCGGTAGCCGTCGGCCACGGCGGGGCAGACGGTGGTGCAGGTGCCACAGTGATCGACGTCGTTGACCGTGTCGGTCTCGCAACCGTCGGTGGCTCCGCCGAAGCAATCCTGCCAGCCGGGATCGCACGAGGCGATACCGCACAGGAACATCGAGCAGCCGGCTGTCCCATGGTCGATCGCGGCGCAGGCGTTGTCGCACGCTCCGCAGTTACCCGTGTCCGTCGCGAGATCCACCTCGCACCCGTCGGTGGGGATCGCGTTGCAGTCGGCGAAGCCGGGGTCGCAGCTGTCCACCAGGCACAGGCTCCCCTCGCACTTGGCCACACCGTGAGCGATCGCCGCGCACTTGTTGCCGCACATGCCGCAGTGGTTGACGCTAATCGCGAGCTCGGTCTCGCAGCCGCTCCAGTAGCTCTTGTCGCAGTCGTCCCAGCCGGTCTCGCAGGTGCCGACGCCACAGACGCCCTGGTCGCAGCCGGGCTGGCCGTGGGTGACGGCCGGACAGGTGTTGGAGCACGTGCCGCAGTTGAGCGGATCGGTGAGCAGCGAGACTTCGCAGCCGTTGGCCGCGTCGGTGTCACAGTCCTCGAACCCCTTGAGGCACGAGAAGCCAGCGCAGGCGCCGCCGACACACTGAGCAGTCGAGTTGGCCGGCTTGTCGCACGGCTTGCCGCAACCACCACAGTTGTCGGGATCCTTCGAGGTGTCGGACTCGCAGCCGTTGCTCGGATCCTGATCGCAGTCGTTCCACCCGACGTCGCACGCCTTGACCGCGCACTTGCCCGCCTTGCAGTCGGTCGTGGCGTGGGCCAGCGCACACGCCTGCGAGCACCCTCCGCAGTTCAACGGATCGGTCTGCAGATTCGCTTCGCACCCGTCGAACGTGAAGCCGTTGCAGTTGCCCATGCCGGTCGGACATTCCGGCGCCCCGGACTCCGCAGCGTCCGTGCTCGCGCCGTCCCCACCCTCGGTTCCGGTTTCAGTGGGCCCCGTCTCCGTCGGGCCGGTTTCTGTCACCGACGCATCCTCATCGTGCGGTTGCCCGCAGGTGAAGCAGTAGGGGTCGTCGGTGCAGCCCGTCAGCGCGACGGCTCCAAGACCGAGAATTCCAAGTCCAGCGGTTCTGAGGAACGAGCTCATCCGATCACCTCTGGCTGCGAGGGATGTGACCTCGCGCCGATTGAAGACAGT
>CAYMUE010000347.1:0-3753 GCA_964393505.1 uncultured Polyangiaceae bacterium
TCTCGCCGGCGGTCCGTCGAGCAGGAACCCCTGCCAGCTCATCGACTGCACCTCAGCGAGCCTCGCCGTTGCGCGCGCGCCGTCCCCGCTGTCGGTCACAGCTCAGGCGGAAGCTGTCACTGATCATACTCGAATAATTATTCGAGTTCGTTTGGGCAGGCAAGCGGGCGGAAGCAGGGCGGCAGGCTCAGGGATGGAAGCGCTTGCCGCTCTTCGCCATCTCGACGAGCAGCGGTGCGGGCTCCCAGCGCTTGCCGAAGCGCTCGTGGTACTGCTCGATGCGCCGCAGGATCTCCGGTGCACCGACCGAGTCGATCCAGCGAAACGGTCCGCCCCGGAACGGCGGGAACCCAAGACCGAAGATCGCCCCGATGTCGCCGTCGCGCGCGCTGCGCAGGATGCCGTCACCCAGACACCGCACCGCCTCGTTCACGAACTGCAGCGAGCAGCGCATCTGGATCTCTTCGGGCGCCATCTTGTTCTTCGGCTCGATCCCCAGCACCTTGTACACGCTCGGATCGACCTGCTTGCTGCCTTCCTTCTTGCGCTTGCCGCCGTAGACGTAGAACCCGCGCTCGTTCTTGCGCCCCTTGCGATCGTCGGCCACCAGCTTCGCGAACATCGGCGGCGGCGTCATGCGCTCGCCGAATGCCTCCACCATGATCGGCCCGATGTGCGCCGCGACGTCGATGCCGACCTCGTCGAGCAGCGTGATCGGTCCCACCGGCCAGCCCCACTTGCGCATCGCTCCGTCGATGTCCTCGACCGGGATGCCCTCGGCGAGGATGTACGCCGCCTCGTTCATCAGCGGCCCCAGGATGCGGCTCGTGTAGAACCCCGTCCCGTCGTTGACCACGATCACCGTCTTGCCCTGCTTCTTGCCGATGGCCACCGCCGTGGCCACCACCCAGGGCGCCGTCTTCTCGGTCCGGATCACCTCGAGCAGCGGCATCTTCTGCACGGGGCTGAAGTAGTGCATGCCGACCACGAGATCGGGGCGCTTCGCGACCGAGGCGATCTTGGAGATCGGGATCGAGGAGGTGTTGGAGGCGAAGATCGTCTCCGGGGAGCAGCTCTTCTCGACATCGAGGACCAGGCGGTGCTTGAGCGCCAAGTCCTCGAAGACCGCCTCGATGACGACGTCGGTGTCGCCGAAGCCGGAGAAGTCCGTGGTGCCGGTGAGCATGCCGAGCTTCTTGGTGCGCTCGATGCGGGTCATCTGGCGCTTCTTGACGCGCTCGCTGAGCAGCTCGTGGACGTGTTTGAAGCCGCGGGAGAGGCCTTCGAGATCGCGCTCCTTCATGCGCACCGGGATGCGCGCGTTCTGGATGCTCACGAAGGCGATGCCGCCGCCCATGAGCCCGCCGCCGAGCACCGCGATCTTGCGGGTCGTGCGCGGCTTGACCGACTCGTCGTCCACTCCGGTGTCCTTCTTGAGCGCCGTGGTCGCCTCGAAGATGCCGATGAGCTGCCGGGCCGTCTCGCTCACGCACAGCTCGCCGAAGTAGCGGTTCTCGAGCTCCGAAGAGGCCTCCATGCCCTTGTCGGCGTAGGTCTCGATGACGTCGATGATGCGCTCGATCGCCGGGTAGTGGCCGCCGCTCTTCTTGAGGGCCATGGAGCGCGCCTGCTTGAACAGCACCTTGCGCCCCAGGGGGTTCTTCTCGAGCGCCAGGGCGGTGAGCGCCTGCACGTCGACGTGGGCCTTCTTCTTCTTGCCCTTGTCCCCTGAGGCGAGCGCGAGGGCCTTCTCCGCCGCGACCTGCAAGAGGATCGGGCGGGGCACGACGTCGTCGGCCACCCCGAGCTTCCTGGCCTTCGAGGCCCGGATGCTCTTGCCCGTCAGGCCGAAGTCGAGCACCGCCTGCAGCCCCACGATGCGCGCGAGACGCTGCAAGCCGTTGCTCCCCGGGAGCAGGCCGAGCTGCACCTCCGGGAATGCGAGCGTGGTCTTGTTGTCATCGCTCAGCACGCGCCCGTGACAGGCCAGCGCCAGCTCGAAGCCCCCGCCCAGCGCGGCCCCGTGGATCGCCGCGACGACCGGCTTCTTCAGCCCCTCGAGGCGGCGGAACCCCTCCTGCGCCAGACGCGACAATCGTTCGGCATCCGAAGCGGTCTTGACCTCGCGCAGCATGTCGATGTCCGCGCCGGCCACGAACGTGTCGGGCTTGCCGGACACGATCACCGCGGCCTTGATCGACGTGTCGCTCTCGAGGCGCTCGAGCACCTCGGCGAACTCCTCGCTGAACGACGCCTTCAGGGTGTTCACTGGAGCGCCGGGGACGTCGTAGGTGATCACGGCGACGCCGTCGGAACGCACCTCGAGGGACAGCACCTTCTTGTCCTGATCGATCATGACGCCACCTCCAGCACTGCCGCCACGCCCATCGCACCGCCTGTGCAGATCGTCATCAGCCCGAACTGCTTGTTGCGCCGCCGGAGCTCCTTGAGCCCCTGCGCCACGATGCGCGCTCCCGTGGCGCCGAAGGGGTGCCCCAACGCGATGGAGCCGCCGTTCACGTTGAGAATCGCAGGATCGATCTCGCCGATGGCCTCGCCCAGGCCGAGCTTCTCCTCGCAGAACCTGCGCGAGGCGAGGGCCTGCAGGTTGGAGGCAACCTGGGCGGCAAACGCCTCGTGCATCTCCACCAGCGAGATGTCCTTCATCGACAGGCCGGCCCGCGCGAGCGCCTTGGGCACCGCGAAGACCGGAGCCATCAGCAGCTGCCAGTCCGGATCCACCGCCGTGTAGGCATACGAACGAACGTAGCCCAGCGGGGTCAGCCCCACCGCCTTGGCCTTCGATTCCCGCATCACCGCGACCGCCGCCGCGCCGTCGGTCAGGGGCGACGCGTTGCCCGCCGTGATCGTGCCGTGGGCGCGATCGTAGACCGGCCTGAGCTCCGCATACTCCTCGAGCTTCGAGCCCTTGCGGAAGATGTTGTCCTGACGCACCCCCTCCTTGAACGGGGGCGCCACCACCGGCATCACCAGATCGTCGTAGAAGCCGTCGTCCCACGCCTTCGACGCCCTGTCGTGGCTCCTCCACGCGATCTCGTCCTGCTGCTGACGCGAGATCGCGTTCTCCTTGACCATCTTCTCCGCGCTCTGCCCCATCGACAGACCCGTGGTCGGCTCCACGGAGTAGCCCGGCACCGGAGGCACCAGATCCTTGGGCGACAGCTTCGACAGGATCTTCAGCCGATCCATGCCCGTCTTCGCCTTCTGGAACGCCATCAGCCCCCGCGCAAGATTGCGGCTCACCCCGATCGGCAGGTCGTCCATGCTGTCCGCGCCGCCCGTGAGCGCAGCGTCGTGATCCCCGCGCTCGATCGACTCGATCGCGTTCGTCAACGCCTGCATGCTCGTCGCACACGCCCGCGACACCGAGTACGCCTCGATGCCCCGATCGAGCGTGGTTCGCAGCACGATCTCACGCGCCAGGTTGATGTAGTCGAGCGACGGCATCACCTGCCCGAACACGCACAACGTGAAGAGCTTCGGATCCACCCCCATCCGCTGCACCAACTCCGACACCACCGCGGTCGACAGCTCGACCGTCGTCATGTCCTTGAAGCCGGTGCCCGCCTTGAGGAACGGCGTCCTCAGAGCGCCGACAATCGCGACCCTGTCCGCATTCGTGCCGTTGCTGCCCATGAACCCTCCTTTGGCCGGCGTCCGTCTGCGACGAGCGCCGGCTGTGCCACGATTTCGGCAGGCTATGCGGCCTTGACGCGCGGTGTCAATCGGTCC
>CAYMUE010000348.1:0-3676 GCA_964393505.1 uncultured Polyangiaceae bacterium
GCATGGACGCGACCCGGTCGGAGAGGCGCAGGTGGAGCCCTGGCTCGAGCCCGCGTTCAGTATCCAGGTCCACGAGGTCACGCGGGCGGAGTGGCAGGCGCTGGGGCTGGCGCTGCCGGCCGGTCTGGAGCCGGCCGAAGGTGAGCCCGAGGTGTGCACGGACCCGCAGTGCCCGGTGACGGGGCTGACGTGGTTCGAGGCGCTGTTCTTCGCGAACGCGGAGTCCGGCGACCCGTGCTACGCGCTGGCGGACTGCGTGGGAGAGCCGGGAACGGGGATGACTTGCGGATCGGTGACGCTGACCCGGGCCTCGGTCTACGACTGCGTCGGGCCGCGCCTGCCGACCAGCGCCGAGTGGGAGCATGCGGCGCGAGCGTGGACGCAGACGGCGTACTACACGGGGGACATCGCGTCGCAGGACGGGGGAACCGGGTGTACGGCGCAGGCAGCGCTGGAGCCTGCCGGATGGTACTGTGCGAACGCGGGATCGCCGCCCATCACCCACGCGATCAAGACGAAGGACTACAGCCCCTTCTGGCTCTACGACATATTGGGCAATGCGGCGGAGTGGGTGAGCGACGATTACGTCCCGGGGGGGTATGGGCCGGGGCCGGTCAGCGATCCTGGGGGACAGGTCTCCGCCTCGGGGCCAGGGCAGGTCCGGGGCGGGCACGCGGCGTCCCAGGCTACGGAGTGTCGTGCGGCGGCTCGCCAGCAGTTGCCGAAGTCGGCACGCCACCCCGGGGTGGGGCTGCGCCTGGTCAGCACCGTGTTTCCGTTGCAGTGAGCTCCATGAGCGACTCCCACATTCGCCTCCGCCCCAATCCTCCGCAGCTCCGCGTCGTCGTACTCGGCTGCGGAAATGGTGTGGTCGAGCAGTTGTCGGCAATGGGCCATAGAGCGTTCAGCGCGCGGTCCTTCCGGAAGGCCGCGGACCTGGTGGAGGAGACCGCCGCGGACCTGGCCATCTTGCACTTGAAGCCGGGATCCCCGGAGCAGCATGCGAGGCAGGTGAGGTCCCTGCGCATGGCGTCCTCGCAGTGCCAGGTGATCGTGGTCGCGGACCCTCCGACTCTGGAGATGGCGCAGGCGCTGATGCGCGAAGGCGCGCGGGGTCTGCTGGCGGCGCCTATCGAGGGGCCCACGCTGCGAGATGCCATTTCCGGGCTTTGTGAGGAGGGGCTCCGGGGCGGTTCAGCCAGCGCGCCGCTCCCGGTTCTCGACCCGGAGGAGGTGTTTGCTGCTCGTCACGGCTTGACCGCAAGACAGACGGAGGTGCTGAATCATCTGCTGCAAGGTCAGGCCAACAAGGAAGTCGCCGCGGCGCTGTCGATCTCCTTGCGCACACTGGAGGACCACATCTCGAGGCTGTTGCGAAAGACAAGGACCAAGGACGTGCGGTTGCTGCTCGCGCTGCATCGATCGGACACGAGCCGGATGCTCGCGGCCCCGGGGATTCCACGCGTGGAGCACCACGATATCGCGCGCAGGGCTGTTGAAGGATCATCGTCGGCCAGCGAGACGCAAGACGCGTCTGCACAGCATAGGAGCGTTCGATGATGAGAAGGCCTTCCACTCTGCGTTTGTCATCCATTCTTGTTCCGGTGAGCGTGCTGGCGTGGACCACTGAACCCAGCAAGCCGGGTCCGCATGTCGGGCCCGGCTCCCCCCCCGGAGCTGCGGAATGACCCACCGAACGTTGCCACTTCTTCTTACCTTGCTCGCAGCTTCGGGATCGGGCTGGAGCTGCAGGTCCGAGTCCACCCCGGCAGCGGGGGGCCAGCCTCCGTCAGCCGCTGACGCAGGGGACGCGCCGTACGCCGACGCCTCCCCTCAAGAAGCAGGTTCGGACGGCCCGTGGCTGTTCGATGCCATTCGCCTGAAAGACTCGGCGGACGAACCGGAGGACTGGCCGGACTGCGTACATCCGGAAGTCAAGGAGGACTGCAAGGACGGGTGGTGCAGGATTCCCGCGGGATGCTTCATCCTGGGATCCCCCGAGAGCGAATGGGGGCGCGGCAAGTACTCCGAAGAGCAGGTCCCCGTGACCCTGACTCATCCGTTCCTGATGCAGCAATACGAGGTCTCGCGGTCGGAATGGATCGAGACCCAAGGCGAAGTCCCGCCATTTGAAGCCAAGTGGACCGAGTGGATGAAGGAATGCACTGATCCCCAATGCCCCGTCGTCGGGCTCACCTGGTCGATGGCCCTCGAGTTCGCGAACAAGCTGTCCGAGAAGCACGAGCCGCCCTTGAAGCCGTGCTACAAGCTGACAGGCTGCGGGATCGCGGATTCCGGCATCTCGGGAGAGGGCTGGACGTGCATCACCGTGGAGACCACGGCGGCCTCTGTCTACGATTGCGAAGGGTTCCGGCTTCCCACCGAAGCAGAATGGGAGTACGCCGCGCGAGCCGGCACCAGGACCGCGTTCTATTCGGGCGATATCACCCCCTACGCCATCGGCCCGGACACGGACTACTGTACCGAACCCGAACCCAAGCTAGACGAAATTGCGTGGACCTGTCTCAATTCCGGGACTGCGTCGGCTCTCAACTTGCACCCTCGCGGGCTCAAGAAGCCCAATGGTTGGGGACTGTGCGATACCATCGGGAATGTCGACGAGTGGGTCAGCAATTCGTTCAACGGTCTGTCCCATGGAAAGAGTCCTCTGGTGAATCCATTTCCGGTACCGGACGCCGATCCGCTGGTTCAGACCCGAGGGGGTTCGGTCGTCGGGTGGGCTGTCACCAGCAGGGCAGCTTTTCACATGTCCGGACCCAAATACGCGCACGGCCCGTCGACCGGGCTCCGCCTCGTGCGCACCCTTCACTAGCCGTTCTCCTTCACCAGTGGCGGAGCTGCGGAATGACCCACCGAACCCTGGCCCCCCTGACCTCCCCGCCCCAACCTGAGCCGGCCCTCCGCGCGAATCCCGGTCCAACCTACTCCGATCCCGGGGGGCGATTCCCTGTCGCGACACTCCGCCTCCCCGCGGCGTCCCTGCGATCGAGCTCGTTGATCACCGTCACGATGGCATCCTCCGCGTGCAGGCTCACGGGCCCCACCCCGACCCGCGACGCACCGGCCAGCCCCTCCAGCGCTGCGGAATCCAAGCCGAGATGATCGCCCACGAAGAACGTGCAGGACTCCGCGTTCAGCGGCACCTCCCGCAGATCGGCCGCGCCTTCCTCGAGCACGTAGCGACTCGACCCGCCAATGTCCTCCAGCACGCACTCCAGCCCGCCACGCGCAATCGCCACCCCGGGACGCACCTCGTCGAATCCCGCCGCGCCCCGCTCCGGCGCCCCGAGCGACTTCGCAATCAGCGTCGCAAGGCTGCGCTCGTCGGGCCGCAGGAACTTCGCCGTCGCCCCGTCAATCCGCACCGTGCGCGGCGCCTCCGCCCCTCCGAGCAGCACCAGATACACCTGCGTGTCGCGGCGAACCCCGTGCGACACCAGCAGGGCCGCGCGTATGCACCGCAAGAGAACGTCGAGACGCCCGCTCGTGCCCGGGAGATCCTTCGGCAGGAATCGACCCGATGCGATCGCCGTCCTGCCCACGATTACGAATCGACGCACGTTTCGCTCCGATCGAGAGGGAGATTCGCCGACCCGTGGCACGAATCGGGGAGGCGGTCGAGGAGCTCGACTTCGGCCGGCGTGAGCTCGCGCGC
>CAYMUE010000349.1:0-3645 GCA_964393505.1 uncultured Polyangiaceae bacterium
TCCACCAGCTTCTGGGGTACGTCCACGAAGCCTGCCGGGCAGGGTTCCCCCTCGCCTGTGCGGCGTTGACGAACGGCCGGGATTGGCTGGGCTGGAGGCTGCCCGAGCACGGAGATCAGCTTGGGGCGTTCCCCTCTCGCGCCGTGAACATCTTCGAGAAGGACGCAGCCCAGGCGCTGTACGGGGCGCTCGGACGCGCCAATGTGCCGCTGCTGGCCTCGCGGCAGAAAGCGGCCCGCTTGCCCATCGATCCCGAAGTCTGGACCTGGAACATCGCAGACGAGGACTTCCCGGTGACGGGCAGGGTCATCAAGAGGGCCACAGGCGAGCCGATCAGGCGGGTATGGGTCTACGGCTGGAACGACAAGACCACGGGGGTGGACTTCGCGAAGGCACACGACATTGACGCGCGCGACATCGAGTTCGTGCGCGATACGTGTCCCAGTTGCGGAGGCCGGGAGATCAGGCTCGGCCACGACTGCTCCGGGAAGCTGCCCGCGTCGTGGAGGTATCAACTCGCCTGAGCGCCAGCGACCTGGTCACCAGAACTCGTCAGGGTCCGGTCCCTCCTCGGGGACTCCGCGCTCGATGAGAGCTGCGAGGGGAACCTTCCGTTTCTCGATGCCGGGGTACAGCACCTTCAGGCAGTCGGCGAACGTCTCGCGTAGCCGCCTCTTGAACAACGCCAGGGCATCGCTCATCTTGGCGTCGTGGCGGTCGAGCAGCCCTTGCTCCAGCGGCCCCGGATGGCCTTCCATGTAGAAGCCGAACGGCCCCGAGGTTGTCGTGTGCTTCCGCAAGCAAGCCCGAGCAATGCTGGCGACCTGCTCCCTGTCACGAGCCGCATCCCTGTCAGTCGATCCGCCGATGACCTCCGAGTGATCGGCGTCGGTGGACTTGGAGCCGCAGCCGAATAGCTCGGAGAGCACCCGAAGCCGTTGCCCGTGGTAGTCGGCCAGCTCGCGGGCAGCGACGCGGTAGCGCGCCTCGTTGAGGTAGGCATCGACGAGATCGTCGATGCGAAGAGAACCGCAGGGGGCCTTGCAGGAGGTTGGCTTGGGATCGGTCATCGCGGGTGACGCCATCGTAGCCTCGGTGAGCGCCACAGCGTGTCGCAAGCCCTGTCCGATGGCAGCCGGTTTCCGGCTCCTGGGTTGCCAACGGACAGCGTCTCGCCCCATCCTTCCGAGCATGGCGAAGAACGAGGGAACGCCTGACGAGCCCGTGGACACACACGACGGAGATGGACACGGCAACGTGACCCGATCGGCAACGGCGACGGTGACGCGCCGTTAGCGAGACGGGGCACGGGGCGGGCTCGCTTCGCGACCCGGGCCCAGCTTCGGGGAGCGCCCGGGCGAGCGATCCCTCGGGTGCCCTTCCATCATCGGCGGGAGATGTTCAGCGCCGCCCCAAAGCAAAAAGGCCGGATCCCGCGAGGAATCCGGCCCTGCCAATGGTCGGGGCGAGTGGATTTGAACCACCGACCCCTTGACCCCCAGTCAAGTGCGCTAACCAGGCTGCGCTACGCCCCGAACCGACCATCGGGTTTCCCCGAAAGACCCGCGCAACCTAGTCCAACGACGACCGTTTGCAAGCACAATTTTTACGGCGACGCCGGCACGATTGGATTCGCAGCCCACGCCGCAATCCAGACCGTCGCGCGCGCATGCGGACGCGCCTCCACCGAGTACGTCCCCTCGTCCCGCACGCAGATCGGTCCCGACTCTCGCAGCAGCAACAACCCCGGCCCTCGGCTCGAACCGATGGGGCTCGCGTCGGGCCCTCGCAGACCAACGTCGAGCGCGATCGACGCATCGCTCGCGGCGCCAACGCGGACGCACGCGTGCGCACCCAGATCGAACCGCGCGCTCGCCGGCACCTCGGGGCTCGCGTCGAACGCGATCGGAGCAAGCACTGGGAGCATGCCGGGAGCGCACGTGCGGCCGGCCGTCTCGAGGCGCGCCGAGGGGGACGCAGACGGTTCGAGGTCCTGAGCGCACCCGCGATCGAGCTGATAGGGGAGGCCGGCGTCGGGGGGGACGACGGCGCTCGAGCTCGCGGCCGAAGGAGAAGACGAAGCGACCGAGGAAGCGGCGGAACGGTTGCACCCTGCGGGGGCGTGGGAGGGCGGGGGTTGTCCGCACGCGCCAGGCGCCAGCATCAACGGCAGCGGTGCACAACAGAGCAGCAGGGAGATCAGACGCGAGCGCACGTTGCGGCGCTACTCCCCGGGGCGGGGAACGTCAAGGAGAGGTCGCAGGGGAGGAAGCGTTGCGCGCGGCGAGGGACTCGGCGCGGGTCCTGGATGCGGTCACGGCCTTGTCCGAGGCGTAGGAGAGCTCGGGGGTCACGACGGAGCCCGGGAGCGGGAGCTTGGGGACGATGAGCATCTCCGCGCGGAGGATGGTGTGGGTTGCATCGACCGGGATGAGCCGCCAGGTGGCGCGGAAGTCGTGGACGTTGCCCTGCTGCATGGTGCCTTCGATCACCTCGGTGCCGTTGGCTTCCTTCTTGGGTGCGGCAAAGCGGGTGACGGCCCAGACGGTCGCGGCGCCGTGCAGGATGGGGACCTGGAGGTAGACGTCGGTGAAGTCCTTGTGCTTCTGGACGACGCGGCTGCGTTTGAAGCCGGGCATGAACTCGGCGTAGTGGGCGTAGTCCTGGACGGCGCGTCGCACGGAGGACAGGGGGGCGTTGACGAAGATCTGCGCGCCGCCGATGGGGATGGGAGAGTTCGACGGTAGTTGGAAGCGCTCGGCCTTGCCGGCGTCGCGGAGACGAGAAGCATCGGCGTGCGTGTCGGCGACGGCCGAGAGGGGCAGGAGCAGGAGGGCGAGTGCGCTGGTCGACGCAGAGAGGATGCGAACAAAGGGTTGCATGCTTCGTGTCCTCGTCGGTCGGATGGATGCGGTGCGGGGGACATCGCGCACGGCTGCAGGAGGTGTGCCGTCGCGGCGGCGTAGCGCATGCGCGCAAGACGGCCAAGATCCGCGGAAATGGGGCCGACGGAGTGGGACGACACCTGTGGTCAGATGACGACAGGTGTTGCTGGGGTCGCTCGGCGGCTGAGGGGGCGCCGAGTCGGGCTCGGGCTCGGGATCGGGAGCGGGAGCGGACGGAGGTGCTACGGAGTGGAGGGGGCGGAGGGCTCGGTGGGGGCGTCGTCGAGGGGAGCCATGCGGCAGGTGCCTTCGAAGTGGACGCCCTTGTCGATGAAGACGCTCGGCGCGTGGAGAGAGGCGTAGACCTTCGCGGGCACGTAGAGCTCGATGGAGTTGCGGGCTCGGATGGTGCCACGGACGGTGCCCCCTCGAATGATGACCGAGGCAACGTCGATTTCGGCGTCGATCTCGGCCCCGTCTCCGATGATCAGCGTGTCATCGCTCTTGATGACGCCGGAGAAGGCGCCGTCGAGGCGGACGCGGCCGTCGAACAGCAGCTTGCCTTCGAAGCGGGTGCCTCTGCCCAGAAGGGCGGTGATTTCCGAAGCCGGGAGGGAGGTAGCGGGCACCCCCCGGCAGTAGCGCGAGCGTTGGCAGGTGGCAATCGGCTTGGGCAGGGGTGATGGGGTGAGGGTGATGGGGTGAGGGTGATGGGGTGAGGGTGATGGGGTGAGGGTGATGGGGTGAGGGTGATGGGGTG
>CAYMUE010000350.1:0-3625 GCA_964393505.1 uncultured Polyangiaceae bacterium
GGGCTGCGCGTCGGCGCCTGCGTCTTTCTGGCCGGGCTTCGCGTTCCAGGTGGTGGCGTCTTCCGACTAGCAAGCGGCGGCAAGCGCCGCGAGCGACGCCATCGCGATCAGGCGCAGGACGGAGGGTACGAAGAGCAGCGGCGTGCGTGAGCGGAGGATCGAGCCGGCGTGCAGCATGGAAGCATTCTTTCCGTCCACTGGTTGGAGGTCAACCGTGCCGCGCCGCAACACGCTTCACTTTGCGCACAGGATGATGCGTCGGCAGGCATTCAGCTCGCCGCACCGTCCGCTCTCGGGCAGCTTCGCGTCGTCGTATCCGACTGCGGGCGCACCTTCCGGCTGCACGTCGTGCATGAGCTCCGACGTACCTGCGCAGACCCCGAAACCGTCGAGGGGCACGTCCTCATTGCCCTTGTTCTGGTAGCAGTTGCCTGCACCGTCGCACGACGCGATCTCCACCCAGCAGCCGTCGGGCTCCGGGGACTTCATGTAGAGTCCGCAGCCCTTTTCAGTGCAGACGACCTTGGTCTCGTAGCACTCGACCTGGAACGGATCCGGTGCGACACCGCAGGTCGGGTCGATCTCCGCCGTGACGGTCTGGCCTGCGAGGTTCGTCCCGCTGTCGTCGGCCGCTGCGCCGTTCATGTCGACGTTGACGAGGTACAGGTACGCCTGGTCGCCGTGGAGCCAGAGGGTGTCCCAGTCATAGGCGAACGGCTGCTTGCGCTGCGCGGAGTTGAGCACGGTGGCGCCGCTGGGCACCATCACCTGCGCACCCGTCGGCGTCGTGCCCTCTACCGTCAGCTTGATGCAGCTCTCGCCGTGCCGGTCAAGGTGGTCGACCGATCGCACCCGTATGCAGGTCATGCTCATCGGCGCCGCAAGCCAGGAGAACGTCGCTCGCTTCGGGGAGGCCTCTGCCGGGATGTCGATCACGAACTCCTCGGAGCAGTGCGGGTACCCCATCGTGGGACTGCGATGGATCGCGGTCTTGATGAGCGACAATCCGAGGGTGCTCGAGGCTTCGATCGACTCCTGCAGCGAGCCGTTGGAGGACTCTGCCGCGAGGGCCGAGAGTTCGTCCTTCAGTGCCCCGCCCATCGTGGCGCGCAGCGCCCGGTCCATGACGGCATAGGTGCTGCCGGTCGCGCCCGCGGCCTCGATGTTCGTGAGAAGGGAATGCACGTATCCGAGGTCGCCGTTGCCGAGGAGCCCGTAGTATTCCCATACGCGATAGGCATCGAGGCCGGTGCTCGAGGCGAGCTCATGGAAGGGCTCCCACAGCCTCCAGCCACCGTGGTAGCGCGAGGCCATGAACAGCGCGGGGTCCTCGCCGGCAAGACGCCAGAACCCCATCGCCGAGGCGGTCCCCTCGGTGATCCAATGCCTGCGGGGATCGGCCTTTCCATCCGGGCCCACGCGCGTGAACAGGGTGGGCGCCTCGGCGAGCTGCACGGCGTGCACGAGCTCGTGCGCCGCGGCGTCACCAATCCCGTTCATCCCCGCCAGAGGCAGCTCCGCCACCGTCGGGAGCAGCTCGATCGCCCGGGTCTCCCCGTAGTAGCACCCGACCGCTGATGCCACGCTCTCGCCGCAGAACACCTGGTTGGTAATCAGCACGACGTTGTATCTCGTTCCATCGGAAGCTGCGTTCGTGCCTCCCAGGACCGCCGATGCGTCGATCTGCGCGAGCGATTCGATCTCCCAATACTCCTTCGAGGCCACGCCAGCCTTCGCATAGCCCTTGCCAGCGAGCCACGACGCGCTCTCGGACACCATCGTGTAGATCTTCGCGAGCCGGGGATCGCTGGTGGGATCCATTCCGCTGTCGCAGACAGCCACCCAGGGGCGCGAGAGCGGAGGCGTGACGTCCGAGGGCGCCGAGCCGCCGGCCCCCATGGTCTTGGCGGGCAGGCCGTAGAGCTTGAACGCCGGGCTGCTCGCCGCGACGAACGTCATCTTCTCCGCCGTGGCGAACAACGGAACGTCCAGGAAGATCTTCCCGGTGTCCGGGTCCTTCCGCACGGCACCCAACGCGAGCTCCCAATCCCCCTGCCCGCTCGACGGCTCCGCACCGATTCGAGTGCCGTCCACACGATAGCGCCCGACAATGGTCCTGCCAGCGGACGACACGGCCTGGATCTGGGATTCTCTCAACTCCATTCGAAGGGTCATCGGGCCATCGCCCGCTGCGACCTGAAGCGCCGAGAACGTCGCGACCACCGGATAGGAGAGGGGCTCATTCCCTGTGCGCGCGGTAAACGACGCAGCGTCGAGCTCTGCATCGGGATCCGCGGCCTCGATGGCTCCATCCATGTTCGCCCCGAACGTCCCGGCCGGTACCTTCAGGATCCGCTCCGTGCCGTCGGCCGCCGTGTCGGTGAGCGTGATGTCCTGCCCTGCCGGAATCGTCCAGCGCTTCTCCTCGGCGGGAGGAGAGCAGGTCGCGCACGAAAGCGCCAGTGCGAAGGGCGCGAGTCGGACCGCATAGCGCAGAGGGTCGTGTGTCATTGCAGGCCTCGAAAGGAAGAGGTCGCCGAGGACGGCGCCTGCGTCGATGCAATCACGATGGGTTGCCCTCCGCAAGGGCGGGGGGTCAGCCGGGAATGGGATTCGTCCACACGCAGAGCGGTCAGTACGAGGGTTGGGGATACGGCATGACGTGGCAGGGGGGAAAGGGAGCCGCGGCGTGGGTCGCAGTCCTGTCGCCGAAGGGAAGCATCCAAATCGGCCCTCTTGCGACGTCCGCTCCGGTCGGCTCCGACATGCTGGAGTCGTCGATCTCGTGGTCCGGCTCGACCCACCTGATGGCCACGCGTTTCAAGGGTTGCACGCCGGGAGACGCCCTGTGCCGTGAGCGTGCCGTGGTGGTGACGCTCATGCGCTTGAAGCCGGGGTCCAACAGCGTCGAGTTCACCTCGTCGTTCGAGACGGGCACGCCGTCCTGGTCGCCAGGGCACCCGACGCTGGACGGGGTGTTCGTGGTATTCGACGAAGGGCCTGATTCGGACGAGCCGCGGGTGGTGCACGTCGAGGAGCTGGACGAAGACGGGTATCCGGTCGGGCCCGATCACGTGGTGAGCTCGACGGCGCGTCCGCTTGCCCGTCCGTTCATCGGGTCCACGCCGACGGGGAAGCTGGTGGGATGGGCGGAGGACGGCGACGGATCGAAGTCCGGCCAGGCGTTGGGCCGATCGAGGGTTGCGGTGCAGGGACTCAACGCGTCTCTGGGGCACCAGGGTCCGCAGGTCGAGCTGCCGATTTCCCGATATGGAAGCATGCGACGCCCCGTGGCAGTTCCGTTGGAGCACCCGAGAGGGGTGCTGCTGGCCTGGTCTGCGCGAAGCCGCAGCTCGCCTCGAAACGCGATCTTCGTGCAGTTCCTCCCGTGCGGAGGGTGAGCCGTGGCTCGTCTCCGGGAGCGCAGCACGACTCGGCGGAGTTGACGCTTGTTCCCTTGTCCTCAGCCCCCGGAGTCGTACGCGCAGCACCTGAATCCGGCCCAGTCGGAGCGACCGTCACGCGTGAGCGTGCGCTTCTCCCCGCATCGCAACGCGTTCGCATCCGACGCAAACCAGCCGCCTCTCACGTTGCACTTGTCCCCGGCGCCCGTGTCGTCGATGCA
>CAYMUE010000351.1:0-3607 GCA_964393505.1 uncultured Polyangiaceae bacterium
CGGCAGCTCGAGGTCCTCAAGATGCGCGACCGCATCAACTCCCAGATCAAGGAGGAGATGGGGAAGAACCAGCGCGAGTACGTGCTTCGCCAGCAGCTCAAGGCGATCAAGGAGGAGCTGGGAGAAGACGAGAACGATCAGGGGGATCTCGACGGACTCGAGGAGCGGATCGTCAAGGCGAACCTCCCACAGGAAGCCGACCAGGTCGCCAAGAAGCAGCTGAAGAGGCTGCGCTCGATGCAGGTCGGCTCTGCCGAGTACACGGTCGTCCGCACCTACCTCGATTGGATCCTCGACCTGCCGTGGAACGCCTCCACGACCGACAACATGGACATCCAGGCGGTGCGTCAGGTGCTCGACGAGGACCACTACGGCCTGGAGAAGGTCAAGAAGCGCATCCTCGAGTACCTCGCGGTGCGCAAGCTCAAGAAGGACAAGAAGGGCCCGATCCTCTGCCTGCTCGGCCCGCCCGGCGTCGGCAAGACCTCCCTCGGCAAGAGCGTGGCCCGCGCCCTCGGGCGCAAGTTCCACCGCATCTCCCTGGGCGGTGTGCACGACGAAGCCGCGGTGCGTGGACATCGTCGTACCTATGTCGGAGCCCTTCCCGGCCAGATCATCCAGGGCATGAAGAAGGCCGGAACCACCAACCCCGTCTTCATGATGGATGAGGTGGACAAGATCGGACACGACTTCCGCGGCGATCCCAGCGCAGCGCTCCTCGAGGTCCTCGATCCCGAGCAGAACAACTCCTTCGCCGACCACTACCTCGAGATCCCGTACGACCTGTCCCACGTGATGTTCATCGCCACGGCAAACGTGCCCGACCCGATCCCGCCGCCGCTGCGCGACCGCATGGAGATCCTCGAGCTGCCCGGCTACACCCGGCGCGAGAAGGTCGCCATCGCCAGGCGCCACCTGATCCCCAAGCAGCTCGAAGAGCACGGACTCAAGGAAGAGCAGATCAACATCACCGATGCCGCCGTCGAGGAGATCATCGATCACTGGACTCGCGAGGCCGGTGTCCGAAGCCTCGAACGCTGCGTCGCCAGCGTGATCCGCGGCGTCGCGGTCAAAGTGGCGGAAGGCGATGACCAGCACCGTCTCGTGGAGACCGAAGACCAGCTCCGCGAGTACCTCGGCCCCATCCGCTTCACCAGCGAGGTCGCGGAGCGCACCGAGGAGACCGGCGTAGCTACGGGCCTCGCGTGGACGAGTGTGGGAGGGGAGATCCTCTTCATCGAGGCCACGCGAATGACGGGCGCGGGCAAGCTGCAGCTCACCGGACAGTTGGGAGACGTCATGAAGGAGTCCGCGCAGGCTGCGCTCTCCTATGTCCGCGCCAACGCGGAGCGCTACGGCATTCCCAAGGATTTCCTCGAGAAGAGCGACCTGCACATCCACATCCCGGCGGGCGCGATGCCGAAGGACGGTCCGAGCGCCGGTGTGACGATGTTCACGGCGCTCGTGTCGATGCTCACCGGAACGCGCGTGCGTCACGACGTCGCGATGACCGGCGAGATCACCTTGCGAGGCCGCGTGCTGCCCGTGGGCGGCATCAAGGAGAAGGTCCTCGCCGCCCACCGCGCGGGGATCCGTCGCCTCGTCCTGCCCGAGCGCAACAAGGCCGATCTCGAGGAGGTCCCCAAGGAGATCCTCGACGAGCTCGAGTTCGTGTTCGTGCAGCGCATGGACCAGGTCCTGGAGAACACGCTCGAGTCGATGCCCGCCCCGAAGCCCGAAGACGCGAAGAGCGCGACCCCCTCCTCCAACTGACACTCCGACCGGCCGTGGGCCACCGAGCCGACGGCCGGGTCATGCCCCCGATTGCCACGGGTGCCCCGCTCGTTCCGGTCTGGAGCGCATGCGTGATGGCGACGGTTTGGCGCGGGTGCGCGATCGATCTCAGGCGCAGGCTTGCAGTTGCAGCAGCGCGCTGGCGACCTGCTTGAGAGGCGCGGCGAGGAAGCTGCGACGCGGATCGAGCTCCATGGCGCGCAGCGAGCGTTCGAGCTGGGGCATGACCCCTGCCGGGAGCTCTCCTTCTGCGATGGGGAAGACCACGGTCTCCTCGAACTCGATGTGGTGGCGCAGGAGGCTGGCAATTTGGAGCAGGACGGCTGTCGCGCGTTCGATGCGCACGTCGTTGGCAGCGACGATGTCATCGGACAGCAGGGTTGCCTCCCGAAGCAGGGCGCGCAGCTCCTCGTGGTCCTTGGTGACGAGGTTGGACAGCTCCGTGTCGTAGCGCCCCTCGCGTTCGAGGGTGGCGATCAGAACCTGCTCTTCCTTGGGCTGGTGCCAGTTCTCGAGGAACGCTCGAAGGAACCGGGCGAAGCGGGCGAGATGTGCGGGGTTGGCTCCCTTCGCCAGGCGCGGAATCCACTGCTCTAGGGTGTCGAGCACGGAGATGAGCAGGCGGTGGTCTCTTCGGAGTGCGGCGAGAGGTCCCATCCCGGCAGTCCTTTCGGTTTCAGATCCGACGCCATCGTCCCAAGTCTGCAATCCCGCTTGCGCCGACTGCCGGGAGATTCCGAGAGCATGCGCGAGGCGAGTGGGACATGGCGCGAACGGTTTGCAGGGCTCGTGCCGGGACGCCCAGGCTGCCCGCGCAGGGAGAGCTCGGGGGGGGCTGAAGCGCGGACTTGCCCCGAACGGGGCAACATCCCGGACGTCGATGCTTGCCCGACGGTGACCACCGAAGGTAGGTTCGGCTCCCCATGACACTCCCCGTCGTCGTTACCGCCTCGCGCGCCTGGATCGCTTTGTTCCCCTGCCAGGCTGCTCCCATCGGCGCATTGATTCCTCCTGCGTTGCAGCCGGTGACGCTGCGGGGCGGGCGAGGGGTGGTTGCCGCGGCGGTCTTCGAGCACGAAGACACCACGATCGGGCCCTACAGCGAGGCGTGGATCGCGTTCGCCGTGCGTCATCGTCCGTGGTTCAGCCTCCCCATCGGATCGATGTACCTGGAGCGACGGGCGTCGGACTTCGGCTACTGGGTGCACACGATGGCGTGCTCCACGAAGGACGTGCGCACGATGCAAGTCGAGACGTGGGGGTATCCGTGTTTCGCGGGCGAGTTGCGGGTGACCTCGCGCCGCTCGAAGGTGCGGGCGGAGATCAGCGAGAACGACGCGGACGTTTTCCAGCTCGACATGAAGCGTCCCGGCGCGGGCATGCCGATCCACTTTCCGTTGCGGACCTACAGCCGCCTTGGCGACGACATCGCTTGCACCGAGCTGTCGGTCGATGCGATCGGCCACGAGCGGCAGTGGTTCACGAGCGCGAAGCTGACGCTTCAACGCCATGAGCGTGTGGAGCCCTTGCGGATGCTGTCGATCGAGACCAACAACCCGATCGAGGTGCGTTGGTACGACTCGTTCCGTACGCGGATGGAAGGGCCGTCGGCGCGATTCAAAGCCAAATGACGCGAACCGGGGGGGCGCTGGCGGGGGCTGCGGCGATCGGGCTGCTGGTAGGGGGCCTGGCGGCAGGGGTTCGCGCACTGCTTGGCGCGGCTTTCTCGGGGTTGTCGGCAGATCGAAGCGCGGGCACGAGCGCGGTGCTGGTCGCGGTCGTGCTGCTCCCGGCGTTGGGGGCCACGGCGGGG
>CAYMUE010000352.1:0-3589 GCA_964393505.1 uncultured Polyangiaceae bacterium
CAGGGCATGGGCGAGAGCTTCAGCGCCCAGCCCTCCACCGGGATCGCAACGTTCTCCGTCCCCTTCTCGCTGCCCAAGGCCCGGGGGGCCGCCCAGCCGTCCCTGTCTCTCGGCTACAGCTCGTCGTCCGGAAGCGGTGTCGCCGGCGTCGGCTGGGACGTTTCGGTTCCCTTCATATCGCGACAGACCGACCGCGGGATCCCCTCCTACGACGACCAGAATGCCTTTCACGCGAATCAGGATCGATTCGTGTACAACGGCGGCCAGGAACTCGTTCCCATCGCCAGCCCCCTCGACGGCGAGCTGCTCCCGGCCTGGCCCGGAACGTGGCAGTACTTTCGTCCGCGGGTCGAGGGGAGCTACCTGCGCTTCTTCTGGAATCGCGACCAGCAGCTCTGGCGCGTGCAGGACAAGTCGGGCGTCGTGCTCGAGCTGGGCGGCGACCCGAACGCCCTCGAATCCGATCCGCAGGACTCCACGCGGGTGTTCCGGTGGAACCTCCGACGCCAGGTCGATCCCCGCGGCAACGAGGTCCGGTATCTCTACCTGAAGGAAGCCGGCAGCTCGTACCTGCAGGATATCTACGACACCTCGCCTGCCCAGGGCGACGGCGCCAACCTCGCTTCGTGGGCGCACCACACGCGGCTCGTGTACGAGGCGAGACCCGATCCCGCGACCGCCTTCAATCGCGGCTGGCGCGTGCTGCGGTCGCTGCGGCTCGCGCGCGTCGACGTGAGCTCCGTGCGTGACGCGAGCAGCTCGACCCGCGAGCTTGTGCGGCGCTATCACCTCGCGTACGACGGCAGCTATCACCCGTCGCTGCTCGAGACGGTGCAGGTCGAGGGGCGCTGCGCGCAGCGGGTGTTCGAGCAGAGCGACGGCAAGCTGCCGGTGACGAGCTGCCCGCGGCTGCCGGCGATGCGATTCGGCTACTCGCATGTCGGCCAGGCTCACGGCGATGCATTCGAGCCCTTCGACAGCACGCTTCGCAAGGTGGCCGCGAGTCCGAAGCACTCGGTGGACGAGGAGTACACCGACCTGTACGACGTGAACTCCGACGGCCTGCCGGACGTCGTGGCGATGATGCCGGGGCTGTACGGAGGCAAGCACGGGCTGTGGCTCAATGCGCAGGGCGGCAACGCCGACCGGTTCGGGGCGCAGTCCACGATCGGCGTCAAGGGCGTGCTCGGCGGCAGTGCATCGGTGATCACGAAGCACAACCCGAACATCGCCGCCCTCGACCTCGATGCCGACGGCACGATCGATCTGGTGCACATGCCGAAGGTGCAGACCTACAGCGTGTACACGCCCAAGCAGGTCGGTGGCGCGTGGTGGTGGACCGGGCGCACGGTGAGCACCTCCGACCAGCTCGACGCGCGCATCGATCTGGGGACCGATGCGCAGGAGATACGCGTCTTCGACGTGAACGGCGACGGGCTCGTGGACGTGGTGAAGTCGGGCGGCACCGCGTGGCAGGTGTACTTCGCGTTGGGGCGGTATCCGGGCGGGGACGGGCTGTTCGGGAGCGCCCGGTGGACCGGGCCGGAGACGGCGTCGCTGAGCATGGCGCCGGTGCAGCGGTGCGTGCCGTGGTCGTCCACGCCGGTGCGGTTCTCGGATGCCGACACGAAGCTCGGTGACATGAATGGCGACGGACTCACCGACATCGTGCGGGTTCGTCAGGGGGATATCAAGTACTGGCCGGGGCGCGGAGACGGGACGTTCGGCACTGGACCGATCGGGTGCGCGGGCGGGACCTTCTCGCAGAACGCGTACGTGCAGATGACCTCGAGTCCGCAGTACTCGGACCCGAATGGCTCGGCGTTGCACGTGGATGACGTGAACGGCGACGGCCTCGCGGACCTCGTACAGGTGCGATTCGACGAGGTCGACGTGTGGCTCAACTACGACGGAGCGTCGTGGACGCAGCGCCGGATCCTCGACAATACGCCGCCCAGCCCGAGCTACCAGAATCGGGTTCGAATTGTCGACTTCAACGGATCGGGAACGCGCGACATCCTGTGGGCCGACGCCTCGAGCTACAAGTACATCGACCTCGCGGGCGGAGAGCGGCCGTGGCTGCTGACGCGGATCGAGAACGGCCTCGGCAAGTCCACGGACATCGACTACACGACCTCGACCGAGCAGATGCTGGCAGCGGCGGCGTCGGGCAACGCGTGGAGCCGCGTGGCGCCGATGCCGCTGCACATGGTCTCGACGGTGACCGTGCGGGACAACCTCGGCGCGGTGGGGCGTCCCGACGGGGTGTACGTGACGCGCTATGCGTATCGCGACCCTGTCTACGACGGGTTGCAGCGGGAGTTCCGTGGATTCACCCGCACGACGGTGCAAACCGCGGGCGACGCGAACAGCCCGACGTCGTTCACCGACACCTCCTTCCAGCTCGGGGAGAGGCCCGCAGGGGGAGAGTGCGGAGCGATCGATTACACGGATCCCGCCAACGCGTGGAGGGACAATCCGCGCGAGGCGCTCAAGGGGCTGTCAGGGGTCAGCGAGAGCCGCGACGCGCACGGCGTGTACCTGTCCACGAGCCACGCGAGCTACACGCTTCGCAAGCTGTACCACGGTCTGGATGGCCGCGGAGTGTATGCCGCGTTCGAGCATCGCAGCGACGCGTGGTTGTACGATACGAGCGACTTCGTCGCGGCGCAGGGGCAGTCCGCGCAGGGGATTGCCGAGGTCACGGGCGAGAACCTCTCCGGCCAGGGGTCCGCGTGCGGCAGCACGACCACGGCCGTGACGTTGCGGGCCGCGACTTCGGTACACACGCACCAGGAGAGCGTGGTCGATGCGTTCGGGAATCGCACGTCGCAAACGGCGTATGGCACGCAAGACGACGAGGACATCACGACGCTGACCCGTGCGACGCGGGTGGAGGCGCCGCAGCACGTGCTCGGGGAAGGGAACTGGGCTTTCCGCACCACGCGCACGAGCGTGACGGGAACCGAGCACGCCGGGGAGCAGAAGGTCTCTCTGACCGAGTACAACGGATTCGGAGAGCCGCAGCGCGCGAAGGTGGAGCTGACCGGGTCGGGTCAACTGCAGCGCAGCGCGCCGGACGCGGGTGCGACGGCCGAAGACCTCGGCGTTGCGGACGGGACCCTGACGGTCAGCGAGACGCACTACGACGGATTCGGCAACGTGGTGGCGGAGGTCGGAGTCGGCGAGCGTTGCCGCACGGTCGGCTACGACGCGCAGCACGCGAGCCTGCCGGTCGAGGAGCAGGTCTTCGGCGGCGCCGCGGTGCAAACCAGCCTCCCGGGCGGCATCCAAGCGAGCTGCGGCAGCGTCGTGCTGGAGACGACGGCCGATTACGACCGAGGGCTGCAGGCGGTCACCGCTGTCACCGGCCCGAACGGCGACACCACGACGGTCAACTACGACGGCTTCGGCCGGATGACCGAGCTGACCAGGCCGGTGGTCGGGGAGCCCCAGAATGGCGAGGCGCCGTTGCCGT
Source organism: uncultured Polyangiaceae bacterium (assembly GCA_964393505.1). Classification (GTDB taxonomy): domain Bacteria; phylum Myxococcota_A; class Polyangia; order Polyangiales; family Polyangiaceae; genus JACRCQ01. Next base: position 3,479 of record CAYMUE010000352.1, read on the forward strand.
CGCTGGTGGTGCGATACCATCTGCCCGACGAGACGGGCCGGGGCGTGTCGCTGCTCGAGTCCAGAACGCAGGATGGTGCGAGCTCGTACGTCGATTCGTATCACGAAACGA
>CAYMUE010000353.1:0-3548 GCA_964393505.1 uncultured Polyangiaceae bacterium
CGGATTTCCTGCGGATTCTACCATGCCTCCCCACGCGGTGTACGGAAATGCTACACCCCGCGTCGGGCTCTCGTGGCCCTGCTGTTCGTTCCGCTCGCCGGCGGAGGTCCCATGATCCCCGATTCCCCTCTCGCCATTCCCGACGAACCCTGGGCCCGTGCCTCCCAACCCCTCGTGCTCCGCGTCTTCCGCGGCCGCCTCGTCGTCGTCCCCGCCCTCGGCCTCGTCTTCACCGTCTTCTTCCTCTTCGACCCCGTCCCCTGGAAGCTCGCCTGGATCGCAGTCACTGCCCTGATCGCCGCGGCTCTCTCCCTGTTCGAGTATTGGCGAATCCAGCGCTCTTCCCTCGGTGTCCTCACCATCCAGGCCAATGTCTCCGCCATCCTCGTGCTCCAGACTGCGATAATCTTCATCTCCGGCGGCATCGAGAGCCCTGTGCTTCCCGCCTACGTCCCCTTCGGTCTCATCGCCGGACTCGCTCTCCCGTCCCTCGTCCGCGTCACCCAGGTCGCCGCCATCCCCGTCGGCTTCACTCTCCTGTTCGCTGCGAGCGCCCAGCTCCACTGGCTTCCGCGCACCACTCCCTCCTTCTTCGACCTCGGCCCCGGCTTCGCCGATCGCCCCGTCTACGTCTGGACCAGAACCGGCATTCTCGTCCTGATCATCTTCATCGGCTCCGCCGTCGGGGTCGGAATCCGACGCTCCTTCGAGGCAATCGAGCGCGACGTCGCAGAGGCCCGCAAAGGCGCGCTCGACGGACTCGAGGCCAGGAACCGCGATATTCTCTCCGTCGCAAGCACCGTTGCACACGAGCTCAAGAATCCCCTGTCCTCCATCCAGGGCCTCGCGCAGCTCATGGCGCGCTCCGCGCCCGCGGGCTCCAAGGACGCCGAACGCCTCGAGGTCATGCGCCGCGAGGTCGCCCGCATGAGCACCGTCCTCGACGAGTTCCGCAACTTCAGCCGCCCTCTCGCGGCGCTCTCCCTGCAACGGGTCCGCCTGCGCGGGATCATCCGCGACGTCGTCGTGCTCGAGGAGGGGCGCGCCGAAGCCCGCGGCATCGACCTCGAGCTGCGCCCCGGAGACGACGCCCTGCTCACCTGCGATCCGCAGAAGGTCAAGCAGGCTGTGCTGAACCTCGTCCACAATGCCCTGGAAGCCTCTCCCGTCGGCGGCTCCGTGGATATCTCCCTTCGCATCGATCCCCGGGACTCCGCGCAAGTCGTCGTGCGCGATTCCGGCCCGGGTCTGCGCCCCGATGTCGCCGACAAGCTCTTCACTCCCGGACTCACCACCAAGGAGCACGGGACCGGGATCGGCCTCGTCGTCGCCCGATCCATCGCCGAGCAGCACGGCGGCACCGTCACCCTCGCCTCCCAAGCCTCCGGCGGCTGCGAGGCTGTCCTCTCCCTCCCCCTGCACGTCGAACACCCCGCCGAAGGAGCGCCCCGGTCATGAAGCCCATCATCCTCGTCGTCGATGACGACGCCGGTGTCCGCTATACCCTGCGCGAAATCCTCGAAAGCGGTGACCTGCAGGTCGAGGAGGCCGCCGACGGCGCGCAGGCCCTCGCCTGGTTGCGCTCCCACCACGCCGACCTCCTCGTCACCGATCTGCTCATGCCCCACGTCGATGGCATGCAGCTCCTGCGGAGTCTGGCCGACGTGCCCGAGGCCCCCAAGGCCATCATGCTCACCGCCCACGGCTCCGAACGCCATGCCGTCGAGGCCATGAAGCTCGGCGCCCTCGACTACTTCTCCAAACCGTTCGACGCCGACCAGGTCATGCACGTCGTGGAGCGCGCCGTCGCCGCCGTGCACCGCGACGAGGAAAACGAACGACTCCGCGCCGAGCTGCTGCTCTCCCAACACATGGTCTTTGCCTCCGAGCCCATGCGCAGGATCGCGCTGCTCGTACACCGCGTGGCGCCCCGTCCGGTCAACGTGCTGATCACCGGACCGAGCGGCACGGGCAAAGAGCGTGTGGCCGATGCGATCGTCGCCGGCTCTCCGCGAGCGAACGGTCCCTTCGTGCGCTTCAACTGCGCCGCCGTACCGCGCGAGCTCGCCGAAGCCGAGCTGTTCGGCCACGCGCGCGGGGCGTTCACCGGTGCCGTCAAGGCGCGCCCCGGCGTCTTCCGCGAGGCCCACGGCGGCACCCTGCTGCTCGACGAGGTCGGCGAGCTCGACCCTTCCACCCAGGGCAAGCTGCTGCGCGTCCTGCAGGAGGGAACCCTCCGCCCCGTCGGCGAAGACCGCGAGGTCGAGGTCAGCGTCCGCGTCCTCGCAGCCACCAACCGCGACCTGCGCCAGGAGCTCGCTGCCAGTCGCTTCCGCGAGGACCTGTTCTATCGCCTCAACGTCGTCGAGATCGCACTGCCGCCGCTGCGTGATCGACGCGATGACCTCCCCCCCTTGATCGACCACTTCCTGCGCAAGTTCGCCGAACGATTCGGCACCGGCCCCGTCTCCCTCTCCCCCTCTCTGCGCCAGAAGCTCTTTGCCAGGGATTGGCCCGGAAACGTCCGCGAGCTCGAGCACGAGATCGAGCGCCTCGTAGCCCTGTCCGCCGGCCCCGTCCTCGACGACGACGCCCTGGTTGAAACCGTGGTGTCCTCTGCCGAGGCCTTCGGACTCCGCGAGAAGGTCGAGGCCTTCGAGCGCGGCCTCATCCTGCAAGGCCTGCGCGACAACGGAGGCAATCGGTCGGAGACCGCGCGCAAGCTCGGCATTGGCCGCGTCACGCTGCTCGACAAGATGAAGAAGTACGGAATCGAGTGACCCCGAGTGGTTGGCCGGGCAAGCATGGTATTCGAGTACCACCTCGCCCGGACTGCCGACGTGGTATCATGGCACCATGCGGTCTCGACACTTCTCCGTGGTCGTGGCGGCCTCGCTGCTTTGGGTAGGTTGTACGCTGGAGACCGCGGGCGGCCTCGCGGACAACGGGACCGACGCGGGAACGGCCGACACCGCGTGGCCGATGGACGGACCGACAGGGGGCTCGGCGGGCAAGGCAGGCGGAGCCCCGGGAGGCAGCGGGGGGCAGGGCACCGGGGGTTCGGCGGGTTCGGCGCCCGACGCGTCAACGGGCGGAGCGGGTGGTTCGCAACCCGACGCATCGACGGGCGGAGCGGGAGGTTCGCAACCCGACGCATCGACGGGCGGGACGGGTGGTTCGCAACCCGACGCCTCGACGGGCGGAACGGGCGGATCTCAGCCCGACGCCTCGACAGGCGGAACGGGCGGATCTCAGCCCGACGCATCGACGGGCGGAGCGGGCGGATCTCAGCCCGACGCATCGACGGGCGGAGCGGGCGGTTCGGGTCCCGATGCCTCCACCGGTGGGACCGGCGGTTCGGCGGGACAAGACGCCGCGGCGGCAGGTACCGGCGGCGGAGCGGGACAGGAAGCCGGCGTGCCCGACGCGAGCGATGCGCCGCCCCCGAAGACGTGCGACGAGCTGTTCGGCTCGGCGAAGGGAGACCCCTACTGCAACGAGAGCACGACCGGCTGCACCTTCCCGCTGACCACCGACGGTCGCAACTG
>CAYMUE010000354.1:0-3520 GCA_964393505.1 uncultured Polyangiaceae bacterium
CGATCGCGCACGTAGGTCTGCGTGAACGTGGAGTGGTACAGGACGTAGTCGGCGTCGGCGGCGATCACCTCGGAGGCGTCGAACCCGAAGGGGGCGGAGGCGTCGCGGAACTGCACGAAGTGCCTGGAGCTGCCGGTGAAGGTGTGACCCAGGGCGAGGCGTGCGACTTCCGCGAGCAGGTCGAGGGACTCGCTGTTCTGCGCGGGGAAGGAGAGGACGACCTCACGGGTGTTCATCTTGGAGCGGACGACTTCGACGCGGAGGTTGCCCACGAGGTCTCCGAGGCTGCGCTCGGAGGTGTAGAGCGAGAGGAAGGCGACGAGGCGCTCGAGCGAAGCGAGGAGCACAAGCCCCTTGGTTCCGAGCACCACGCCCTTGGCGTCGATCCCGAGGCCGGGGACGCGCAAGCGGGTCTGGTGCATCGCGACGCGTTCGAGCATGGCGCGAGAGGATAGACCGAAGCGACGGTGTACCGGAAGGTTCTGCGCGGAGAGGGGACGGGGTGTGATCGGCGGCCGCGGCTACTCGGTGTGTTCGGCCAGATCGCGTCCGTTGGGCAGCAGGGTGGGCGGAACGCTCTCTCCTGCGGTGGCGAGCTTGAAGCGCTCGCAGCGGGAGTAGTCGGCCTCGCAGTACATGGCGATGAGAGTCTCGAGGAAGCTTTTGCTTCTGAACATCGGGTACATCGGGCAGCCGTGCATGCGAGGGCAGCACAACGGCTCATCGCTACTCATCGGGGATTCCCTTTCCTGATTCTTGCCCGCCGGGGCGGAGGCCAGGATAGGGGCCTCCCCCAATTGGGTCAACCGTGCCTTTCTTCTCCACGCAACCACGGTTCTCCCGTCGCGACCCCGTGGTATCATTCGCTCACCTCCCCCTGTCCTTTTGTCGCCCTCGAGGATGCCATGACCCAGCAGGACCTTCGCTCCCCCGGCATTTTCCCCTCCCGCTCCGCACTTGTTCGTTCCACGAACCATCGTCGCTACCCCTTCGCCGCAATCCTCGGCGCCGCAATCGCCGTGTTCGCCGCCCAGGGCTGCTCTTCCGACAGCTCCACGCCATCGGGCACGCCGGGCGGCGGCGGCAGCGGCAACGCCGGCGGCAGCGGGGGCTCGGCGGGCTCCGCGGGGCAAGGCTCCTTGCAGGGGGTCAACACGGTGTGGGTGGCGCTCGACACGGCGCAGACCGGTGAGCTGCTGCGCGTGCACCCGGCAACGGCCGAAATCCCTCCGTCGCCCGAGCCCGAGGGTCCTTCGGAGCCGTCGATCCGGTGGGACATGGTGGCCGACGGCAAGGTGCTTGCGCAGGGCAGGATTGCGGATCCGTGGGCTGTGCACACGGACTTCGGCGAGGATGGCACGGCAGACCCGAAGTACGGGCGCGCCGGGGGGCGCGTCGAGGTGCGCGTGAACGTGCCGGATGCCGACGGGAAGCTGACGTTCTACGTGGGAGAGGGCGCGGGCGGCGGGCTGCAGTCCCAGAACAAGACGGGCTTGTGGGAGTGGTTCCTGAGCCTGTTCAAGTCCGACAAGGAGGACCCCCCCGCGGCTACCTCGGTGCCCGGGCTCAAGCTCCTGGTGGACCACGGCAAGTGTCCGGGGCGGGTGAACCTTCTGATCCTGCCGGACGGTTTCACCGAGTCCGAGCTGCCGACGTTCCAGTCCTCGGCGAGCGCGTTCGTGGAGAAGCTCAAGGAGATCCCCGCCTACGGCGACAACTGGGACTACATCAACGTGTGGACGCTCGATGTCGCCTCGAAGGACTCTGGCATCTCCGATCCGGCGAAGGACTCGGTGAAGAGCACGGCGTTTGGGACGAGCTTCGGCGACGACGTGACGAGCGTGCGTCGGTGCATCTATCCGCGCAACGCGGGTGATGCGGATGCCACGAAGCTGCGTGCGGAAGCGGAAGCGGCGAGCGGGGCGAACCAGACGATCATCATCGCGAACACGACGGAGTGGGGTGGTTGTGCGGGAGGGAACCTGATTGCCCAGTCGCGTCACAGCGGCGGAGGGCGCGTGCTGGCGCACGAGCTGGGGCACTCGTTGTTCAAGCTCGCCGACGAGTACGACTACGGGACCTGCTCGTCCAGCGCGGGCAAGGGCAAGCCGAACACCTCGGCCGACGCGCAGAACCCGCCATGGAAGGACCTGATCAACACCAAGGAGCTGCCGACCACCACGGACTCGGCATCGACCATCGGGACCTTCGAAGGCGCGCAGTACTGCAAGACCGGCGTGTACCGTCCCACGCACCACTACTGCATGATGCGCGACTCCAACCAGGACTTCTGCAAGGTCTGCAAGAAGGAAGCGGACAAGATCTTCACGGCGATCAAGGCGGAGGCCGCGAAGGGCGGCGAGTGCGGTGCGGACGCCGGAAGCGATGCCGAGCCGCCGAGCTGCTTCAACGGCGGTCCCGCGTGCGACTCTGGCAAGGTCTGCTCGTGGAATGGCAAGGACAAGGGCTACTGCTGCAAGACGCCGTTCACGGCGTCCAAGACCTGTTTCACCGATGACGAGTGCGCCCCCGACATCTGCTCCTTCGGCGGCCCGCCCAACAACTTCTTCTACTGCGTACCTGCCAACGACCCGCAGTGCAACTGACCTCCCTCCTGCCTCCCCCCCTCTCTCCTCGACCCTCGCCCCTCGGCCGTGCTTCCATGCGCCGATGCCTCCCGATCCCGAATCCGACGCCTTCGTGCACGACCTGCGCGTGTTTGTCTCCGTGATGCAGCTCACGGCCGACGAGCTCCTCGGTCCGCGAGAAGCCTTGAATGGGCCTGCCTTCGCCCTGCGGGATCAGGTCGAGCTGCTGGCCGATATCCTTCGGGTCACGTCCTATCTGAGCGCGGGAGGCGGCGACGAGCCGGATCGCCCGATCGATCTGCGAGCTCTCGCATTCGTCGCGCGATCGAGACGAGCATCGACCTTCCTGGGCGAGATGCAGTGGCCGGTGCAGGCGCGGCTGGATCCGGTGTCTGCGCTCGAGCTGATCGAGCTTGCCGCCTACTGGGCGGCCGGCGACGAAGGGAAGCTCGTACTCCACGCGCGCCCGAAGACGTCGAGCCTCGTGCTCGAAGCCTCCGGCTCGCCAGCCCCGTCGAGCGGAGAGGACTGCGAGGTGGAGCAGGCGATGGAGAGCCTTGCCGGGTCGTGTCGGGTGAAGGTCGTGCTGCGGCGCAATCCGCGCGCCGTGGTGTTGGCCTTCGGCTCCCATGCGCCCCTCTGTTGAGCCCGCCCCCTCGCAGCCCGGCGCATGCCGCGTAACTTGGCCATCGTGCCCCCCCTTCGTTAGCCCCAAGAGGTCATGTTCCACCTTCGTTGGGGTGTCGCCACCGTCGGACTGATCTCCTCATCGCTGGGGCTCAGCTGCCCGGCCCTCGAGCGGACGCAACAGGTGCTCTCTCCCCCCGCGCAGGCCCCCGAGCCGCAGGTCGCGGTTGTCGCGCAAGAGCCTCCGCCCGCCGACCCCGTGCCGGAGCCGCTCGCTGCGGCCCCGGCGGACCCGCCGATCCCGG
>CAYMUE010000355.1:0-3501 GCA_964393505.1 uncultured Polyangiaceae bacterium
GGCCACGCGCTGTCGCTCTCGCAGCAACTGTCCGTGCAGCTCGAGGCCGTGCAGACCACGCGTGATCTGTTCGCGGTCGATCTCGGCGTCGATGGTTCCATGTGGTGCGCCGGGGCCGCGGGGCGCGTGATGCGCAGGGTGCGCGGGGTCTGGGAGCGGATTCCGGTGGACGCGTCCGTGACCAGCCGGTTCACGGAGATCGGCCCCACCAACGACGGTGTGTTGGTGGTGGGCGACGACGGGCTGGTGCTGGAAGTCCGGCAGGCGGGCTGAGCCGGTGTCGAAGTGATCGAGGAGACAGAAGAAGGCGCCCGCGAGAGATCCGATTCGCCCCTCCCGCGCGACTTCGCCCCGCCGCGCATCCCGCCATTCGTCCTCGTCCTGTTCACCTGGACCGCGTTGGCCCACGTGACCGTGGCACTCGCCGCCTTCGCAGCAGCTCGCGCCGCCGGCCTCTCCTGGCCTGCCCTTATCGCCATCGCGATCGCTGTCGTCGCCGTCCTTCCGTTCCGCGGACGCATGCTGTCGCTGATGCCGGATCGCCGACGCCCGGCGTGGCGCGTCGCGCTCGTGGACCTGCCCTACTTCGCGCACTGGTGCGCTGCGACCCTCGCCTCGTTCGCGATGGTCGGCGCTGGGATCGCATGGCTCGTGCTGCGCGTCGTTCGGGGCCCTGCGCCCTTCGACCTGATCGACGCGGCCGCGTGGACGTACCTTGCCGGCGCGGTGTTCTCGGCATGGGGCGTGTGGTTCCGTCGCCGCTGGGTGCGCACTCGCACCGTCGAAATCGGGATCCGGGGACTGCCCAAGGCCTGGGACGCCTACCGCATCGTGCAGCTCTCCGACCTGCACCTCGGCTCCTTCGACACGGCTCGCTCGGGTCTTCGCTGGGCACGCCGGGCCGTCGCCCTGCGCCCCGATCTCATCGCGATCACCGGCGATCTGCTCACGAGCGGCGAGGACTTCTTCGGGGACGTCGCGGAGGTGATGACCGCGTTGCAGGCGCCGGATGGTGCGTTCTTCGTCCCCGGCAACCACGACTACTTCGGCGCGCCCGGTGATCTGTTCCGCCTCGTCGCCGATCGAGGCGTGCGCGTGCTGCGCAACGAGTCGGTCCGTGTCGAGCGCGAAGGAACGTCGCTGGCGATCGCGGGAGTGGACGACACCTGGACGAGGCACGCGGACCTGGAGCGTGCGTTGTCGGGGTGTGAGGGGGCAGCGGCGACGGTGTTGCTCGCCCACGACCCGGACTTGTTCCCGCTCGCTGCACGTGCGAGCGTGGATCTCGTGTTGAGCGGGCACACGCACGGCGGTCAGGTGGCGGTTCCGTTCCTCGCGAGGTGGCTGAACATCTCGCGACGCGCCCACTCGTTCCACCTCGGGCTGTACGCGCGCGACCGCTCGAAGCTGTACGTAAGCGCCGGGCTCGGCGTCACCGGCCCTCCCATCCGCATCGGCGCCGCTCCCGAAGTCACCGTCATCACCCTGCGCAGCCTCGCGCCGGAGGCCCCGTGAGACTCCTGCCTCCCCTGTGCGCCGCCCTCGGAGCCGTCGTCCTCGCCGCCTGCTCCGCTTCGCCTTCCACCTCGCCACTCCCGAACCCCGCCGCCGCTGCGCCTCGCACTGCCCCCGCCCGCGTCGAGCCTTCCCGCTGGGACTACCACCCCGATGCCCCCGCACCCCTGCGCGCGCGCATCACGCTCCCCGACGGACGTTGGCTGCTCGCGGGCGACCGCGGCGAACGTTGGCTCGCAGACCCAGCCGCCGGCTCCGCCTCCGCGGCCGCGGTGCTCGCCTCCGAGCCCATCGTCGCAATCGCCGCCGCCCCCGACGGCGCCTTCGAGTTCGTCGGCGAGACTGGCACCCTGTACCTCGCCAGGGAACCCCTCGGGCCCTTCGTGGAGGTCGTCCGATCGGACCCGAACCTGCGACGCGTCTACGGGAGGGGTTCGCGGCTCATCGGCGTGCGACGCGACGGCTCGGTCGTCCGATCCTCGGATGCCGGGCGCAGCTTCGCTCCGGTCCGCTACGACGGCGCCACGGTCTTCGACGCCGCGGTCGCGGATGACGGTCGCACGCTGCTACTCGCGGCTCCGGAGCAGCTCTGGTTGTCGGCGGACGGGGCGTCCTTCGCGCGAAGCGACGCGATCGGCCTGGGCTCCTACGCGGTAGGGCTCGATCCGTCGGGGGATCCGGTGGCGCGCGGGATCCGTGGCGCTCTGGTGTGGCGCGCCGGGACTCCGACTCTCGCCCCCTCGGAGCATGCGACACTTGTTTCGGATTACGATCTATTGACGAACCTGCAGCCTGCAGTGAGCGGCGCCGCGTTGGCCTCTGGAGCCGCCGAGGTCGAGGGCTCGACCTGGTTCGGCGCCATCGAGCCACCCAAGGAAAAAGGACGCTGGTCCCTCGCCGTCGGCGGGTCCCTCGGGCGCGCGAGCCAGGTGTTGCCCATCGAGGCCACCGAGGAGTGTGGGCGGATCCTGGTGACCGCGTCCCCCTCCCGCGTGGTGCTCGCCTGCCTCACGCGAGGCAGGACCTCGCAGTCGATAGTGATGCCCCGCGTGAAGCTCTTCGCCGCCGACCGACCCGGGCTGGTGTTCCAGTCCCGTTCCGTCAACCTCGTGGCCGAGGAGAGCTCCGCACGCATCCGCGTCCTTCCCGACGGATCGGTCCTCGCCACCGGCATGTGCCGCCCCGGTACCCGTCGCATCTGCCAGCCAGGCCCCCCGCTGCGTCTCGCGCTCCGTCGCGCCGCCGGCAACCTGTACGTCGACGCCGAAGATCCCTCCGAGATCCCCCCCACGGCGATGCAGGCACCGGGAACGGCGATCTCTCCCGACGGTCGGAGGCTGTACCTCGCGGCGCGCCTCGGCGATCAGCGCAAGCTCGCACTGCTCCTGTCGGACGACGGCGGGAAGAAGTTCGAACCCGTCGTGCTCGACCCTGCAAGGCTCTCCCTCGGCATATCGAACGAGCAACTCGGCAAGCTGCTCGACGCAGCCGTGCCCGATCACGTCGGGATCGACGCCGAGGGCAATGTCTCCTGGGTGCTCGCCACGCCGTCGGGCATGCTCTGGTTGCTGTCCGATCGCGACGGCCTCGTGGGCTCATCGGCTTTCGCACCGAGAGACGCGCCCATGATCTCGACGGCGGGTCGCCATGCGCTCGCGCACTCGGGCCCCGAGGGCGAGCTGCGAGCCTCCCACGACGGCGGCGCCACCTTCGCCCAGGTGTTTCGTATTCCGAACGCCTTCCTCCAGGGCGTAAACAAGAGCTCCGTAACGTGCACGACCCACGGGTGCGTCGTCGGCTCCGCCTTCTCTTGGCAAGGTTGGGGACCGGCCGAGGTCGGCGCTCGCAAGCCCGAGACCCCGTCCTCCGGGTCCCCTTCCCGACGCCTGCGCGTGCCGATCTCCTGCACCGTCCCCGATGGCACCTGGAAACACATCGACTCCGCCGAGTCGGCGCCCCTCTCCTACGAAATGGACCGCAACGGCA
>CAYMUE010000356.1:0-3498 GCA_964393505.1 uncultured Polyangiaceae bacterium
CTCCGCGCACATCGCGGTGTCCATGCACTCGCCGGTCTTGCCGGTCGCGGTCACCGTGCATGGGGTCGGGGGGGTGTTGTCGTCGCACGGCCCACCGCCCGGCCCACCGCCCCAGAACTCCCAGTGCCAGTCCTCGCTCGGCACCGTGCGTTTGAACCCGTAGGCCCCGCCGTGCGAGTTCAACCAGTTGAGCACCGATGACGTCGAGGTGTTCAGGTCGAGGGCGTGTCCGCTCTGGTGGTTGCTGTAGCCGGGTTTCGCCGCGAGATTGCAGTTGTTGCAGTTGCAGTTGATGTAGCAGTTGTAGAGGTACTTCTGCTCGTCATAGGTCCGGAAGCCGCTCACGATCTTGATGCTCACGCCGTCGGCCGCGGCGGCCTGCTGCATGACGACATAGGCGTTTGCCGTGCTCACCTCGACGGGCTTGCCGTCAGCAGTCACGAGGGTGATTTCGAACGGGACGCCGTCGACGTAGCCCGTGTCGGTCCACTGCGTGCAGTCGATGGACGCCTGCTGCACGTTGGCGACGTCTTCTATCGGCGGGAGCTCGCCTTCCGGTTCGGGTGCGCCGCAGCCGACGTCGGCGAGGAGGGAAGCGCACAGCACAGCACCAACGCACGCGAGCGTGGGAGAGCGAAGGGAGGCCATGGAGGCAATGATAGCATGGCGAGAGGGGAGGGAAGTAGCCGGCATGCTGGGCTCTCGACGCGAACCGCGGCGCTGCCCACGCGCGCTACTTCAGCGTGACCGTGAGCGTGTAGGGCTTGATCGGATCGACGTCGTCGTCGTTCTCGTCGTGCACCAGGAGGTAGTAGGTCTTCGTGATGCTCGCGTCGACGTTGATGTCCTTCGTGATGCTCGTCGGCCCCGCGGAGCCGTCGTGTTGCACCACCTTGCCCCAACTGTTGTGCTGCGGGCAGTACAGCTCGGCCCAAAGGTCCACCGGCGTCGCTTCGGCCGTCGTCACCACGATGTGCAGCGTGCCGGACTTCGTGATGCTGATCTTGTAGAAGTCCTCGTCTCCCTTGAACGAGATCCAGCCCTGATGCGGCGTCGCCAACGGCAGGATCGTGGCAATCGTCTTGTCTTCAGTCCATGTCTTGTTCCCGTTGGGCTCGTCGACGTCCACCGGCCCCGCCGCGTCGGGTTCCGGAATCGAGCCGTCCGGCTCCTTGCCGGAGTCGCCGGGCGAAATCGCGGAGTCGGCAATGGCGGAGTCCTGTGCGGTCGCATCCTCGTGCGCGTCCTGCGCATTGCCGGCGTCGGCTCCTCCGTCGGCGCTCGCATTGACACACAGGTTCGACAAGCAGGTGAGTCCCGGCATGCAAGTGGAGTTGCGGAAGCAGGCCTGACCCTCCTCGCCCTGCTCCTGGACCGCGTCATTCGAATCCGAGCAGCCTGCCACGACCACCGAAAGTGCTGCAGTGAATGCCAACCGGGCGAGTCTTGGATCCATGGGGCCTCACAGGGGAATGAGGTCTGAGCCTACCACGTTTCCCTTGCCGGCGATCCGCGATGCTCTCCGCGGATGGCGAAGGACCTCTTGACGCCGCCTTCTCGCCGGGGTCAACGACGGGCCCTGTCATGGCGAAAGTGTTTGTCATCTACGGACCGCGAGGCGCGGGCAAGACCACCACGACGTTGAAGCTGGCGGACGCGGTCGCGCGGCGGGGGGCGAACGTCGGAGGCTACTTCCAGCGGACCCTGAGCGACGAGGAGGACTGTCGCTGCTATGATCTGGTCCGCGTGAGCGACCACGCGCAGTCGCTGCCCCTCGCCCGGCCCGGTGGCCGCGAGAAGCCGGGGACGAGCGTCCTGTGCTCGTTCTCGTTCATGCAGGACGCGTTCGCTGCCGGATTGGAGTGGTTGCGACAGGACGCTGCATCCTCGCGCGTGCTGGTGTTGGACGAGATCAGCAAGCTGGAGGTGAGGGGGGAGGGACACGCGGCTGCGCTGCGATGGGCGCTTTCCCTTGGCGACGAGTACCTCCTGCTTCTGAGTGTTCGCGCCGAGCTGTTGTTCTATGTCATGGAGACATTCGATCTGGAGAGCTGTCTTGCGGGGTATTTGGAGATCCCTGCAGGCGACACCGCCATTGCGGCGGAAGCCGACCAGATCGCGAAGGCATTCTCCTGAAGACGCTGTCGGCCCTTTGCGGATGACTCCGTTGCACCGGGGGCGACGCATCGCGTCGCTGAGAGCTACTTCGGCGGAGGAGCCCAGGTCTGACAGCCGAGCTGAATGCTCACCTCAACCTTCTGGCTCGGGGTCTGCACGACCGCGCAGGTCGCCGGGCAGAGGATGATCGCCGTGGGGTCCGGCAGCTTGTCGTAGTACCACCCTCCGATCGTCGCGTCGCAGCTCGCGGCGTCGTTTACCTTGTAGATCTTCTGCTCGGCGCCGCCATTCACCTTGTAGACGACATTGACCTTCGCCGGGTCGACCTTGCCCGCGTCGGGCGTCGGGATCTTGAACTCGCAGCCGACCGCCTTGCCCTTGATCTTCTCGAGCGCCGTGGAGAACTGAGCGGCCATGTCCTGGTTCGGCTTGACGATCAGCGCGGTGTCGGTGCCACCGGCCTTCGCAAGGGCATTGAGGTTGTTCGTCGACACGAAGTCGCCCATGTCCACCACACCGATCACGAAGGTCTTGATCGAGGGATTCGCAGACGCAGCGTTCTGCGCGATGGTTTTGGACAGGTTGAGTCCGGAGGCGGGCTGGTTGTCGTGCGGGCACTCGGTGGGCATGCCGTCGGTCGCGAACACCACGATCACCTTGCGATCCGCGTGCTGGGGAGCGTAGGCCTTTGCGTACTGGATGGCCCCGGCGAGGGCAGGCACCGTCGGCGTCATCGTCAGCGGGCCGTGCGCCGCCATCGCAGCCAGCACACCGGCCTTGGTGTCCGCGAGCTTCCCGACCGCCACCTCGGGCGTCGCGTAGACGTTGGCGTCGCAGGTGTCGTTCATGCAGAACGACCCGTCAGTGACTGCGATGCACTCGCCCCCGCCGCAGGTGGTCTCGTCCTGGCACTTGTCGAGGCACACGTAGCCGATGTCGGTACCGATGCACAGGGACGAGGCAGCGCACTCATTGCCCCCCTGCGTGCAGGCGGCGAAGGAGCTCCAGGGCTTGACGGGCAGGGGGAAGAACTGGATTCCGACTCCGAGGTCGGCGTTGGCGGGCTGCTTGGTGAAGAACGACGAGAGTCCGTCGGTGACCGCTTTCCACTTGGTAATGGTGCCGGCGAGGTTGATGGTCGACGACATCGAGCCGGACTGGTCCATCATGATGTACATGTCGAGGGGCCAGACCTCGCCGGAGGCGTTCTGGGCGACGCACTCCTGGCCGTCCTGCATTCCCGACGCATCGGGATCGAACACGTCCGCGAAAATGGCGGCATCGACGGGGCCCCCGGCGGAGCCGGCCTGCGCGGCGAAACCGCCTGCGCCGGGCGAACCGCTCGAACCTGCGGCGTTGCCAGAGCCTCCGGGGGCAACG
>CAYMUE010000357.1:0-3453 GCA_964393505.1 uncultured Polyangiaceae bacterium
ACGAACTGCGCGCGTCGCGCGTGCAATCCCGAAGCGCGCGCGGCTGTCAGCAGCCCGACGAACGTCGTGACCGGGTGGCAGAAGCAGGCTCGTCCCGCGGGGTCGAGGAGCTCGGCGCACGCGCGCACGAACGGCTCGAGGCTCCCGCGTCTCGCCCGGTCCCTTCCGCGCACCGGCGAGGGGCGTCCCGCACCAGGCTCTGCATAGGGCGGGTTGACCACGATCAGATCCGCGAGCCCCACGTCGGCCACGCGCACGTCGGCGACATCCGACGTCACCACCGATACGCGGTGGGTCAGCGCTGCGCGCTCGACGTTTGCGCGGGCAACGGCGGACACTTCGGGATCGACCTCGACGAGGGTTGCGCGCTGCACGGGGGCCATGCGGGCAGCGCACAGGGCGACGGCGCCGACACCGGCGCCGAGATCGATCAGGTGGGCGATCGGCTTGTGGTCGGCGATTGCGAAGCGGGCCAGCAGCGGGGCATCGACGTTGAAGCGGTAGCCCTCGCCCGGAGCGGGTTGCTCCAGCACCACGGTGCCGTCCATCAATGCGTCGAGCGTGGTGCGCACGGCGCGAGTATGGCATGAATCGCACCGGCCTCCGGCTGTGATCATGCACGAGACTTCGAGGGAGAAGATCCGAACGCACGCGCTGGAGCTCGGCTTCGACGCCGTGGGATTTGCTCGTGCGGACGTGGCGCTCGACGAGGACTTCGCGAGGTGGGAGGCGTTCGTAGGGCAGGGGATGCACGGTTCCATGGAGTGGCTGGCGGCGCATCGCGACGCGCGGCGTCGGCTGGACTCCGAGGCGATCCTCGGGGGAGCGCGCACGGTGGTGTGCGTTGCCCAGCGTTGCGCGGTTCGCTCGCGGGAGTCCGAGCCCACGTCGGTGCATGACCCGGTGGTAGGGCGGATCGCGCGCTACGCACGCGGCCGCGACTACCACAACCACCTCAAGAAGAAGCTGCAGCGGCTCGCCGGCTTCGTGGAGTCGTTAGCACCCGGCGTTCGCGCGCGCGCGTTGTGCGACACGGCGCCGGTGTTCGAGCGAGCGCTGGCTGCCCGTGCGGGCGTGGGGTTCGTGGGCAAGAACGGCATGCTGATTCGTCCCGGGATGGGATCGCACCTGCTGCTGGGGGAGGTGGTGACGACGCTGCCGCTCGAGCCGGATGCCCCCATGGAGCGTCGGTGCGGGGACTGCTCGCGCTGCATCGAAGCGTGTCCCACGCAGGCGTTCGTGGCTCCCTGGAGCCTGGATCCGCGCCGGTGCATCTCGTATCTGACGATCGAGCATCGGGGCGCGTGGGAGCCGGATCTCGAGCCGCGGGTCGGAGGAGCGCTGTTCGGATGCGACGCGTGCCAGGAGGCTTGTCCCTTCAACGCGGCGCGCTCTGCCGTCGTCGATGGGAGTTCGTGCTACGAACCATTGTCGCAGTGGCGCGATGCGTCGGTTGCCTCGTTGCTGCGCGCCTCGGACGCGGAGCTCGAAGCGATCACGCAGGGGAGCCCGCTGCGGCGCGCGGGAGCGCAGGGCCTTCGCAGAAACCTGCTCGTGGTCGCTGCAAGCTGCGTGGATCCGGGGCGTGGAGAGCTGCTGGAGCAGTGCGTACGAAGCCTGCAGCCCGCCTGGCTTCGCGACGTCGCCCTGCGCGCGATCGGTCGCGTCTCGCGGTAACGCTCAGCGAGCGAGCACGCGCCCGAGCTCCTCGGCGAGGTCCTCGAGCTTGAAGGGCTTGCGGATGGCTCCGGCAAAGCCCCAGCGCTCGTGCTGCACGATCGCGGGGTCGTCAGCGTATCCGCTGATCACCAGCGCCTTGACCGCGGGGTCGATCTCCTTGAGCGCTGCCATGCACTCACGCCCGCCCATGCCCCCCCGCACGGTCAGATCGAGCACCGCTGCGACGAAGGGCTTGCCGCGTTCGCGGGCCGCGGCGTAGGCCTCCAGCGCCGCGCCGCCATCGGCCGCGAACGTGGGCTCGTAGCCGAGATCGGCAAGCATCGCCTTGAGCGTGCTGCGGACGTGGACGTCGTCGTCCATGACGAGGACCCGCCCGGAGCCGTGCACCGATGTCGAAGGGCGCGCCGGAACGATCTCTTCGTCGCCGTCGGTGGCGGGCAGGTAGACCCAGAAGGTGGAGCCGGTACCAACCTCGGAGTCGACGAACATGCGTCCCAGATGGCTGGCGACGATGGAATAGGAGACAGCGAGGCCGAGGCCGGAGCCGCGCTCCTTGGTCGTGAAGTAGGGGTCGAAGATCCGGGTGAGGTTCGCGCGGGGGATGCCGACGCCGGTGTCGTGGATGGTGACGCGAACGTAGCGGCCCGGGCGTACTGGGTGGAGCCACTGATCGGTGACCTCGACATTCTCGAGTACGACGTGGATGTGCCCGCCGCCGGGCATGGCCTGCGCCGCGTTGATGAGGAGGTTCTCGAACACCTGGGAGACTTGCCCGCGATCCACGCGAACGGGCCAGAGCTCCTCGGCCTCGTTGACCTCGGCCCGCACCGAAGAGCCAGTGAGCGCGATCCGAACGGAGTCGCGGACCAGCGGACCGATCGGGGAGATTCTGCGCTCCTGCTGCCCACCGCGTGAGAATGCCTGGAGCTGGCGCGTGAGGTCCCGGGCGCGCGAGAGCGCCTTCTCCGCGTCGGCCAGACGCGGTGTCGCCGTGCTCTCGGGCGGAAGGTGCATGCGCGCGAGCGACACGTTTCCCACCACGGCCGTGAGGATGTTGTTGAAGTCGTGCGCGATACCCCCCGCGAGCACACCCATCGACTCGAGCTTCTGCGCGCGGATGCGCTCGTCCTGCAGTCGTCGCTCCTCGGTCTGGTCCCGGAACACCAGCACCACACCGTCCATCGCTCCAGCCCCCGAACGAATCGGCGCTCCGCTGTGCGCGATGTGACGCTCGCTGCCGTCCCGCGAAAGAAGCGCCGTGTCGTTCGCCAGCCCCACCACCCGCTGCGTCTTGAGCACCGTGTGGACCGGATCCTCCATCGCCACACGCGTCTTCTCGTTGACGATCCGGAAGACCCGCGTGAGGGGTTGCCCCAAGGCCTCTGCCGATGACCACCCGGTCATGCGCTCCGCCACCGGGTTCATCAGCGTGACGATCCCCACGCGATCGGTCGCGATCACCGCGTCGGCGATGCTCGCGAGGGTCACGGACAGCCGCATGCGCTCCGCCGCTAACGCGCTCTCGGCTGCCTTGCGGTCCGTGATCTCGCGCACGATCACGAGCACGTCGCTCCCGCCGCCAGGAGCGAGACGCGCCTCGAAGCAGCGCGTCCGATCGGCGATCTCCAGCTCGTACTCCTGCAGTTGCGGCTCTCCGGTCGCGATGGCCACGTCGACCAGACGCTTGGTCTCGGCCGCCACGTGGGGCGGCATCACTGCTTCGAGGCGACGGCCGAGGAAGTCCTCGGGGCGCACGTACAGGTTGTGCGCCTT
>CAYMUE010000358.1:0-3448 GCA_964393505.1 uncultured Polyangiaceae bacterium
GATCGTGCAGAAGCACGATCGGCCGGTGGCGCTGCTCGGCAAGCTGGGTCGCTAGGTCGTTGGGGAGCGCATCCGCTGCCGCACTCGGGCACCGGGGATCGCGCTACGGCCGGGCAGGCTTCGAGGCGTAGACGAAGTGCTCGAGGTTCCCCTTGGGCCCGCGGATCGCACAGGGCGCGTCGGCCAGGATCACGAACCCCGCGGAACGCACCTGCTCCAGGACTGTCTCGATCGCCGCGGACCGCACGGCCTCGTCGCGGATCACTCCCCTGCCCTTGGAGACCTCGCGCTTGCCCGCTTCGAACTGCGGCTTGATCAGCGCCACGAGCTCACCGCCGTCGCGCAGGATCCGCTCGATCGCCTCGAGGAGCTTGCCGAGGCCGATGAAGGAGGCATCGACGACGACGAGATCGACGCCGCCGCCGACGGACGACGGCTCGAGGTCGCGCGCGTTGACACGCTCCATGACGACCACGCGCGGATCGGCGCGCAGCTTCTCGTGGAGCAGGCCGAAGCCGACGTCGATCGCGTAGACGCGCGCGGCGTCGTGTTGGAGGAGGCAGTCGGTGAAGCCGCCGGTGGAGGCCCCGATGTCGGCGGCGACTTTGTCGCGCGGCTCGAAGCCGTGGGGAGCGAAGTCGCGCAGCGCGCCCGCGAGCTTCTCACCGCCCCTGGACACGAACGACGGCCCCTCTCCGGCGAGGCGGACGTCGGCGTCGGGAGCGACCTGGGTGCCAGGCTTGTCGGCGCGTGCGCCCGCCACGAGCACCTTGCCTGCCATCACCAGCGCCTGGGCCTTCGCTCGCGTGGGCGCGAGCCCCCGCTCGGTCATCAATACGTCGAGACGCATGCGTCGCACCGGGCTCACGTCTTCACCTCCGGGTGCAGCGCAGCGGCGAGCCGCGCCACCCCCTCGGCCACGCGCGGCCCGGGACGCAGCACCGCGTCGTCGTCGATCGCGATCACGCGTCCCTTGCGCACGGCCTCGAGCTGGCTCCACCCCGGGGTGTCGGGACGGATGCGATCGCGCCCATGCCCTTCGGCGACAGCCGCATCGATGACGATCTCGGGGGCGATCCCCAGGACGGTCTCCATGCCGAGGGCGGGGTAGCGGGTTCCCTGCTGCAGCGCGTTGATCGCCCCCGCGTGTCGCAGCATCTCGTCGGGGAAGCTGCCGGGGCCGGCGGCGACGATCGGAGCGAGGCCGAACACGAGCAGCGTGCGGGGACGGGACTGCTGCTGGACTGCAGCGGCGACGGTGTCGAGTCGCGCGCGGATCGACTGGATCAGGGTCTGGGCTCGTTGGACTCGATCGACGCGTTCCCCCATGCCGCGGAGCATCTGCACGATGCCGTCGATCGACTCGGTGACGGGGAACCAGGTTCGAACGCCGCGGTGTTCGAGGCGCTCGGCGATGCCGGAGCCGGCGGGACCGCGGGCGCCGACGACGAGGTCGGGCTCGAGGGCGAGGATGGCTTCGAACGAGGGGTCGACATAGCCGCCGACGGAGGGCAGGGCGGTGACCTCGGAGGGGAAGTCGCAGAAACGGGAGCGGCCGACGACGAGGCCGCCGGCGCCGAGGGCGAACACAGCTTCGGTGGTGTTGGGCGTGAGGGACACGATACGTCGCACGGGGCGCGAGGCCGAGGGACCCGGGGCGCGGCACGCCGGGAGCAGGGCGAGGGCGGAGAGGAGCAGGGCGCGTCGCGACAAGACGTTCGGACGGGGCAGCGGGGGCGTGGAAGCCGGAGGAGGCATGCGAGCAGCGTGGGGCGAGAGCGTCGAGTGCGCGACGATGGGGGTGGGTAGCGCCGTTGACGGCGGAAGTCGAGCGGACCGGGGTCGTGCACGGGGCTTTGCCGCGGGCCGCGGCGGCAGGCGCGCGCTTGACCTCGCCGGAGCGAAAGCGGAAGATGCGGCCGGATCCGCTTCAAGGAGACTCGGAAGATGACCTATCGCCGCTTGGGATCGTTGGCTTCGCTCGCATTCGTTGGCGCGGTCCTTCTCGCCGCCTCCCCCGCGCTTGCGGAAGACGAAGACAGCAAGGGCGACTCGGAGAAGACCGAGGCGTCGGCCAAGGTCTCGACCAAGGACGTGAAGCTGCGCAGCACCACCGAGCCCGACAGCGATCATGCGTTGCTGGTCGGAGCGTTCGGCGTGGGATATCTCGGCGCCGGCGACGTCCCGTTCCCGACCAACGCGGCGACCTCGACGGCGGGGGGGATCGCGTCGATGACGGCGACCGGGTCCACGCTCTCGGCGCCGGTGGTCGGCATGCGCTACTGGCTCAGCGATCTGATCGGCCTCGACGTGGGCGTCGGCTTCCTCAGCTACGGCGGGTCGGTCAAGCGGCACGTCGGAGATCTGACCAACATCGTGCAGGCGGACATCAAGAGCGACAAGGTGAGCCAGATGGGCGCGGTGCTGCACGCAGGCGTGCCGTTGGCGCTTCACGCCGAGAAGCACTGGGTGTTCCAGGTCGTGCCCGAGCTCAACGTGGGGTTCTCGAGCGGCACGCAGAAGGCCGAGCAGGTCTACATTCCGCCGGGGGGCACGGCGATCTACCCGAACGACATCAAGCTGAGCGGCATGCTGTTCGACTTCGGCGTGCGCGCGGGGACCGAGATCCACTTCGGGTTCATCGGCGTGCCGAACCTGTCGCTGCAGGCCGGCATCGGCCTGATGATGCAGTACCGCAAGTTCCAGGCGAAGGGCGGCGGGAACCCCGACCCCGCTGCATCGACTCCGGACACCACCTACGCCGAATCGTCGATGACCATCGGCACCTCGGTGCAGGACTCCCCCTGGGCGATCTTCACCAAGAACGTCGCCGCGCTCTACTACTTCTGATCCGATCGGATCGCCGGGCCGGGATCGATCGGCACCGGCCCCCGACGCAGCCTCCCCCAATCGAAACGATCCACCAGGTCCTGCGGGCGCAGCAGCGTCTCGTGATCACCTGCGAGCCCGATGGCGCGAGCGAGGGTGGCCACGAGACGCCGCGGGTCCTCGCCTGCTTCGCGGTGATGGCGCACGGCCACGCCGCGGGCGCGCTTGGCGAGCCGGGAGCCGTCGGGAGAGACGACGAGCGGGGCGTGGGCGAACATTGGGGGCTCTGCACCCAGCAAGCGTGCGATCAGGACTTGTCGCGGAGTGGAGGAGAGCAGGTCGGCTCCGCGCACGACCTCGGTGATGCCCATGGCGAGATCATCGACGACGACGGCGAGCTGATAGGCGAAGAGCCCGTCGCCGCGGCGGAGCACGAAGTCCCCGGCGTCGTGGGCGACCTGTGACACGCTCGCCCCTTGCAGGGCATCCTCGAAGCGGATCTCGGCATCGGTCACGCGTAGGCGCAGGGCAGGGGGTCGCTTGAACGGGCGATCTACCGGCAGGGTCCTGCAAGTACCTGGGTAGACGGGGCCCTCCTCTCCGGGGTGGGGAGCGCTGT
>CAYMUE010000359.1:0-3392 GCA_964393505.1 uncultured Polyangiaceae bacterium
CTGTACCCGCAGCGCCCGCTGTACCCGCAGCGCCCGCTGTACCCGCAGCGCCCGCAGAGCCCGCTGCGCCCGAGGAGCCCGCTGCTCCCGACGCGTCGTCGTCGGAGCACGCACCTGCAGCGACAGCCAGCATCATCGCCAACGCGGTCCACTTCCCATTCATCGCGGTCATCGTTCGCTCCTGACGCATTCGCTCGCTCCCGCGCGCCTCGATCATGCTACCAGCACCGCGGCGCCTGCGCGCGCCTTCCCGGTGGCCATCGTTGTCCCGCTCCACTAGCATCCGTTCAGACACGCCAAGCCATGGTCCTCGCTCACCGCGTCCTCTCCGCAGAACTCGTCGGGCTGCTCTTCGTCGCCGCGGGCATCGTATCCATGACCGCCCTCGCCGTCCTCGTCGTGTACTGGCTCGCTACCGACAAGAAACAGTGAGGGGAACCCGCCGCCGCGCGTGGTACCCTCGAAGCATGGCCCACCGGCTCCTTCCCCCGTGCTGCGCCCTTGCGACGTGCGCATTCCTGCTCCTCGGCGCCTGCAAGACGTCGTCGAGCACCTCCCCGGCCCCGGAGGCTCCCGAGTCCGACGTGTCCATTGTCGAGGCGGCCGTCGTCGTAGCCGAATGCCCCGACTCCAGGACCATGAACGCGCGCGCGGCACGCGAGGCCATCCGCAAGCTCGTCGACCCGTGCGCCGCCGTCCCGGGTGGCAGCGCTCACTTCGCCGCAACGCTCATGCCCGACGGGCGCATCGCCCTCACAGCCCCTTCGGGCGATCCCGCCGAGGGGGTGGTGCCGACTTGCGTGCTGCAGAACAAGCTCGTTCACCGCGTACCGCTCAAGCAGGGCTGCAAGTTCGACGTCCAGCTCGTCGAGCGCCCCGCCCCCGCGGGGTCCGCTTCGGCCCCGTGAGCTACCCGGATCCGCAGTACGCCACGCACACCCCCTCCGTACCGCCGTCCAGCGACACACACGCGCCCTTGCACTCGTCGCTCGTCGTCGTGCACGACTCGCCATCGCCCTTCCGCGAGACGCACGTGCCCTCGACCGCGCCCGATGGAATCGCGCACACCAGACGGGTCTTGCAGTCGAGCCAGGAGCGGCACACGCCTCCCACCTCCGCGGGACCTTCGGCGCCGCACACTCCAAGATGGCACCGGAGGCCGGGATCGCAGTCCGTGTCGTAGACGCAATGGCCTCCGGCCGCTGCGGTCTTGGCGCAGTAGCCGTAGTTGCCCGTGTGCTGGCAGACGCGCCCTTCGATGCACGCGGGGTGACGGCCGAAGTAGTAGTCGAGGATGTCGTCGGCGGTCAGCAGCGATTCCTCGGCCCGGCAGGTCCCTCCCTCGGACGGCTCGCCGCAGGTGCCGTCGAGCCCGTCGGTGTACCCGTAGCAGAAGAGCCCGTCCTCACACTCGTAGCGATACCTGCACGGCGCCCCGGAGGGTTGCTTCCCGATCACAGCGCTGCGGCACGAGGTCTCCTCCCAGGAGACCGCCGTGAAGATCATCTCGCAGGACCACTTCTGGAAGGTCGCGGGGAATGCTTCGGCACACGAAGCACCGGCCTGTGCATCGAGCTCGATGCGTCCCTGGGACGCGCTCGTCCCGAGCCGCTTGTTGCACTCGAACCAGATCGCTTCGACCGATCCCCGCAAGTAGCGCCAGGCGTCCTGGGACTTCTCCGCGTCGCTGCAGCACTCGTCGTACAGGTTCGTCTGGAACCCGAAGGTCGCCTCGCACAGCGCTGCGATGCTCTCGAGATCCGCGTCCACCGCGACATCGGCCTCGGCACCCGCGTCGTCCTGTGCCACGCATACCGCAGCGTCGCTGCACGGACACATCGCCGGGTCGGACGTGCAGCCGATGCACCACACCGCGGCGAAGAACGCCGTCCACCGCGCGCGCGCGCCTCGTTTCGCCTCGTGCCTCGTCGCCATGGCGCAACTGTACCCCCTGCCGCACGCCGTGTGCCCCGAATCTGCGTCGCGTCAGCGAGCGTTGCGACGCCCCCGCGGACTCGTCAGTAGAGCATCGGGGTCATCCCGAGGAACGGCGCACGCAGCGTGTTCGGGTAGTCCCCGAGCTCGGAGGAATGACCCGATACGATCAGGCTCACGTTGACCATGTCGAGGTGGTCGAACCACGATCGCGAGGAGACCGCGAGGTGCACGCAGGTGTCGGTGCGCACGGCGAAGGGGGCGTCGGGAGCGAGGAATCCTGTGGCGCGCGCCATGGCCATGACGAACGCGAGGTCCGTTGCATCGCCCGCGATGATCTCGCCTTTGCGGAACCCGAGCAGGTGCGCAAGGGTGGGGAGCACCCGGCGCTGCTCGTCCCACGTACTCCCCAGCGTCATCGCGTGCGGAATCGGGCAGCACAGAATCCAGTAGCCCGTGTCGTCGTAGGGAGACACGGTCGGCATGCACCGCGGGAAGTCGGGCTCCTTGCTCCACCAACTGTCGCTCACCGCGCCGAGCCGCGTGAGATCCTCGAGGGTGACGTTCTCGTGCACGTACCAGATCACGGGACCGGGCCACCCTGCCTCGCGCGCGATCCGCTGCATTCGACGCCACTGCGAGGGGGTGAAGTGGATGGGAGGCGGCTCGCCGAAGGACTTGCCCAGGGGCTGCACGAACCGCCGGGCTGCATCGAGCGCGCGACGCGCCGCTTGCAGGTACTCCGAGCCGCGAAGGCGAATCGCCTGCTGCTCGAACGACGTGTCGCATCCGTCGGATTCCGACGCCTCGGCGCCGGTCGGGGCGACTGCAGGGGGCTCATGACCCGAAGCGGGTGCCGTGACGAGCAACTCCGAGAGCACCAGAGACCGCCTGGGGCGCTTGGGGCGATCGGACAACGTGTTTCGGCTCGACGGCAGTGTGGGGGATCCGCCGTGGGGTTCCTCGGGTGCGCCGACGCAGTTGCCTGGTCCGTGGTCGCTCATGACAATCGGGATGGACCGTAGTTCACGCAGCCCGACGATTCAACCGGATACGCGGCGGCTCACGATGGATGCCGCGCGCGGGTTGCCAAGCCACGGTCAACGATGGTTCCATCGGCGCATGTCGCTGCGGGTGCTCGCCGGGTCGATCGCACTGCTCGCGTGCTCGTGCTCCCGAAGCACGGCGCCCGAGCCCACTTCCGACGCTCCCGTCCCTTCGACTCCCACCTCGGTGACGGCAGCGGCCGAGCTCGAGCGGCTCGGCATCCCGGAGGTCGCCGTGCAACCGTTCGATCGCGCGCTCGCATCGCGATTCGCTGCGCTCTCGATCGCTTGCGCCGACAAGGAATACCCCAACAAGCCCGATCGCATCCTGGCGTCCGACGCCGACCTGCGCCCTCCTCGCGAGGTCACACCGGCCTTCTCCGGTTGCTTCGATTGGCACTCCGCCGTCCA
>CAYMUE010000360.1:0-3384 GCA_964393505.1 uncultured Polyangiaceae bacterium
CCCTCCCTCCCTCCAACAACAACACCGTCGACTCCAACCCCCCGGGGCACATCCCCGCGTCCACCACCGCCTCGATCCGCCCGTCCAACCCCTTGAGCACGTGCGATGCCCGCACCGGCGGCAACCTCGACGACCGGTTCGCGCTCGGTGCCGCGATCCCTTCCCCCAACGCCTCGATCAACGCGAGAGCGACCGGGTGCGCAGGCGCTCGCATCGCCACCGTGCGTCCTCCGGCTGCCACGACATCCGGCACTGCGGACGACCTCGCCACCACCAGGCTCAGCGGTCCTGGCCAGAACGCCCGCGCCAGCCGCTCCGCCGCCTCCCCCCACTCCTGCGCGTAGCGCTGCGCCTGCTCGATGCCCGACACGTGCACGATCAACGCACTCGTCGCCGGACGCTCCTTCGCCTCGAAAATGCGTCGAGCTGCCTCCCCGTCCCCCGTGCGCGCTCCCAGCCCGTACACCGTCTCCGTCGGGAAGGCCACCAGCCCGCCTCGCGCGAGAATCCCGGCGGCCACGCCCACAATCGACGCTTCCGGCTTCGAAGCGTCCACGCACAACCTCAGCGTCTCCATGCCCCCTCCCGCTGACCTACGAGGCCCTTCTCGTCAAGCCGGTGGGATGCCGTCGAACTCCCCGGGCTCCAGGTTGTCGAACCGCGTCGACGCCTTCGTGAACCGCACGCGCACCGTCCCTGTCGGCCCGTTGCGCTGCTTCGCCACGATCAGCTCCGCTAGCCCCGCAACCTCCTCGTTGTCCTTGTCGTAGTAGTCGTCGCGGTAGATGAACATCACCATGTCCGCGTCCTGCTCGATCGCCCCCGACTCGCGCAGGTCCGATAGCTGCGGACGCTTGTCCTTCCCCCCGCGCGTCTCCACCGCACGGCTTAGCTGCGACAACGCGATCACCGGCACGTCGAGGTCCTTCGCGAGCTTCTTCAGGTTGCGCGAGATCTCACTGATCTGCTGCTCGCGACTCGATGCCCGCGGGTTGCCCGACATGAGCTGCAGGTAGTCCACCACCACCAGCCCCAGCGGCGGCACCTCTCCTGCCGACGCCATCGCCTGGATGCGACGCACCTTGCCCCGCAGCTCCAGAACCGACAGGTCCGAGGCGTCGTCGATCCACACCGGCAGCTTCGCCAGCTCCCCCGCCGCCTTCGTCAGCCGCGTCCAGTCTTCGCCGTTCAAGTTCCCCTTCCGGAGCTTCGACGCGTCCACCCGCGCCTCGCTGCACAGCATGCGCGATGCAAGCTGCTCACGCGGCATCTCGAGCGAGAACACCGCAGCCGAGAACCCCGGCTCCTGATGCACTGCTCCCCCTTCCCCATCGTCCCCCTCCGTCTCCACCAGCTTCGGCAACGCCACGTTCGTCGCGATGTTCAGCACCAACGACGTCTTCCCCATGCCCGGCCGCGCCGCCACAATCACCAGATCCCCACCGTGCAGCCCGCCCGTCAGCTCGTCAAAGCCAGAAAACCCCGTCGGTACCCCCGTGATCCGACTCCCGCGCTCGAACGACTCCGTCAGCTTCAAGAACGTCTTCTGGATGACGTCCTTCAGCGTCTGTACGCTCGTCGACTCCGGCGTCCGCGCGATGTCGTAGATGTCCTGCTCCGCGCGATCGATGAACTGCTGCGCGCTCTCGACACTCCCGTATCCCTCCGCGCTCACCCGCTGACAGGTCGCGATCAACTGCCGCAGACGCCACTTCTCCCGCACGATCCGCGCGTAGTCGTCCACGTTCGAAATCGCCGGCACCGAGTCGATGATCTCCGCCAGGTACTTCGTCCCCCCCACCCGCGGCAGCATGTCCCGATCCGCCAACCAGCTCTTCACCGTCAGCAGGTCGATCGGTCGCCCCGACATGTGCAGATCCAGGAACGCCTCGAAGATCCTCCGGTTCGCGTCCGCATAGAACGCGTCGGGCTGCAGGATCGACATGATCTTGTCGAGGTTCTCCCTCGACAGGAAAATCGCCGACAGGATCGCCGCCTCCGAGTCCAGGTCGTTCGGCGGCACGCGCCCTTCGGTCATCAAGGGCTCCAGCCGCTGCTCTCGGTCCCGGTACGGCGACTGCCCGCGCTTGTCCATCATCATGCCGTTTCTCCCCAGCCTCTCCACAGCTCAGCCCCCAGGTTCTCCACAGGGGTCACAAACGATCTGCGCCCTGCTCCGGGGGAACGGTTGGCAGGGCGCATCACTGTCGCTCCTCTACGCGCCCTGCCGACGCGATTCAATCTTGCTTTTGTCCATGCCGCGCCTCGGACCCCTGCGCCATCTTCCACCGCTCGGGTTGCCGCGGCTGACGCATGGTGGCACAGCCTGATTTCGTTGCTCCGCGGGGATTCGTCGCTCTTGCCAGACGGCACACTCGTTGCTCCACTGAGGACATGCTGCGCGACCTCGCTCCCAAACCCCGCACCCGCTCCTCTGCCCCCCACTACCCCCGCATCGGCGCCGCTCTCCTCGCCCTCTCGCTCGCCGCCTGCGGAGATGACCCGATCGGCGGCGATCCCGGAGGCGATGTCGCCGGTCCCTTCGGCGGCTCCGCCGGCGCAGCAGGCTCTCAGACCGGCGGCTCCGCAGGCGTCGCCGGCTCCCAGTCCGGCGGCTCCGCAGGCGTCGCGGGCGCTGCAGGTCAGGCAGGCGGTGGAGAAGGCGGCATGCTCGGTGGCGCTGCCCCCGCTCCCTGGCGCGAAGACGGCGAGACCTGCACCTACAGCGACGAGTGCCTGTCCTGGAACTGCCTCCTGCCCCAGGGCACTGACTTCGCCGGCGCAGGCCCCGCCAACGGCATGTGCTCTCGCGACTGCACCGAATACCTCCTCGGCAACCTGTCCGAGTCGCCCTGCTCCCCATCCTCTACCTGCGTCTCCGTCTCGTCCGACCCCGCCAAGCCCCAAGCCTGGTGCCTCGCTCGCTGTGCCCCCGGCTCCAGCGACTCCACCAAGTGCTTCGGACGACTCGACATCGCCTGCGTCCCGCAGTCCTCCGGCGGCGTCTGCATGCCCGTCTGCGCCACCGACAACGACTGCTCGCCCGGCGTCTGCGACCCCGCTTCCGGCCTGTGCCTCCCCCAAGGCACCGTCCTGTCCGGCGCCCCAGATGGTTCGGCATGCGATCCTTCCGCTGACCCCGACACCTGCGTCGGCGTCTGCCGCCCCAACACTCCCACCGAAGGCACCTGCACGCGCCCTTGCGTCGTCGGTCGCCTCGATGCCTGCGGCGGCAACCCCGACAAGTGTTCCGGATCCATGCCCGACGCCGCCCAAGGCGATCTCGGCGTCTGCTCCCCTCTGTGACCTCCCCCTAGCGCCCCGTCGACCCGTACCCGCCTTCGCCTCGCTCCGTCTCGTCCAACTCCAACGCCACGTGCAACG
>CAYMUE010000361.1:0-3374 GCA_964393505.1 uncultured Polyangiaceae bacterium
GGTGCGCGGCGCTTCTGGCCGCGCGCGGGGAGCGGCCCGAGGCGCTGCGATTCCTCGAGCGCGCCACCGAACCCCAGGACCTGTTGATGCGGGCGGACCTGCTCCACGAGTCGGGACGCGTGCCCGAGGCGCTGTCGCTGGTCGAGCGCGTGCTCGCGCGCGACATCGACTTCCCCGGCGCAAGGGAGCGTCACGAGCGCTGGCGCACGATGCTCGGCCGCGCGCTGCCGTCGAGGCGCGGGCGCGACGACGTCACGATCGCGGTGACCTCGGACCGGCAGGCGCCGTTCCGGATCCTGCGCGAGGTGGCGCGGGGCGGCGCCGGGGCGGTGTACGAGGCGCGCGACGAGCTTCTCGGCCGCAGGGTGGCCTACAAGGTCTACCACCGCCTCCGCGAGGATCGTTCGCAGTGCGAACGAGAGGCCCGCGCTGCGGTGGCGCTGCGGGGGCCCGGGGTCGTCCGCGTGTACGACGCGAGCTTCGAGCAGGGCTGGATCGCCCTGGAGTGGGTACCCCTCGGATCGCTGCGGGACCTGCTGGCCGCCGGACGCCATGACGAGCTGCAGCCCGCGCGGCGCTGGGCCCTGCCCCTGGCCGAGGCGCTCGCGCGGGTCCACCGCCGCGGTTGGGTCCATGCCGATATCAAGCCCGCCAACGTTCTGCTTCGTACCACGAACCAACCGGTGCTCGCGGACTTCGGGATCGCCTCGAAGCGGGGCGAGCCCCTGCAAGCGGGCAGCGCGGGGTACCTGTCGCCCGAGCGCATGGCGGGCGAACCGCTCGAGTGCGACGACGACATCTACGGATTCGGCCGCGTGCTCGAGCAGGTGAGGCACGCAGCACCCGGGGCGTTGGACCCGGCGCTGGAGGCGGTGATGCACGCCTGCCTGGGCCCGCGCGGTCGGCGCCCCCACGACGGCGACGCGCTGGCGCGGGCGCTGACCTGACGCGAGAGCGACCGGGTGGCCGTCGAATGGTTCGCCAGAAACCAAGCGACCCCGTGTGCGCGGGGCGAGCGCTGCACTGGCCCACGAGAGCGTGGGCCGACGACCGCGAGATCACGGGGCCGGATCCAGAGGATTCGGTGCCTTCGAACGAATCGGCTCCCCATTCTCCCGGCTCGTTGCTAATAGTCGAGAATGCCCTCGAGCCGGCTCTTCGCTCCCCGAAGCAACAGGCCAGGCAAAGCATGATGCCCGCTGCCAACACGTTCTCGCTGAACCCCTTCGACGATCCGCACGCGCCCGAGAGCACGGACGGGCGGCGGTCGATGGTGTCGTTGAAGCGGACGATCCGGACCGAGGACCTGTCGGTGGTGTTCCAGCCGATCATGCGGTTGGCGACGGGGCAGGTGTTCGCTTACGAGGCGCTGACGCGGTGTGCGGTGGCGGAGTACCGCAACCCGGCGCTGCTGTTCGATCGGGCGAGCGAGGAAGGGTGTGTGGGGCGCCTGGGGCGGTCGGTGCGCGAGACGGCGATCCCGTTGTGCGAGGGGGTGCCGGTGTTCCTCAACGTGCACCCGCGGGAGCTGGAGGAGCGCTGGCTCGTTCGCCCCGACGATCCGCTCTGCTTCCACGACCAGACGGTGTACATCGAGGTGACGGAGGCGGTTCCCCTCACGCACTTCGCGTTGTGCAAGAGCGTGCTGCGCGAGCTGCGTCAGCGCACCGACGCGCGTCTGGTGGTCGACGACCTGGGTGCGGGCTACTCGAACCTGCGCCTCATCGCCGACCTCGAGCCGGCCGTGGTCAAGCTCGACCGAAGCCTGGTGATGGACGTCCACAAGGAGCCGCGCAAGCACATGCTCATCAAGGGCATCGTGAACATGTGCGTGAACCTCGGCGCCCAGGTCGTGGCCGAAGGCGTAGAGCTCGAGGAGGAGCTCACGGCCCTGCGCGACACCGGCGTCCACTACGTGCAGGGCTACGTGTTCGCCCGCCCAGGTTACCCGCTCCCGCTGTCCGAGCTGATCGAGCACCGCTAGCCGCGCGGGGTCACGCCGCAGCGCGTGCGGCCTCAGTACGGCGGCCGCGCGTACTGCTGCGGGAACGGATCCGCCTGATGACGCCGGTACACCTCGTGCTCGTTCCACACGGGGGAGCTCCCGCGCTCCTGGAACAGCGCGATCCCGATGACGCCGACATTGCGATCCCCCTGCCCCGAGCGCGACGCGTACGATCCCCGCACGGAGCTGAAGCGGAACGCCGCCACGGTGTCCTCGCTCCTGCGGAAGCCCTCGATCTCGAGGGTGCCGTAGGGATCCAGCACGTACCCCCGCTTGCCGTACGACGCCGCCTCGCCGTCGATGACGTCCAGACCGTCCACCGAGGCCACGCATTCGAATCGGAACCCGGAGCGATTGGTCACCGCGATCACGTACCGCTCCCCCGCCTCCCCCACCACGTACTGCCGCCCCGAGGCATGGACCGTCGGGAACGGACGCCCCGAGCCGTCGGTCAGCCGAACCGTGATCATCCCGCCGATCAGGGGGTAGCCGCCCGAGGCGGAGTACCCGCCGTCGCGCGTCATCGCGCGCACGCCGTCTTCGTCGTTGTACCACACGGTGCCCGCGCCCCAGGGGCGGCCGAAGTCCTCGCGCACAAAGGGCGTGGTGGAGGAGTAGCTCACGCGGGTCTCGCCCCACCCGGTGCCAAGACCAGGGCGCGAAGGCTCGGCCTCGTCGGCCTGCGACCGGGCGTCGTAGGCGCGGGCGTCTGGCGACGCGGCCTGGCCCGTGGCCACCGGCGCGCGGGAGCGGCTTGGGTAGTACGGCGAGCTGCCGCCTCCGCATCCGAGCGCGAGGGTGGAGAAAGCGAGCAAGGTCGTGACGGTGAGGTATCGCAGGGGGTGCATGGGGTCCTCCGGGCTCGCAGGGGCAACGCTCCCCGGGCGGCTCGCCTTACACGCCCCGAGGTCGAGTGCGCACGACGCTGCGGGAGCGCTCTTCCGAAGTGGGCGCAGGGGGGAAAACGTGGTCGTTTCGAGCGGCCGGAGGGCCCCCTGGATTTCGTGCCGGGACCCGCGCAGAGGAGACAACTTATCGTTGACGAAACGCGCAAATCGTCCGACCCTGGCTGACCAGGGTCCAACCACTCTCAACGAAGGTGGGTAGTCGATGCGACGGCTGAATCTGTCGATGCTTTGCGTACTGGCAGCAACGATCCTTCCGACCGGTCTTGGCTGCGAGCTGATGACCGCCGTGGATCGGGACAACATCCCCGACGAGGGCACCGGTGGCGGTGGAACCGCAGGAACGGGCGGCAAGGCTGGTGGAAGCACTGGCGGTGCTGCTGGCGAGGCCGGCGGTGGAACCGGGGGCGCAGCCGGCCAGGCGGGCCAGGGCGGCCAGGCGGGCCAGGGCGGCCAGGCGGGCC
>CAYMUE010000362.1:0-3304 GCA_964393505.1 uncultured Polyangiaceae bacterium
GGCAAGGCGATCGGCGTCGTCGAAGGCGGCGTCCTCCGCCAGGTGTTCCGCACCCTGCCGCTGCGCTGCCTCGCCAACCTCGTGCCGCGCGTCATCGAAGTCGACGTCACCGAAATGAAGCAGGGTGACACCATCAAGGCCGCCGGCATCAAGCTCCCCGAGGGCGTCTCCATTCGCCTCCCCGCCGAGCAGACCGTCGTCGCCATCGTCGCCCCCGAGGCCGAGAAGCCCGAAGAGGGCGCGGCTGTCCCGGGCGCCGAAGGCGCTGCTGCGGGTGCCGCTCCGGCTGCAGGTGCCGCTCCGGCTGCGGGTGCTGCCCCGGCCGCCGCTGCTCCTGCAAAGAAGGAGAAGGAGTCCAAGAAGTAGCTCCCTCCCCGGGGCCGATCCGGCCCCTTCGGATTCGTCATGCTGCTCGTGGTCGGCCTGGGCAACCCAGGATCCCGCTATGCCCGCAACCGGCACAACGCCGGCTTCGAGGTCGTCTCCGCCCTCGCCGACCACCTGCGCGCTCCCGCCTGGCGCGACAAGTTCCACGGAGAGTTCACGCGCGCGGAGCTCGGTGACCACGACGCCCTGCTCCTTCGCCCCATGACCTTCATGAACGACTCCGGTCGCAGCGTCCGCGCCGCGATGTCCTTCTTCCGTGTCGAGGTCGGCGACGTGCTCGTGGTGCACGACGAGCTCGACCTCGAGTTCGGAGCGTTGCGCCTCAAGGTCGGTGGAGGTCACGCGGGGCACAACGGTCTGCGCTCGATCTTCCAGGAGATCGGCTCGGCTGAGTTCGTTCGCCTCCGCGTCGGGATCGGTCGCCCCCCCAAGGGCTGGACCGGCGAGGTCGCCGACTTCGTCCTGTCCGACTTCCCATCCGAGGAGCGCGCCGAGCTCCCCGACGTCGTCAAGCGCGCCGTCAAAGCCCTCGTCGATGTCGGCCGCCGCGGTGTGCCCGCCGCAGCCAACGCGCTCAACGTGCGTCCCAAGAAGCCCAAGCCGCCTGCTGCCACGGCGGCTTCCGAAGCGAACGGGGCAGGGGAGGGGGCTCCCGACGCCCGTTCCGCAGTCCGCTCTCAAGAAGGTGTGGCAAACCGGCGCGAGTAGCGCTACAAACACGCCCCCCAAATGGCGCGGCCCGCATCGCGCGGTCCGCACTCCTTGCTTCGCACTCGCGTGCGAGGCCGAAGGCCGGAAGGAGAAATCATGGCCGAAGTATCCGCAACGACGCCCAAGCGCGTCCAAGAGTACGAGACGATCTACATCCTCAGGCCCGACATCGATTCCGATGGCGCTTCCCGCGTCTCGACTCGTGTCTCCGAAGTGGTCGCCCGCGAAAACGGCACCCTCGTCAAGGTCGAGTCCTGGGGCCGCCGCAAGCTCGCCTACCCCGTGCGCAAGTTCCGCCGCGGTATCTACTTCTACCTGCGCTACGTCGGCGGCGGCCACATCGTCGCCGAGTTCGAGCGCAATCTGCGCATGCAGAAAGACGCCGTCCTCAAGTTCCAGACCATCAAGGTCCGCGACGAGGTCGACCCCGCTGAGCTGTCCGTCAACCCCGAAGAGCTCAAGTTCGCCGCGATCGAGCCCATCACCGACGAAGAGCGCGATGAGTCGCGCGAGAAGATGCTCGGCCTGCTCGACCTCGACTTCCGCCGCGACGACCGCCGCGAGCGCGAAGAGTACGTCGCCGCTGACGTCGATGATGATTCGGGTGACGAAGCGTCGTCTGCTGACGACAAGGCCGAGGAGAAGTGAACATGATGGATCGTGATCGCAACGACGACGATATGGACCTTGGCCGAGGCGATGGCGACGGCACCGGCCGCCGCCGCGGTGGCAAGCGCCGCGTCTGCAAGTTCTGCGCGGACAAAGACGCCGTCATCGACTACAAAGACCCCCAGGCCCTTCGCTACTTCGTGACCGAGCGCGGCAAGATCGTGCCCCGTCGTATCTCCGGTACCTGCGCCACCCATCAGCGCAAGGTCACCCTCGCCATCAAGCAGGCGCGCAATATCGCGCTCCTCCCCTTCACCGTGACCCACTGAGGAGGCATCCATGGCCAGCTCGAAGTACGAGGTCATCCTCCAGCAAGATGTCGCCAACCTCGGCAAGAGCGGCGAGGTCGTACGCGTTCGCCCCGGCTACGCTCGGAACTTCCTCGTCCCGCAGCACCTCGCCGTCCCCGCCAGCTCCCAGAACAAGGCCCTGGTCGAACACCAGAAGCGCGTAGCCCTCGCTCGCGCCGCCAAGGACCTCGCCAATGCCGAGGCCGTCGCCAAGAAAATCGCCGACGTCCAGCTCACCATCACCGCGACCGCCGGCGAAGAAGACCGCCTCTATGGCGCTGTCACCACCCGTGACATCGCCATCGCCCTCGCCGCTCAGGGCGTCGCTGTAGACCACAAGTCCCTGCGCCTCGCCGAGCCCATCAAGCGCCTCGGCTCCTACGAAGTATCCGCCAAGCTCGGCTCCGCCGTCACCGCGACCGTCAAGGTCAACGTCGTCAAGAAGTAGCCCGAGCCCCCCCTCTTCCGCTCCTCCCA
The DNA here is from genome assembly GCA_964393505.1 of uncultured Polyangiaceae bacterium. Taxonomy (GTDB): domain Bacteria; phylum Myxococcota_A; class Polyangia; order Polyangiales; family Polyangiaceae; genus JACRCQ01. The sequence goes on from CAYMUE010000362.1 coordinate 2,535, forward strand.
GCGAGCGGCATCCCCCCTCCGCCTCACTCATTTCTCGACGGATCGTTTTGCGTTTTTCATTCCCACGCCCGCTCGTGGTAGGGAACTTCCCCATCCATGGACATCCTCTTCGTCGCTACTGAGCTCGCCCCCTTCGCCAAGTCCGGCGGCCTCGCCGACGTCATGGCCTCCTTGACCAAGACGCTCCGTCAGCACGGCCACAAGGTCACCCTCGCACTGCCGCGCTATCGACACTTCGAACGCGCCGGCTTGCTCGTTGCGCGCAGGTTGACGCCGCTGCACTTCTCCCTTGGCTCCTCGAACTTCACCGCCACGGTCTATGACGGCCGCCTCCCGTCCGGCGTCGACATCACCCTGCTCGACCTGCCAGGCCTCTTCGATCGCGAAGGCATCTACGGCGAAGGCGCGTCGGACTACGAGGATAATCCCCTGCGATTCGCCGCGTTCTCTCGCGCCGTCGTCGAGCTCGCTCGCCAGCGCCTCGCCTCCAACCTCTCCTTCGACATCATCCACTGCAACGACTGGACGACCGCGCTCGTCCCGTTCTTCGCACGCCTCGCTCCCAACGACGCCGTCGGCGCTGCCAGCCGCTTCGTCTTCACCGTCCACAACCTCGAGTTCCAGGGCGTCGTCGCGGCCGAGCTGCGCGGCTCCCTCGGCATTCCCGACGAGCACTTCCACCCCGAAGGCGTCGAGTTCTACGGCAAGGTCAACCTCCTCAAGACCGGCCTCGTGTTCTCCGATGCCATCACCACCGTCTCCGAAACCTA
>CAYMUE010000363.1:0-3292 GCA_964393505.1 uncultured Polyangiaceae bacterium
CTGCCACGACGGCATCCGGAACCCGACCTGCCTCGAACACCTCGCGCGCCCAGGGTTCTGGACGCTCGAAGGTCGTCTCGATCGCGAGAGCGGTGGCGAGGTTGCCCCCCGCGGACTCACCCGCCACGACGACCCTCGAAGGGTCCCCTCCGAACCGGTGGACGTTGCGAAGCACCCAGAGCCAGGCCTTGCTCACGTCCTGCAAGGCGGCCGGGTAGGGGTGCCTGGGAGCGAGCCGATAGTTGACGTTGACGACGAGGTAGCCACGCCTGGCGTACGCCATCGCCATCATCCAGTGCGAATCCTTCGACATGATTCGGAAGCTGCCGCCGTGGATGTAGAGCACCACAGGCCACGGACCGGAGTGGGTGACGGGGCGGTAGACGTCGAGGGCGTTCTCCTCCCCTGCCCCTTCGACATAAGGGATGTTGCGGACGACCTCGACGTCGTAGAGGTCCGGGTTGGCCCCGGGCTGGATGCTCCCCATGTAGCCCAGCATCGAGCTGCTCTGCTCGAAAACCACCCGGGTCAACTCGCGGGTCCAGGTCCTTGCGGCCGTGCGCAGGGCGGGCAGCACCTCGGTCGTGAGGGTCAGGTCGGTGGTCGGTCGATCGGCCAGGGACGAGTACGACATGGTGGGGGTCCTCACAGGTTCCGCGTTCATCTACCTGCATTATGGGCACACTTTTTGTGCTTGTCAAGCTGCTGTCTTAGACATATCTTGTTCCTCATCGGTTGGGCAGCCAACAGGGCTAGCCCCCAGGGCCTGTCGGCGCTGGACTCAGCGCGGTGCTTGATCGTTCGCGAACAAGGGCGAAGAATGGGAGGACCATGATGGACGGCGGGATCTGGCGTGCGGCGGGGCTGGCTGCGTTGGTGGGACCAGCCATGGTGGCGGCAATCGTCACGGTGGCATCGGCTGCTCCGAAACCCGGGGACGCGTTGCCGGCTGCGCGGGCGGCGACACTCGACGGCAGGGAGCTCAACACCCGGTCGATGTCGGGGAAGATCGTTCTGATCTTCTACGAGGACAAGGACTCGGCGCAGCACAACATGGCGCTCAAGAACGAGCTCGGGAAGGTGCAGAAGTCGCCGGGGTGGAAGCCGAACGTGGTCGTGGCTGCGGTGGCTGACGTGAGCGGCTACGACTGGTGGCCGGCCAGGGGATTCGTCAAGGACGCGATCCAGGCCGAGCAGCGCAAGGCGGGAACTCCCATCTACCTCGACTGGAGCGGCGACTTCGGCAAGGCGATCAAAGCCAAGAAGGGCGCAAGCAACGTCGTGCTTGTCGGTGCGGACGGCAAGGTACAGATCGCGCACGAAGGGGCCGTGCCGCAGGCGGTCCGCGATGCGATCGTCGCTGCGGTTCGCAAGCAGTAGCGTCGGCTCCGGGACTCAGCGCTCGCCGCGCAACGAACGCAACAAGGGCAGGATCCGCTCGCTCTTGCCGAGCCACGGAATCCGGTCGAAGGACAGCTCGTCGAGCATCCCTTGCATCGTCGACTCGACCTCCCGATAGCATCGGCTCAGGTCCTCGCTCCTGTCCGCAGCGTCGGAAGCCAGCTCGGGCCAGCGAATGGGTTTGCCGAACCGCAGCGTGGTCTGGGCCGGAAGGGGCACGAACGGCATGAGCCCGCTGGACACCCCCCAAGGCACGGACCACACGATCGGGAAGGCCTCCATGCGAATGTAGCGCTTGAGGTTCAGGGCCCGAGCGATCCGGCGTCCAGTTGCGAGCACGACGACCTGCTCATGGGGGCCTGCTGACACGACGGGCACGATCGGCACGCGCTCACGCAGCGCGACTCGGAGGAAGCCGGTGCGTCCGCCGAGCTTGACGCGCGCGCGTTCGCGGAAGGTGCGGCAGGAGTCGAGCTCGGATCCCGGGTAGACCAGCACGACATGTCCGGCTCGCAGCGCCGACGCCGCAGACTCCCGGTTGGCCCGGAGCATGCCCGCCTGATGACAAAGCCTGCGGCCGACCGGGTCGGCCCACACGATGTCGTGCGCGAGGGGCCGTACCGGGCGATCGGGGCCGAAGTGGTCCCACATCGCGGTCAGCGTGAGCAGCACCTCGGTCGTCATGATCGTGGAGTTGTGATTTCCCACGAGCATCACGGGCCCTTCGGAGGGCACGTTCTCGACGCCCTCGACTCGAGTCCGGAAGTAGTGGCGTCCGAGAAACCTGCCCAGCTGGACGAGAACGCGCACGAACTCCGGATCCCGCGCATCGAGCTGCTCGGACCAGCCGGCGAGCCGCTCTTCGGGCTGCAAGAACCCGCGCACCGTCTTCCATACGCCATCGGGGAGCAGATGCCTGGCGTCGTCGGCAGACACGTACCGCGAGGCCCGCTGCACCCAGAGCTTCAACTCGCGGGCGGTACCGCTCAACTCTTCGGCCGGCAGGGAGGACGGGGATCGTCCGGAGGCTTGTTTCATGACGCTGCGACAATCCTGCGGCAAGACTAGCGGACGGGTCGGCGCGCTGCCAGTCGGATCCATGCTGTACCACGCGCTGTGGGGACACCGTCCGTGGGCCTTGCGCGGCGGAGCTCATCGCCACGGCTAATGCTTCCCGCAGCAACATCTTGGTGGTACGGCCGCTCGACGCTCGCCCGTACGAGGAGAAGCTCGATCACGCATCGGCGCTGCCCGGTCGGGCCGGCAAGCTGGTGGGTCTTTGGAACAGACGGAGGAATGAACGATGAAGTTCTCTTGGTGGATGCTGCTTGTCGCAGGGATTCTGGCGCCCGTTGTTGTTGCCTGCTCCGACGACGACGATGCCGGTGGGAGTGCGGGGGCGGCGAACGGTGGAGCCGCTGGCCAGGCCACGGGCGGCGCGTCTGGTGAAGCCGGTGCAGCGGGCCAAGCCTCGGGCGGCGCAGCCGGTGAGGCTGGTGCCGCGGGTCAGGCCTCGGGCGGTGCTGCCGGCGAAGCGGGAGCAGCCGGACAGGCAACCGGTGGAGCCGCAGGCGAGGCGGGCGCCGCCGGGACCGCGGGAGCAGCCGGGGCGGGTGCATGTGCGATCGTCATCGGGGTGCCTGCTTGCGACGAGTGCATCAACACCTCGTGCTCGTCGGAATGCAACACCTGCGCGCAGAACGCGGAATGCGTCGCTATCTTCGAGTGCGTCACCGGCACGTGCGTCTCCGATGCCGGACAGGCAGACATGACCTGTGCGATGGGTTGCGTGACGTCGCACACCGCCGGGATGACTGACTTCTTCAAGTTCTGGCAGGGCACCCAGCCCGGTTGCGTGAGCAAGAACTGCGCGACCCCCTGCGGCCAGTAG
>CAYMUE010000364.1:0-3257 GCA_964393505.1 uncultured Polyangiaceae bacterium
GCCTCCGCAGCCGCAGAGCAGCAGGAGTGCCACGACGGTGGTCCACAGGGCCCGGGGGCCCGCGGCAGGAGTGACGAGTGCGTGATTGGCCATGGCGCGGGAGTGTAGAGCCATACGGCGTGCGAGGAAACACCGGCACCGATCGCGCCAGGTTCGCTCCATTGTTGCTGGAGCATCCTCGGCCTTCCGAGTCCACCAGGCTGTGAGCCTTCGCGGTGGTCGGCCGCAGCGGCCAGGCCCGACATCCCACCGTTGAGACCCCGGATCCGGCTGGCGCCGGGATTCAGGGCGGCGGATCGCGCGGGTTCTGTCAACGGTCCGCCGGTTCGCCAGCTTCTGCAGACCAGAGACCGTACGCCAGCACGAGCCGACGCATCTTCGGAGCACCTTCGCCAGCCGCTGCCGGGCAAGTCGAGTGCGAGCCCGGAGAGCTGCTGGGCCGTGGTGACCCACGGCGGGGGTTCACCGGCGTCAGATACCCTCGCCACCGGCAGGAGTCCCTCGCGGCCTTCAGTTGCCGTGCCGCCGGTGACCACGAGGCAGGCAGTGACCGACAAGGTTCTGTCGCGCGTGAGGTGCGTCGCGAGCCAGCGAAGGGCGAGGCGCCTGCCGCGCCATGTGCTTCGACGTGACCGAGACCTGGTCCCCACCTGGGTCCCGAGGGCGGACTCCGGCGAGCAGGGCCGCCGCCGGATTGGGACCTCGTCGGCCCTCCTGCTACGGGGATGGGGAAGCGGAGCCGCCGGGATCGGCCCCGGCTGTGTGGAGACGTGAATTGCTATGCAGGGAAACCATAACAGGGAAGCAAATCTGTTCAAACAAGGCGAGTCCGGATGCGCAGCAGAGGGTGTCCTTCGGGTGTCCCTCCCACGAACAGCCCCGATCCAAAAGGAGCTTGACATCCACCCCCCCCCCCCGGGCTACGTTGAGTGCGTCTTCGTCCGGGTGCAACCTGGTAATCAATGAGATCCATCAACCCAAGACCCCGGGAGGACCATAGAGCCAAGGAGACTCGATTATGGAGAGAAGGAATCTCGTCGGACTCGTCGTTGTTGCCATGTCTGTTGCCGCCTGCGCCGCGAGCACGGACGCAGAACCAGATGGCAACCAGCAGGATTCGGAAATGGAGCCAGTGGCTCAGGTGGAGAGTGCGCTGAGCTCCGACTTCACCGATTCGAGCGGCACGGTCACTGTCCGCATCAAGCAGTGCGGTTGGATCGGGCCCGGGCGGATTCTGAGCGCAGACTGCTCTGTCGAAAGCGACTTCGTGCTGGTTGGCGGCGGTGCCGAGATCGAGGGGCTTGGTAATCCCGGCGCGCTCCTGACGGCGAGCTATCCGGACGGGAATCTCACGACATGGCACGCGAGCTCAAAGGATCATCACTACATCTATAACCACAAGCTGCGCTCCTATGCAATCGGTTTGAAGCTCTCCGGACTGACGTCCACTCAGCTGAGGTCCAAAATCTACTACACTTGGGACACATCAGGCTACTCAGCTCATCCAAGCATCACAGCGGAACTGCCTCCCGGCTACACACTTCTGGGGGGTGGCGCATACGCTGATTATGGTACCGGACAAGGGCTACTGCTTACGGATTCTCGGCCCGACGGCATTCAATGGGTGGCGCAGGCAAAAGACCACATATACAGCAGCCCTGGCACGGTAACCGCTTACGCTATCGGAATCTCGAGTGGCTACATCTCTGGATTCAATGGCTACGTGGATGCTGTCACACACAGCGCAAGCTCGTGGTCTGGAACCGGATACAACTCGAAGAACTACCAGGTTCCGACCGGCCGGGTGTTGTCCTCCATCGGAGGTGCTGCCCTGTATTCAGGTGGGCAAGGGCGCTTGCTCACCGATATGATTCCGTTCTCTGACTCGCAGTACACCAAGCCTGGAGCGCTTGTCTGGACGAAGGACCACTACTACGCTGACTCGGGATACACGTATGCGTACATCGTCAGCATCAAGAAGCGCTGACGCGGTCTCTTCGACCGATCGTGTCCTGTCTGCAAGCGTGCGCGGACCAAGAGTGGTCGCCCCTTGTCAATGACCTTCCAGCCGTCATCCCGACCGTGGGATGAACTCGCGGGCCGGGAAGCCACCGACGCATATTCCCTCGGGATCTCGTCGAACCGGGGTGCCGAATACCCCGATACCCAAAGGCGCACGACCTCCTTCGTGCCGCTCGCGACTGCCGCGTGCCCGGGTGCGGCCCCTCAGGCTTCGTGGCCGCTCACGATGCTGTCGCTGGCGAAGTGCTCAGACTCTCGCAGGGAGCGTTCTACCCTGTCCCGTGTCGTTCGCGTCGCTCACGGCCGGTCGGTCGATCAGCTTGAGCGTGCGTGCTCAGCCCGCGGAACCCGACGAGATTCTCACGCTGTGCACGCTTGCCGACAAGATACGCTGATCTGAATTGGCGGTACACGGCAAGCGCACGCATTCGCGCGCTTCCAACGAGGCCATGCACGAATGCCGACAGGACTTCCCGGGGCCGCAGCAGGACCATCGTGGCAGCCATTCCAAGTGTCGCGCGTGCTGGCCCACCCGCGGCGCTGGCAACGCGGACGGTCGGAAACTCAGAGCCCGGAGTTCCGGAACAAACCCACTTGCGATTCTTGACGCGGACGGGCACCATGGAAGGATCTCCCAGGGCGCACCCGGAGACCATCTGATCGCGGAGAGTCATCACCACGACAACAGACAAAGTCGTACCCAGACATTGGTGCCAATGGCACCATCTATTCTGACGCGGCGCGCCCGAACGACACCCAACGCTCGGAATTTTCCTTGGACGTGACTGCGCATACTCGGTTCAGTTCCTGCTGGTGGCAAGGCATGCTAACGACGCATAACCTCGAGTTTCTTCGGTACGCGTTCCTGGAGACGGTCTCCAGTCGCTGGGTTGTGGGGGGACCCCAAGCCATGCCTCGTCGGATGGCGCATCGCGTTCGCATGCGAGGGCTGCCATGATCTACCGGACGGCCATGAGGACGAACATTGGCTACGTGCTACCGCTGATCGTGGTGTCGTTCAGCACCGTCTCTCGGCTAACGTATTGCGTGGATGATGGATACATATTTGCGCGTGTGGCGCGCAACTTGTTGAGGGGCCAGGGATGGGCCTTTAACCCTGGCGAGCCGGTAAACGCCATGACCTCTGTTCTCTGGACCCTTGTGCTGGTGCCCACTACGGCACTCGGGCCGATCACATCTCCAACGATGGCCGTCCTGTTCGGGCTATCCGTCTT
>CAYMUE010000365.1:0-3248 GCA_964393505.1 uncultured Polyangiaceae bacterium
GGCTTCACCCGCCGCACCAGCCTGACCCGAAGAGCCCGCGGCGCCAGCCTGGCCCGAAGAGCCCGCGGCGCCAGCCTGACCCGAAGAGCCCGCGGCACCGGCCTGACCTGAGGATCCAGCCTTGCCCGCACTCCCTGCAGAACCCGCCTTGCCGGCAGTGCCGCCCGTGCTCCCCGCAGCGCCAGCTTCCCCACCATTGGTGTCATCGTCGTCGGAGCCGCATCCGGGCACGACCACCGAACCGACGAAGAAGAGACCCGTCACAAGACCCAATCTGATTGCATTTCCAAGCTTCATAGGGACCTTCCTTGTTCGGCTGAACTCTGACCGCATCTTGGATGCGATCGCAAGGGCAGTTGTCTCTTTTCTGCGCTCATTGTCCGCGGCCTGGCCGTTCGGACGACGCTTTTCCGATGCTCTCCGTCGCCGTCCCGTCCCGCCCTCGCTTCATGCCGCGAAGACCGCCCGGGCGCGACCCCGTTCCTTCGCCGCGTACAGCGCTTCGTCCGCAGTCCGAATCACATCCTCGGGCGTTCGCGTGTCCCCCGGTCGCACCGTCGTCACCCCGAGACTGGTGGTGACCACGACCGTCGAGGGCGTCTCGCCGGTCGGGATCGGCGCCGCTGCGTCGTGAACGAGTCGATCCGCCATGGAACACGCTTCGGGCTCGTCGCAGCCGGGGAGGATGATCAGGAACTCCTCGCCGCCGTAGCGGCCGACCAGGTCGTAGGGACGCACGCGAGAGGTGATGCGGTGAGCGACCTCGGTGAGGACGCGGTCGCCGACGAGGTGTCCGAAGCGGTCGTTGACGAGCTTGAAGAAGTCGAGGTCGGCGAGGACAACGGAGAAGGGGCAGCGCTGACGGTCGGCGCGCTCGCACTCGCGCTGCAAGGCGTCGAGGATGAAGGCGCGGTTCCACACGCCGGTGAGCGAGTCGTGGGTGGCCTGGGCACGAAGCTCCTCGCGCGCGGCGATGAGTTGCTCGTGCAGCTCGATGATGCGCCTGCCGGCGCGCAGGCGCACGCGCAGCTCATGTGGATCGAAGGGCTTGGTGACGTAGTCGTCGGAGCCCGCGTCCATCGCCTCCACCAGGTCATCGCGATGGTTCCTGGAGGTGAGCAGCACCACGTAGACGTACGGCTCGCGCGCTCCGTCGCGGATCTCGCGCACGATCTGCACTCCGTCGCGGCCGGGCATCATCCAGTCGAGCACCGCGAGCTGCGGCGCCGAAGGCCCCCGGAGCACCCTCCACGCCTCCTCGCCGTCGTGCGCCGCCACGACCTCGTAGCCCCACTGCGAGATCTTCGTCTCGAGGATCTTCAGCGATACGGGATCGTCGTCGGCGATCAGCACCTTCACGACGCGACCTCCCGTCGAATGCGGTCGAGCTCCGAGGAGAGGCAGCGCGCGTGGCGCTCGAGGTTCTCGAGGGCCTCGGGAGCTTCGTCGACGCGTCCTTCGCGGCCGATGAGCTCGAGCTGGGCAGCCGCCCTCCAGGCCGCACCGGTCTGGAAGTTGCCCACGGTGTTCTTGAGCGCGTGGGCCGCGCGCTCCAGCGCCGCGGCATCGGAGCGTCCCACCGCGCCCCGGATCGCATCCAGCATCGGTGCGCGATTGGCGAAGAACAGGTCGATCACGCTTGCCACCAGCGCTTCGTCCGCCTCGAGCCTGCGCAGGACCTGCTCGAGCGTCAGCGCGTCGTCCGCGCAGCCGTCCCCGCGAGCGATCTCCGCCCTCGCCCCGAGGATCTGCGGCTGCGACGTCGCCCTGTGAACCTGCTCGATCAGCTCCTGCGGACGCACGGGCTTGGCGACGTGACCGTCCATGCCCGCCTCGAGACAGCGCTCGCGATCGCCCTCGAGGGCGTGCGCAGTGAGGGCCAGGATCGGCACGTGTCCGCCTGTCTCGGCCTCTCTCTTGCGGATCGCCCTGGACGCCGCGAAGCCGTCCATGACCGGCATCTGCACATCCATGAGCACCAGATCGAACCTCCCGGTCGCATGCGCCGACACCGCCTGCTCGCCGTTGCTCACAGCGACCGTCGAGTGCCCCTGTCGCTGCAGCATGCCCGCGATGACCTTCTGGTTGACGGCGTTGTCGTCCACCACCAGCACGTGAAGGAGACGATGTCCCGAACTCGTGGGGGCCGGGGCTTCCTGAGAGACGTCATCGCGAAGGGCGAGCAACATGGCCGAGGAGAGGTCCGCCGGGGAAACGGTTCGTGGTACGAACAAAGTGCGAGGGCTTCCCGTCGAGGCAGAACGCGGGGACGACTCCGAGGTCACCACGATCGCCGCCAGCCCCGGGTGACGCTCCCGCATGCGGGCAACCAACGCCTCGCCTGCGAGGTCCGGCAGCGCGGCGTCGACGATCGCCAACCGTACGGAAGCGCCGGTCCACGCTGCGTGGTCCGTCTGCTCCAGGGCCTGGACCCCGGTGTGCACCACGCGCATGTCCAGCTCTCGGGGCCGCAGCAGACGCGACACCTCCTCGCGTGTCGCATCGTCGGAGGTGACCAGCAGCACCCGTCCCGGCGACACAGGACCGGCCTCGTCGCGATGCCATGCCGCATCGACCGGATCCAGCAGCTCGGCCGGGAGCGCGACCCGTGCGGTGGGACGGCTTTCCTCCGTGATCTTGCCCGCTTCCGACTTCGAGTACTGCAGCAGGGCGTTGACCATGCGCAGCATCTCGAGCCCCGAGCTCCGCACCGCCTCGAGCTGCTCTCGCTGCTCTCCAGTCGGTCCCGCACCCAGCAACAGCTCGGTCATGCCAAGCACGCCGTTCATCGGCGTCAGCAGCTCGTGGCTCATGCTCGCGAAGAACTCGCTGCGCGCGCGGCTCGCCGCCCGCGCCGCCGCGGCCAGCTCACGGCTTTCCGCCAGCGATTCCTGCAGGCGCCGGTTGAGCTCCCGGATGCGCTCGTTGGCGAGCTCCACCTCGCGCTTCGCTTGCCTCAGCTCCTGCTCCGCACGCTTGCGCTCCGTGATGTCCGCCGTGAGCGACAGGATGCACGGCCCCTGTCCGAGATCGATGCGGATCGCCGAGGTGAGCCCCGTCAGGATCGTGCCGTCTCGACTCCTCCACTCGACCTCCGCGTTGCGCACCGCACCGTGCCGATCGACCTGCTGCGATATGCGCAGCGCATCCTCCGGATCCCGCAGCAGGTTGAGCTCCTCGTAGCGCCTGCCGACCACCTCGTCGCGCGCGAACCCCGACAGCCGGATGAACGTCTCGTTGACCTCGAG
>CAYMUE010000366.1:0-3208 GCA_964393505.1 uncultured Polyangiaceae bacterium
AGTTGAACTGATCGGTCACGAAGGCACCGGCTCGGAACCGACAGAGGTCCGATCGGCCCGTGTTGCCCGTACAGGCATCCTCCCACTCCACGACGTTGCCGCACAGATCGAACGCCCCGCCCAATCCTGACTCGGAAGACTGGCAGGATGGCATCGTCCCGACATTAACCGGATCGCAAATGCCATCGTAGCCATTTGAGCACTCCGACACATCGACCGTGTTGCAGGCCGACGCATCGTAGGTCGTCCCGTACGGGTAGACGTTGGCGCCGCCGGAAGAACAGGCGAACATCCACTCGCTCACCGTAGGATCCCCCGGGTTGTCACAGGAGGCGGAGCCTCCTCCGATTCGGCCACAGAGTCGCTTGCCGGCCCAACGGCAGTACGCGTAGGCGTCGCACCGGTCGATACAAAGGACGGGCCTGTCCGGGTGCTGCACCGGGTCGTTCGTTCCATGCCGGCACCATCCCCCCTGGTCGGGCGCAAAGGTCGAGTTTCACTTGCACACATCGACCTGGTCCGTGAGCTTCGGCGCTGTCTGAACGAACTTGTCGTACTGCCCAGCAGTGACCTCGGGCACCGGCGATCGAAGGAACGTAGCCGCACATACCCGACGCCCTTGGTGGCAAACGAATCCCATCCACTTTTGTCTGCGAATGACCGGAAACCGATGTAGTCCTTCGCATCCTCGGTCATCCATTCGCCGTTGAAGTCGGCCTTGATGAACATCCCCTCGACCGCTGGCATGCAGTCCCTGGGATTGAAGGCCGGATCCACGACTGGCCACTTGGAGAACTCCATGAGGCCACTGTCGTCCCGCACCGAGCCGAAGTAGACACCTTCGAGCCGGTAGACTACATATGGATACTCGTTGTGAAGCGCAAACCACAACGATACGGATGAGCCTCCGCCCTCAGTTCGCCCTTCTCTGCTCCGCTGCGACCGACCTGCGCCGCGAGACGCAACGCCCGTCGGCGCAATGCCCGAGCGGTTCAGCTCACGGGGCCGATGGTGAGGCCGCAGGCACCGACGACGAGGTCGCAGCCTGCACCCCACCGGTCTTGCAGCTCTCGAGCATCCGGTCGAATCCGCCCGTCGCCGCGGCAACCGTGGCCTTCGGCCCCGAGAGCTTGAAGTAGTACGGGCCGTCCGAAGCAGCGAGGATCGCCCCCCGCAGCGCCATCTCCTTCGACGGTCCGGCATCGGTCCCGCCCATCTGGGCCATCGCCTTCGCAGCGTCGAACGTGCCCACGACTTCGATCATCCACGCGTCCATCCCCGCCGCCTTGCGCGTGAATCGCTTCGCGCCTGCGCGCGCTGCCTCGTCGAACGCCCCCGCCCACCGACCCAAGGTCTCGTCGGGATCGCCGGCGCCGCGTTCCCCGAAGTAGAACACCGCCAGCTCTCCGTCTTCGGTGTCGCCTTTCGCGCGGGGGACAACGTACTGCGCGAGGCGCATGGTGCTGGCAGGCGCCGTCCGCTTCCACTCGCCCGGGGCGTCACACGACAGCGTGCCGCGGGACTCCGGAGGCGATGCCCCCGCACCGCCGCGGTGGCCGTGCGCTCTGGGGACGACGGCGCCGCTCGACCCGGCGATCATCGGGTTCCCCTCGTGGTCGAAGGTGACCCGGACCTTGCGCGTGCCGTTGGGAGGAGGCGGCGGGGACTGCGGCGATTCGTCGGCAGACTTGCAGGAGATCACCCCTGCGAAGAGGGTGGCTGTGAGGACGAAGCGCGCGGGGGTCATGGGAGACGCGAGAGCGAGGAGAGCGACGAGGGCCGCGGCAGGGCGGTCAGGCGAGGTTGGGCAGGGCGACGAGATCGACATGGAGGATCTCATCGCCGAAGGCCGCGATCTCGGCGAGACAGGCCTCGGAGGGGCGCGTGACGACGTTGAGCCGCGTGCAGGCGGCGGTCGCGCCTTCGAAGACGTTGTTGGTCATATCCTCGACGTTGATCCCGTGGCGCTTGATGACGTTGAGGATGTTGGCGAGAGAGCCGACGCGGTCGAGGTGGCGGACGACGAGCTGGAAGCGAGCGCGGGAGCCAGCGCGCACGTTGAAGACGTTGGGGACGTTGCCCTCGACGAGGAAGGAGCGGACGATGCGCACGGTCTCCGCGGCGACAGCGGCCTGCGACTGCGAGGTCTGGGAGCCGATGTGAGGCGTGCCGTACCAGAGGACCGAAGGGTCGAAGGGAGGCGGCTCGAACTTGCCGACCGGGACATGGGGGAAGTCGGGATAGACGTCCATGCCGACGCGGAGGTTCTTCTCGCGGGCGACGTCGAGCAGGGCCTGGTGGTCCACGAGCTCGCCGCGGGCGGTGTTGATGAAGATCGCGTTGTTGGGGAGCGCCTCGAGCACCTCGCGCGAGACGATGCCACGGGTGCGATCGTTGGCGGTGAGGTGGATCGTAAGGATGTCGACCTTGGAGGCGAGCTCTTCGGGGGAGGAGCAGGGGATGACGCCGATCTCGCGGGCCTTGTGAACGGACAGCGAGCGGGACCAGGCGTAGGGCTGCAGGCCGAAGCCGCGGGAGCGTGCGAGGACCTCGCGACCTACGGCTCCCATTCCCATGATGCCGATCGCCTTGCCTTGGAGGCCGTCGGATCGGGAGAAGCAGCTCTTCTCCCAGCGTCCCTCCTTGATGCTGCGCGCAGCATCGGGGATGCGCCGGTCGATGGCGAGGAGGAAGGCCATGGTGAGCTCGGCGACGGCGATGGCGTTCTTGCCGGGGCAGGAGGCGACGTAGATGCCGCGGCTGCTGGCGGCGGCGACGTCGATGTTGCCGATGCCGTGGCCCGCACGGACGATGAGGTTGAGGGCGGGGGATGCGGCGATGGCTTCTGCGGAGACCCGTTTGGATCGGACCACGAGGATGCCGACGTTGGCGAGGGCCTTGGGGAGGGAATCGCTATCGATTTCGGGTTCGTAGATGACCTCGACACCGAGGTGTCGGAGCTCTTCGATAGCGAAGGTGTGAAGGCTGTCGGCGATGAGAAGTCGCATGGTCGTTCGGGGTCGGCATGGTAGCACGAAGGAGCAGCGGATCGCACGATTCGTGGGCTCCCAATCCGCGAGCGCGGGCCTGCGGCATCGTGCGGCGAGGCCGGCCTCGTTCAGTCCCGTGCCGGGACGGTTCGAATCGAAGCTCCCACCTTTTCCAGCACGCCCGCCGCGACTCGAACGCGGGACCCGCGGCTTAGAAG
>CAYMUE010000367.1:0-3196 GCA_964393505.1 uncultured Polyangiaceae bacterium
AGCCGCGAGACCAGGGGGACTTCTTGTGGAACATCACGAGGGCGACGTCGGGGTAGGCACCGGCGCAGAGGCGCTGCACGAAGGAAGGCTCTGGGACGCAGAGCTTGGCAGGGGAGTCGGGAGCGCAGGCGGTCGGGAGGTCGAGCTTGACGGCAGCCGGAGCAGGAGGAGGCTCCGCGCTGGGCGCGATCGAGGCCGGGGCGAAGGTTCGGGAAGTGATCGGGACAGCCTTGGCAGTGGCGGGGGCTGCCGGCTCGGGGGCTGGGGCTTCGGCGCAGGAAGCACCGGCAAGGATCGCGATCACAACAAGGAGCAGAGGACGGGACATGGGTCGGCGACGATCCGAAGGATCGGACTGGGAGTCAAGGCTGCACGGGATTCCGGGCGAGCGCGGCGGGGTTTCGCGGTCGGGGGCTAGAAGCAGGAGGGGCGCGAGATGGAGGGAGCGTCTTGACCGGTGGGCAGGATCTGCCGGAGGTAGTCGAACTCGCTGTCGCAGAAGGCGCCGTGCTTGCCGCCGATCTCCACGCGCTCGGGCAGGTCTCGCGCACCTCCCGAATCCATCAAGCGCCCTGGCACATCCCCCGGATTGTGGAAGTCCGCGCCGTAGGGATCGGCGAGTCCCAGCGAGTGCCCAATCTCGTGCGTCAGAGTCGTCCCGATCATCGAGCCGAGGGCCCAGACCGCGCAGGCGATCTGCGTGGGGCGCTCGGTGGAAGGGCACGCCTCTCCGGAGGTGAGCTCCGGGACACCCGCCCCGAGCTCCTCGGCCGTGACCGGTGAGCCGCCGCGATCGGATCGGAAAGGATCGAAGACCGCATCGAACAAGGGATCGGCGCCGTCGAGCTTCTTGGCGAATACCCCGGGATCCATGCTGAAGCCGAAGAACGACTCGACGAACACGCCACCGTAGCCGGGGTAGCCGTCGTCCTGCGTCGTGGCGTTGACGCCTCCGATCTTGTCGTACAGGCGCATGTTCTCCTTGTCCTTGCCCGGCGTGTTGTCGTAGCCGAGCATGCCGAGGCCGTTGGGATCGGGACCGGAGACCTCCACCTGCTCGTAGAGGGCGAAGTCCTGGGGGACCGTGTCGCGGAAGTCAACGTTGACGCCCTGATAGTCGCGCCGGGCGACCTGGAAGACGCGATCGCGCACGCGCTGGTCCGCGGCGCGCAGGCCGAAGTGACGGAGGCTCTCGACGTAGGAAGGCATGAAGCGCAGGTAGATGACCTGACGCACTCCGCCGATCTTCAAGGTCATCGGGACGGGATCGCCGGACTCGGTCTCCGCTCCGAAGAGCGTGACCGGCTGCACAGTACCGTTGAACGAGCCGGAGACGTTGCGCAGGTTCACCGCCTTGCCCAGCTCGTCGTCCTCGTTGAGCACGTAGCGCACGAGCTCGCCGCTGACGAACTCGGGGACGAGGGACAGGTTGGTGTTCATGGGAGAGCCCCCCTTGGGGGTGAACGATCCCTTGAACTCCAGAGTGGTGAGGGACTGATCGGCGCCGCCGACGAAGCCTCCGCCGGTGACGAAGACGTACTGGCCGAGGCTGCTGGTGGAGGGGGAGAGCGAGAAGACCGCGGGACGGCTGAGCTGGACGGTGATGGGCTGCGCGGAGGTGGTCGCGCCGGCCGGGAGGCCGCCCGGGTTGTTGCGGAGGCTGACCTTGCCGATGAACGTGCCCGGATGGATCCCGGCGATGCGCGGATCGAAGGCAAACGTGCAGCGGTCGCGGCTGAACGGCTTCTCGGGGTCGCAGGTCAGGGACAGCCCTCCGATCGTGTCGCAGTTCGCGTCGCCGTCGCGCTGGAAACAGCCTTCCAGCAGCGCGGTCGTGATCCCCTCGTTGCCGCCGAGCAGGAAGTCCTCTCCCTCGACCAGGATGCGGCTGTTGACGAACGCCACGCCGCCGCTCACCGACTTGAGGGTCGGCTCCAGCGTGTCGGCAATGTTCAGCGAGACCTTGAGCGGCGGGGACATGTGGGTCGCCCCGTCGATGGACGAGTCCACGATGATCCGCACCTCGCCATCGAAGAACCCGTGCCCCGCAGTCAGCCCCACGGAGGCGGCGCCGGGCCAGTCGACCTCCATACGGTTGTAGTCGGTGAAGCGGGCGGGAGCGGAGATGTCGACATCGACGCCGCGGAAGCTGCCGCGGAGCTGCAGGCGGCTCGAGCCGCTCTCGGGCGGGACGAAGGAGTTGCCCTCGACGACGAGCAGCGTGCCATCGACGATGGTGTTGGGTTGCAGGATGGTCAGCGTAGGGCCGTCTTCGCGAACGGTGGGACCGACGGGCGTCTCGTCGGAGCCGCACGAGACCACAGCGCTCAGAAGCATCAGGAGCAGGGTGGGACGTCGCATGGGGGTTACGGGAGCTTGGGGCATTGGGAAGAGCTCAGACCGATGCACAGGTCGTAGAGGTTGGACGCGCCGTTCCAGCCGTGGATCACGAGGTAGTAGGTTCCGCTGGTCGTGATGGGCCAGTTGAAGTTCTCGTTCGAGTCGGGACTCTGACCGTTGTTCGCATCGCACGCGGAGTTGTCGGTCTCCGTGCACTTGGTCAGCAACGTGGTCCCCTTGTAGAATCGGATGTCGAGGTCTTCCTTGTCGTTGGCCTGATTGAACTCCGCCGTTGCGTACAGCGTCTGCCCCGCCGAAAGCGTCACCTTGAACCAGTCCTCGTCCCACGGGCAGATCGCGTTGGTGTTCGACTTGTACGCCGCAGACTGGCTGACCGACACCACCCGCGCAGTGGAGCTGTTGTCGTCCTCCTCGTCGGAGTCGTCGTCACAGGAAGCCGCGCATGACGTGGCGACGTTCTTGTAGGTCAGGGAGTAGGAGTTCTTCGCGGTGTCCATGGAGAACACGCGGACGAAGTAGTAGCCTTCGGTCAGGCAGGACTCGACGGTCTCGTTGGAGCCGAGAGTGGTCGACTGGTCGAGGACGTTGCCCGACTTGTCGACGAGCTGCAGGCTCAGGTCGCTGGCCGATCCACCGTTGATGGTGAAGGTGACCTGGGAGTCGGCGTCGATGTCGAAGACGTACCAGTCCTCGTCGGCGCCCGAGGGCGCCCCCGGGCAGCTCATCGCGTCAAAGGTGCCGGGCAGCAGTCCGGGTGCTTTCGCGACGCTCTGGAGGGTGTCGTTCTCCTCGTGGACGTCGTCGGTGCAATCCCCGGGGTTCACGGTACCGCACT
>CAYMUE010000368.1:0-3182 GCA_964393505.1 uncultured Polyangiaceae bacterium
GCCGTCATGATCGGACTGTCGAGCCCGCGAGACGATCGCACGACGCCAGCTGGAGTTCGGAGCCAGCACTCCGTGGTAGCGCGTGAGAGGCAGACGCGGCGGCGCCACGATCGATGCCAGACGCGCCATAAACTCCATCGAGCTCATCACCCGATGGGCCTCCTGGGACCGTCGTCCTTCGGCCTTCGCCGGTCTCCACCGCGGGCCCCGAGCCCGAGCCCACGGCGGCGCCCACTTCCGAACCAGTTGCGGTGCCGACGCCCGAGCCCGCCGGCGCATCGATTCCTGGCGCCGGTCTTCCGCACGCGTTCAGTTGGGAGAAGTCGGCGCTGCCGATCGAATGGCATCCCTATGGGACGGGCGAGCCTGCGCGGATGAGCGAGGATGCGGCGCGCGCAGCAGTCGAGCGCGTCTTCTCGGCGGCTGGCATCCGGATGACGCGCAACGTTGCGTTCCAGCGCCCCGGCGTGCGATGCGAGCTCGACGGCTACGATGCCGCAAAGAGGATCGGCTACGTGTTCGTGTCGTGGCAGGACCTGGAGGATCCGGTGGGCTTCCGGGGCAAGAGCCAGAACGACTCGGCCAAGGCCCTCTCACACGACGAGATCCGCAAGCTGATGGAGCTCGAGAAGTCCGGCCAGGAGCACATCGTGGTGATCAGCTACCAGGACAACCGGTTCTCGTGGGGCTACTCGGACAACAAGAGCGAGCAGCAGGCGCTGGCCAGGCTCGACCAGGCGCTGCGGTCCTACGTGGCCTGGCTGCGCTCCGAACGCGCTCTCTGATCCCTCGGCTTTCGGCCCTGGGCCGAGGGGGACGCAAGGGGCTCGTGCGCCCGATGCTTCGGCCTGCGGCAGTCGTGGAGCGCGTGTCGAAGCTGCGCGACGGTTCGATTGCATGTCGCTGCGAGTACGAGTCGAGGTCGGGCGCGACGCGACGGGTGATGTCGCCAATCGAGCGCGTCGACGAGCTCGCTCATCCTGATGGATGTTCGGCATTCCGCCTCGCCGGAATGCTGGAGGCAGGACTGTCGTCAGCCGTGCCCGGCTACTGGGGCTCACAAATCTTCGGGCCGTCCCTCGTGTCCAACTCGAGCTTCCCGGCGGTGAGCCGGTGCTTCAGCTCCCTCGCGGGCGACTTCGGCTTCTTCGCACCCGGTTCCATCGGAGCCAGCTTCGCGGTCTTCCACGTGCCGTCGACCGGCGTCCCGTCACTGTCGACCTTCCACATCGAAGGGTCACGCGCCGGGCAGGCCGGCGTGAAGGTGACTGCTCGAATGGCGCCGTTCTCCACTTCGATGCTCCAGACTTCCCACTCCGGTTCCGGTGCAGCATCCTTCGTCGGCATCCAGGTGCAGTGGAACCTGAGCTCGCACTGGTACGACGCGGGGGCCTTGGCGCCGGTCTGCGTGTTCCGCTCCGTCGGCCCCGCCGCACGCACGATGGCCTTGCCGTCCCATTCGAAGGAGAGGTCCTTGGCGCCGCCCCCCTCCTCGCAACGTGCTCCGACGAAGGGCTTTTCGCCCTTCTCCCCGCCCGGTGCCAACCCCACCTCGCAGATCCCCAGGTTCCTCGCGACCTCGAGGGCCTTGAGCTTCCCACCCTGCGTCACAATCACCTGCAGCGCTGACACGTCCTTCCCCATGCACGCGGACGAGGTCGTGGGATCGTACACGACCATGAGCAGATCCTCCGTGCCGTCGCCGTCGAAGTCGACGGTCCCCGACGGAAAATCCCCGCACACCCAACTGAACGGCAGGGTGTCATAATCCGTGGCGACAACCCCCTCGACGCTCCCGGGGGTGAAGGACATGCCGTCTTCGCTCGGAGTCGCAGGCGTCGCGAACCTGGCGATGAGGAACCTGCCGTGTGTCTCCACACTGACCTGGTCCCGCTGCTCCGCGCGCAGAGTCGACTTCCACGCATCGATGCGTTGCTGTGCCGAGAGGGACCCCGGGGAATCGGCCCTTGCGGATGCGGCTCCCGAGGGTGTGGGCCCGGCCGGGAGCGGTCCGAGGCCGGGCAAGGCGCCGCAGGCGACGGTTCCGGCAACCAGTAGGGCAGGGATGGTGGCGAGAAGGATCGATCGGAATCTCATGAGCGGCACCTCGGGCGGGGGTAGCAGCGGTTCACGCGCGCGGCCGGGTGCATCGGGCACGCCAGCGCCGGGTGGGATTCATGGCCGCGGGGAACCCGCAACGGCGGGGGGATCCTCTGTACGGCTTGGACAATCCGGTGGTCAACGATCGACACCTGAGGCGAGAGGAGCGCGCTCCGATTTATCCCGCTTCGTATAGCTTGCAAGCGATCGACCGAACACGCCGCTGACGGCATGCGTCCGACTCATCGGACGCTGGTCATGCTACCGGGCGCAGCGGAAGCCCAAGTCGCTGTCGCGGTCCGTCGGAGCGCTCCTGCCACGATGCGCGCCGCGGACGCCGTCGGGGATGAAGCCGACGACCCAGCCGCCGCCCCGGTGGACGCGATTTCCGCTGGCTCGATTCCTCCCGTAGTCCTCGGAGTATCCGCTGGACGTCCACTCCGACACGTTCCCTGCCATGTCGTGCAGCCCGAAAGGACTATCCCCCGACGGATACCCGCCCACAGCACATGTCCCCTCTCCGCTCCTCCCGTTCCACCTCATCCAACACAGCTGCCCAGCCGGCGCGCCGTTCCCCCAGGGATACGTCCTCCCATCCGTTCCCCTCGCCGCGTACTCCCACTCCTCCTCCGTCGGTAGCCTCTTCCCCGCGTACGCGCAGTACCCAGTCGCTTGGTTCCAGTCCACGCAGTTCATCGGGTGGTTGTCACGACCGGACCTACCCCAATTGCACGTTGGGTTGAACGCTGTGCGTTTCTCATCGAAGTAGCTATCCCCGTCGACCGTGCTCGACGCTGAGCACCTCCCCGCGTTCACGCACGCGCGGTACGCTCCCACCGTCACTTCGGTCCCATCCATCTCGAACGCGCTCACCCGCACCTGGTGCACCGGCTTCTCGTCCGCTCGCCCGTCGTTCGACCCCATCATGAACACCCCCGCCGGGATCCGAACCATCCCTCCCGCTGAGGCTTTCGATGGTGCGGCCGTCGCCGACACCGGAGCCGCGGTCGCCACGCACCTGCTCCCATCCCACTTCGACCCCGCCGGGCACTCCACCGCGGCCACCTTGCGCACGCACTGAT
>CAYMUE010000369.1:0-3155 GCA_964393505.1 uncultured Polyangiaceae bacterium
TCCCCGGAGGACTCCAAGTGCAGAATCGTTCGCCCCTTCTGGCGCAGCCGGAGCACGTCGGCGGGAACCTCCTCCAGCCTTCGAAAGCGATTGGTCTCCTTGAGTTTCGCCTCGATCCGACCGAACCCCATGGCTTCGAGTGCGGCCCCCTGCAAGCGCGACGCGTGATCGTAGCGCAGCAACCGCGGCGCGACGTACTCGTTCGTGAGCGCCTTGATTCTGTCCTTGGCCACATACGCGAGCACCGCGAATGCCAGCAGGAGTCTCTGCGTGTTTGGCTGCATGTTGGCAAGCGTGACCGGCAGCTGCGTGGCAAGCGCCCAGGTTGCTGCCACTGCCGCGCCGAAAGCTCCCACGGCGTTGCGTATGAACGGGTCTCGCTTGACCGATCGGACGTCGAGGTACAGTGCCTGTTGGACAGTCTTCTTGAGCAACGATGTCCGATGCGTGAAGTACTCGCCGCGGTTTTCGTCGTCGCCAGTCAATACCAGATAGCCGTAGCGGGTTCGGTACCCAGCTTCCTCGGTGGCCAGCTTCGTGAGTCGTAGCCGGTTGCGCAGCGCGAAGCCCAAGCCATCGAGAAGATGAGGGGCTTGCAACGCGGCTACTGCGCGCGAAATCTGTTCTTCAAGCTCGAGACTCATGTACTCGTCGGCTGAGCGCATCGCATTCTCAAGCGAGGTGTCGGTCATCCACGCGAATGGCCAGAACCCGCAGCGCAGTCTTCGAAACGCGGCGAGACCCTGGCGCGCGCCATCGAGCACGGAATCGAGTTTCTTCTCCCAACGCTCCTGGCTCGACTTCCCCTGCCAGACCTGAGGCCGCAGCTGTCGCCTGAGCTTTCGGAACTCGCGGCGCACCCCTCCAACGAAGAGGAAGGCGTACAGCTTCGCATGTGCGAGGACCGGACCCGCCGGGGGCGGGATCGGGTCGTTCCGATACCTCTCCAGGTCGCGTTGGAAGTGGTAGAGTGGAGATGCAGCGCTCTCCTTGTCCGCCAGCTTGTGAAGGGGCAACGGGCGGGCGTCCAGACGAATGTACGCCGTCACATCGCCGTAGAAATCCTGCTTCGTGTAGGTGTCTTTGGTCACGCCCAAGCTGCGAGGGACGAACAGCCAGGCATTGATTGTGTAGCCGCCCTCGCTACGCTCGCGCCCGAGCCCATAGCGGAATCGCAGCTCGAGCTGCCGGCGATCGTGAATCTCCCAGTCCAGATCCGACGATGTCGCTCCGCCAGTGGACTCCCAAGTCGCCTCCGCGCTCTCAGCCGATTCGAATTCCGGAATCATGCCAGGGGCAGTTCGAGCCATGCTTCGGCTTCCTCCCCTTTGCGATTCACCCCGGCGTTGCCGCCGATCACCGCCACGATTGCCGCCGCGGTTTGCACGTCGGTAGCCTTCCTCGCACCGGAGATGACCACTCGAGCGGTCGTGCCACTGTTGTCAATCGCCACGCAAACCACGGAATCCTTCGTCTCGGGCAGAGCCTCGTGCAGCATCAGGCGAAGGGCAGCCAACGATCGGCCATCGCAATCGGCGACCCGAATCGGGTCGTCTGGAAAATCGGCTTCGATCGTGATTCCTCCGGCTGCTGCCGCGGGAGAGACATCGTGAATGGCGGCGTTGACGAGGTCCGTCAGCGCCCAAGATGTTGCCTCCACGGACGCTGCACTTGCATCGCCGATTCGCAGCGCATCGGCATCGATTGCGACCTGCAGAGCCTGCGCCCGCGCTGCTGGGTCGCTCGGCGATTCAGCGAGCGCCCGCAGGGACTGGACCGCGCGAACAAGGCACTGCTGCATGGCATCGGTGCGCTGTCGCGAATCATGTCCTTCGAGCAGGATCAACGCCGCGCAGATCGCCCCGGAAGCGCTCGGAATCGCTACCCAACGGACGGGCACCGCTGATCCGGGATTCCACGGAAGCTCCAAGGTGGTGTCCGTGCACTGAACTTGGTCGATGGTGCGGCGGATGGCGACTTGCTGAGCCTTCAGCTCGTAAATCTCCCGGAGCCTCAAGGACTCGTTCTTCGGCAGCAACTTGAGTCCAACGCGCGCGCAAGCCCCGACGATCTCGGGTTCACCGTCCTCGCCGTAGAGCACGACGCCCACCGGCAGATCGTCCAGCACTGCCCGCAGCTTCGCTTGCAGCGAACCGGCGTCTGCCAGACGATCTCGCATTCGGCGCGCCAGCTCGCGGAGCGAGCGGGAAACGTCGCCAACCTCGTCTCGCGAGTCGACGGCGATGGTGTGGCCGAGGTCACCAGTCGCCAGCGCCCGAGCGCCTTGGGCGACGAGGCGAAGCGGTCTCGAAACGATGAAAGCCACAGCAAGGCTCGCGAGCAACGCGGCTGTTACCGCGATCGCAGCGACTCGGTTCAGGAAGTGAACTCCGTGTGTGGTCGCCTGCTCGATGTCTGCCAAGGGTACTGAAATGCGCACGACTCCGCGCGGAGGGCCATCCTTCGGAAAGCGCCTCGCCACGTAAAGAGTTGGCGCATGTGTGGTCGCGCTCAAACGCTGCGCGACACCAGAGCCGGCTTGCAGCGCCGAAATGACCTCGGCACGCCCGGCGTGGTTCTCAGTCACGCCTCCTTCGGTGTCGGCCAGGACCCTCCCTGTTGAATCCATGACGGTGACGCGATGAAGAGTCAGATCGCCGATCTCTTGGACCAACGAGGTCATGCGCACCGGAGGGACGTCTGCGAGGCGCGCCTGCAACCGTTCCAGCTCGCTCGCGGCTTCGCGTGTCACACCGGCCTGGAGCTCGTTCGCAAGGCTTGACCGGATATAGAAGAAGGCCGGCACGAACACGATCGCTACGACCAGCAGGTAGCTGAAGATCAGCCTGAAATGCAGTGACAAACGCACGGTTGAGGACCTCTGACCGCCTCAAGCCATAGCACACGCCACGTGAAGACGAGGAGTTCCGAGCGAGAATCCACGCGGAGTTCTAGGTTTTCCTCGTCAACCCCTTCCTGATCATCTCGGCCACCAGCGACGCCGCCTTCTCCTCGTCGGTCTCGCCCGTGACCTTGAGCACGACCTCTTCGAACTTCGCGGCGTTCTGCACGACCCAGTCGATGTACTCGGGGAGCGTGAACTGTTCCACGCCGAACGCGATGTCCTGCATCGCCTTGACGATCTGCACCGCGGT
>CAYMUE010000370.1:0-3126 GCA_964393505.1 uncultured Polyangiaceae bacterium
ATCTGGGATCAACAGGCCTTCAAGCAGAGCGTGGTGCGAGGCTACGCGCGCCCCCTGCGCCTCGCTCGCCCGCTGCTCAACGCGGTCTCCCACATCGCTCCGGTGCCTCGGCTCCCCGCGATCGGAGAGGCGATTCCGCACGCCTTCCTGACCCACGCGGCGAGCGACGACGACGATCCGCGGGTGCTGATTCGACTCGTGGAGTCCGCGCTGCACCAGGTGCGCGGAAGGGGTCTGTCGTACGTGACGATGGGGCTCTGCTCGGCGAATCCGATGCTCGAGCCGGTGCGTCGCAGGTTCCACCCGATCGTCTACCGGTCGATCGTGTACGTGGTGTACTGGCCCGACGGCGAGGAGCGGGTGTCGAGACTCTCGGCGGGGAGGATTCCGCACCTGGAGGTGGGAGTGCTGTAGGAGGGGGTCAGGCGCGACCGAGGAGCCGGGACGAAGGTTCGGAAGTGGAGACGATCGGAAGCCGGACGGGCGCGAGCATGCGTGCGGAGGGATGAGCGCGATCGGGCAGAGGCATCTCGAAGCCGCGGGATCGCTCGAGCCTCTTGACGAAGAGGCGGTAGGTGAGGTTGCCGACGAACGCGATGGGGAAGTTGACGCCGGTGGCGAGGGTGCGTTCGAGGATGTTGCGGAGCGTGAAGGTCTCCTTGTAGGCCCAGCGAAAGCCCTCGTAGAGCTGGGCGGGCGACATCTGCTTGGGCCGGATGACGACGTGCATGGTGTCGTAGTCGGCCCAGTCGTAGCTGAGGATCCTGCCCTCGGTCTCGAGGCGCTGGAACAGCGGCGTCGCGGGGTAGGGCGTGTACATCGAGTAGCGGGGGATGTCGATCTTCAGGTCCTGCACCTCCGCCACGGTCAGGGCGAACACGTCGGGCGTGTCGTGGTCGAAGCCGAACACGAAGCATCCCTGCACCACGATGTGCGCGTCGTGCATCCTCTGCATCAGGGTCTTGTAGTCGGTGGACTTGTTGAACCCCTTGGCGATCTGCTTGAGCGCACGCTGGTTCACCGACTCGAAGCCGATCAGCAAGTAGCTGCACCCGCTCTTCTGGAGCAGATCGAACAGCTCCGGATCGTCGGTGATGCGCGTCGTCGCAAGCCCTCCCCACCTCTTGCCCAGCGGAATCATCGCGGTGAGCAGCTCCTTGGCGTACTCGACGTCGTCGAAGGGGCTTACGTCGTTGAGCACGAACCGGCGTGCGGGGACGGCCGCGATGTCGCGCACGACATCGCCGACGGGCCTTCGCTGGAACTTCTTCCAGATGCCTCGCACCGAGCAGAAGTCGCAGTTGTGCACGCAGCCGCGGGTCGCGTGGATCGTGTACGGCATCATGTAGCCGCTCTTGCGCTGCAGGTCCCAACGCGGCGTCGGGATGCCCGCGGCGTAGTCGCCATCGGGCTCCGGCTCCCGATACTCCGGCTGCAGCCGCCCGGCCTCGACATCCTCGATCAGCCGCGGCCAGATCCTCTCGGCCATCCCCACCACCACGCTGTCCGCGTAGTGCCTCGCCTCCTCGGGAAGCAGCGTCGCGTGCGCTCCCCCGAGCACCACCGGGATGCCACGCGAGCGGAAGTGGTCTGCGAGCGCATACCCTCGCCTCGCCGTGCCCGTCAGAATCGAGATCCCCACCAGGTCGGCCTGGAAGTCGAGCGGGACCTTGTCCACGCTCTCGTCGACGAGCGTGTACTCGATGTCGGGACGGTCGGGCGTGAGCGCGGCGAGGGTCGTGAGAGACAGCGGCGCCTCGCGCGCCGAACGCACGTGCGAGCCCAGATGGAACTTGTGCATCTGGGCGTCGGCCATGATCAACAGCACCTTCATCGCGACCCTCGTCCCCGAACAGCCCGCGGCCTCGGATCTCGCTCTCGTCGCATCGCGCGGCCGGTTCCCGGGATCGACGCGACGCTGTCGCACGAGCGCGGTCCGGCAGATGGAACGCGGCTGCCGAGCGATCGCGCGCGGTTCATCACGCTCCCTGCATCCATTCCAGGCGCAGGGGCTCCTGGGGACGCGGCAGCCTGGTGGGGAGCAGCTCCCCACGAAACCCCAGGTCGCCCAGCGGGTAGTTCTCGCGCTGCGCAGCTTCCTTGCGCAGCAGCAGGTTGATGAACAGGTAGTTGCCCAGCATCTCCGCGTCGGGCGTGTTCGTGCGACCCATGCGCCGCAGGATCGAGCCGGGACCGTAGAACGCCTTGCGGGCCTTCACGCACTCCCGCTGGATTACCTCGGGCGGGATGCTCGTGCGATACGGAACCTGGCCGTACTGGTACCGATCGTCGAGCCACCACCGGTCGTACAGCAGACGTCCCTCGGACTTCAAACGCTCGTAGAGCGCCGTCCCGGGGAAGGGCGTGCAGTGGTTGAACGCCATCATGAAGATCTTGTTGTCGATCCCGAACTGCACCGTGCGGCGGAACGA
Source organism: uncultured Polyangiaceae bacterium (assembly GCA_964393505.1). Lineage (GTDB taxonomy): Bacteria > Myxococcota_A > Polyangia > Polyangiales > Polyangiaceae > JACRCQ01. Next base: position 2,433 of record CAYMUE010000370.1, read on the forward strand.
GTCGAGGGTGTCGTGCTCGTAGCCGAACACGAACGTGGCGTAGAGCAGCAGCTCGTGCTCGTGCAGGCGCCGCACCGCCTCCGCCGCACCGCCTCGCACCGTGTTGAAGCCCTTCTGCATCGTTTTGAGGTTCTCGTCGTCGAGCGACTCGAACCCGATCAGCACCCCCAGACACCCCGACCGCTTCATCAGCGTCAGCAGCTCGCGATCGTGCGTCATGTTAATCGTGGCCTGGCTGACCCACCTCACCTTCAGCGGGATCAGCGCCTCGAACAGCTCCTTGGCCTTGTCGAGGTGCGCCACGATGTTGTCGTCGACGAAGAAGAACAGGTTCTTGCCCTTCCCTTTGGTCTCCTTGAGCGCCGCGATCTCCTCGGCGATCACCTTGGGGCTCCGCATGGTCTGCGTGGCCCCGAACCCGGTCTGGATCGCGCAGAACTCGCAGCGCATCGTGCAACCACGCCCCGCCTCGATCAGCTTGAAGGGCAGGTACCGCTTGTCGCCGAAGATGCTGCGGTCGCGCATCGTCTGCGTGATGTCGGGGCGGACCTGCGCCCTGTACAGGCGTTTCATCTGCGCCTTCTGGAAGTCGGCGAGCCCTTGCGGCCAGAGCGCCTCCGCTTCGCCGACCACCACCGACTCGGCCCAATCCCCGACCTCCTCCGGCCCGAGGGTGGGGTCAGACCCCCCCATC
>CAYMUE010000371.1:0-3116 GCA_964393505.1 uncultured Polyangiaceae bacterium
GCTCCGGGGACCTGTAGCCCAGCGTGCCCATCACCCTGCCCGCCTTCGTCAACGTGTCCTCCTGGGACACCTTCGCGATGCCGAAGTCGAGCAGCTTCGGGATCTGCTGTCCGAAGGGCGACACGAGCACGAAGATGTTGTCCGGCTTGACGTCGCGATGCACGATGCCCTGCTGGTGGACTGCCACCAGGGCGCCCAGGATCGGCACGATCAGATCGAGCGCCTCGCGCACCGCGAGCTGCCCCCGTCGCTCGATCACCGAACGCAGCGATTCCCCTCGCAATAGCTCCTGCACGATGAACATCGAGCCGTCATCGACTTCGCGCCCCATCTCGAGCACATCCACGATGTTCGGGTGCTCCACCCGCCCGCCGATCCGCCCCTCCACCAGGAATCGCTCCACCAACGTGGCATCCGCCTGCCGGTCCGGCAGCAGACGCTTGACCGCCACGGGTCGCCCCGTCCACACGTTCTGCGCGGCGTAGACCTCTCCCGATCCGCCTTCGGCAAGGAAGCGATCGATTCGATACCGGTCCCCGATGACACGCCCCGGCGACCAACGCTGCGCAATTGCCATTCCGCCTCGCTGTCGCAATCTGCCGGAAAACCCTGGCGCACGCAACGGCCGGCGTCGGCCATACACCCACTCGGTCCGAGGACCGTGCTACGCTCCTTCCTTCGGGAGTCCCCATGAAACGCAGCCGCCCCTTGCTTGCATCGTTTGTCGTGATCGCCACCGGATCGGTCGCCGCTTGCGGAGGCTCCGACTCGGGGCTGTTCGAGGGCGAAGGGGGCGCCTCCATCGAGGACGCCTCCACCGACGCGCACGGAGGCAGCGCTGGCGCGAAGCCCGATGCGGCTGCGGGAGGAGCGGGCGGCAAGGCGGGCGCCGCGGGATCGTCGGGAGCCCCTTCGACGGGCGGCGGTGCGGGATCCGCGGGCTCTCCGGCCATGGGAGGAAGCGCCGGCACCGCCGGTTCGCCCGCCAACGGCGGTGCTGCGGGCACGGGCGGAGCCGCTGGAGGATGCAGTTCGTGCGACGACGGCGTCGCGTGCACGGTGGACTCCTGCCCGTCCGGCTCGTGCCTCCACACGCCCGATGCCTCCCTGTGCGGTGCCGGGATGAGCTGCGATCCGTTGCAGGGATGCGTCGCGTCGCTCGTCTGCGCTTCGCTCGACGATTGCACCAAGAAGTTCGGCGGAGACCCGTGCAGGGCGAACCTACACTGCGATGGTGTCACGGCGACGTGTGTGTGGGATCCCCTCGACAAGGACGGCGACCAGGGGTCGCCCGCGGTGTGCGGAGGCACCGACTGCAACGACGCCGATCCGTCGATCTGGAACGGAGCCCCTGAGCTGTGCGACGGGAAGGACAATGACTGCGACAGCGGGATCGACGATGGGGCGACGTGTCCGGGGCTGCTGCAGTGCATGGGCGGGCAGTGCGCATGCCCGGCGGCCAACGCCTGTGGCTCGGAGTGCGTGGACAAGACGCTCGATCCGAAGCACTGCGGCGCATGCTTCGAAGTGTGCCCCGCGGGAGCTGCCTGCGTGAGCGGCGCCTGCAAGTGCGTCAGCGGCCTGCTCGAGTGCTCGGGGCTGTGCGTGGACACCGCCACGAATCCCGCCCACTGCGGCGGCTGCGGACTCCCTTGCGGTGCAGGCCAGTCGTGCGTCGCGGGCAAGTGCGTGTGCCCCGGCAACGTGCCGGTGTGCAACGGCCAGTGCCCCGACTACGCCAACGACCCGAACCATTGCGGAGCGTGCGGCCACGCGTGCCCCGCAGGTCAGAGCTGCAGCCAGGGCACCTGCAAGGCGTGCGCTCCCGCCGACCTCGTCATCCTCCTCGACCACTCGGGATCCATGGGCGTCAACCTCGGCTCCGATACCCGCTGGAACGCCACCCGAGCCGCCATTAAGACATTCCTCGCAGAGCCCGCCTCCGCCTCCATCGGCGCAGGCCTGCAGTTCATGCCCGTCCCCACGGGCCCCGTACCCTGCTCCACCACCACTGATTGCACTGTCTACGACTTCTTCGCCACCTGCGTCAGCGGCTTCTGTCAGTTCTCCTACTACAACGGCACTGACTCCTGCGTCACGTCCGACTACGCCAAGCCCAAGGTGCCCATCGCGCCCCTGTCGCAGGCGGGCCAGATCTCCGCGATCGGCAGCGCCATCGACGCACAGCTCGCAGAGGGGGGCACGCCCATGACTCCCGCTCTCGAGGGGACGCTGCAATACGCCAAGAGCAAGGCGGTGGGCTCCGGACACCGCGTCGCCGTCGTGCTCATGACCGACGGAATCCCCAACACGTGTACCGGAGCGGACACCACCGCTGCCGCGGCGAGTGTGGCCCAGGCCTACTCGAGCAGCAGTCCGAAGATTCCTACCTACGTGATCGGAATCGGGACGGCAGGGGACGCGGACTGGCAGCCGACGGACTGGAACCAGATCGCTGCCGCGGGCGGCACCGGAGCGTTCCTGCCCGCGACCTCGACAGCGGAAATCCAGCAGCGTCTCGACGCAATCCGAAACGCGTTCGCGGTGTGCCCGTGAGTGCATCACCGCCTCAGAAGCCCATCGGGCCGATCGATTGCTCCATCCGAGGGAGGGCCTGCCGATGAACAAAGCCTTCAGTCTTGCACTTGCGATCGCCGCGGGAGCCCTCGTGGTGTCGTGCGGCGGCGGCGGCGACGACGACGTGGGGCTCGGGACCTCGGCGGATGACGGGGGTGTTGAGGCGCACGCAGGCGGCAACGCGGGAGCGGGCAAGGGGGGCGCGGCAGGGGGCGCCGGGATGTCCGGGACCGGCGGGAGCAAGGCAGGCAGCGGGGGGACCGCGCAGGACGGGGGACTGGACGCACAAGCGGGCAGCGCTGGGACAGCGGGATCGGGAGGACTGGCGGGGAGCGCCGGGGCGGCGGGCGCGTCGGGCGGAGCAGCCGGCGATGCGGGAGCATCGGGGGACGGCGGCAGCGCGGGGCTCGGCGGTGCAGCGGGAGCGGGCGGGTTGTCCGGAGCAGGCGGCGAAGGGGGCACGGCAGGGACCGGCGGCAACGCAGGGATCGGTGGGGCCGCGGGGACAGCGGGCACCGGCGGTGCGGCCGGAGGCGCGG
>CAYMUE010000372.1:0-3083 GCA_964393505.1 uncultured Polyangiaceae bacterium
TGGCGCGGGGGGGGACAAGGCCGGCGCGAGGCGGAGAAACCCGCGGGAGAGGCGGTGCCCGGAAGGCGCGGAATCCAGGGGCGAGGGGCGAGCCCCGTGTGCCCCGGGCATCCATTCGACCATGGAACCGAATCACCACGGACAGCGACGAAGGATTCGACGTTGGGGGACCACATCAAGACTCGCCGTCGCTCAAGGGGGGCGCATCACCGGCGCGGGGGCTGCAGATCATGACAAGCCGTTGCGACAACGTGCGACGCGCCCGGGACGACGTCGATGCGCCACGGCGAAGAGCCCTCCCAACACCAGCGCGCCGAGCCCATGGAAGCGGAGGACGGTGCCGGGTTGGCTGCAACCGCAGCCGCCCGCGTCATCCGCGGGGGCGTCGGCGTCTTCCCCCGCATCCGGACACCCCTGACAGGAGCCGAACCCGCTGCCGTCATCTTTGCAGACCTGCGCGCCGGACACGCCGCTCCCCGGGCATGCGCAGGCAACCTGTTGGCCCGCTACACACGCCGCGGGGCCAGGATCGCTCGCGTCCGGAGTCGTTGACGCGTCCGCGGATGCGGGAGAGTCCGAGCTGCCATCCAGAGGGACTTCTGCAGCGTCGATCAGCGCATCGGGCCCAGCGTCCGATGGCCCGACACCCTCCCCCCCGACGGTCACTGCGAATGACGGGGAGTCCGGATCGTTGGTGTGGATGGTGACGGTGCCGGCGCGAGGCCCGGGGCCGAGCGGCTGAAAGACGATCGGCACGTCGTGGAGAGCTCCAGGGGAGACCATGGTGGAGGTCATCGACACGACGAAGTCCGGATCCGAGCTGGAGAGCCCCGTGATGAGGAGTCCGAGCTCGCCGGTGTTGGCGATGGTCACGTGCGAGGCACTCTGGGTGCCTGAAGGGACCGGTCCGAAAGCGATGTTCGTCGAGGAGAGTGAGGCGTTGGGCAGCGGGATGTGCACGTCCGCGAGCGCTGCCTCCAGTTCGATGTCGGACGAATCGTAGGGGAACTTGATTCCCACCGAGATGGGGAAGTCGAGTGTGATCCCGAACCCGGCGATGCTCGTGATGTGGATCACCGGCAGCACCTCCACGTCTCCCGAGTACCTCATCACGCCCTTGCTCTTCACCAGGAAGTCAGCCGCCCCGAGGAAGGGGCCAGGGTACAGCGTGCCGGCCGACTGGCTCGCGATCGAGCCCGTGGCGCCGATCGGGAGTACCTCCGTGGTTCGATATGTGAAGGTGGAGTGTGTCACCGCGTTGAAGCTGAAAGAACCCTCCAGGTACTCGTCAGTGTTGTTGACGTTGACGACCTTGCCGAGGTCCGCGAGGCTGATCGCGAACAGTTGGTTGTTGCTCAGGGTTCCTCCTGCCACATCGAGCTGCGTCTGCGCGAATCCCCAGGGGGCGAGCTTCGTCTGATTGGCCGCGAAGTAGTTGAACAGGCCTCCAGGAACCAAGGACAAGAGCTTGTCGCCGGGTATCGACACCTCGCCAGTGAAGATGGAGGTGTCGATCCAGAACGCGAAAGACGCCATGAGACCGTGGACCACCTTGAACGTCCCGGTGGGCGCACCCACCGGCGTGGTCAGCTCGAGTCCGTTTCCCGTCGGCCACCGCGCGTCCAGCTTTGTGTCGGTGAGCGGCATGGTGACCGAGCACGCCGACTGCGTGGGCTGCAGCGGAGCCAACTGCAGCCAGGCTCGGACTTGCAGCTGCTTCCCGCAGTTGTGCTGCAACTTGTCGGGACACGACGGCATCCATCCGGTGTCGATGCCGACCGGCAGCGGCTGCCCCGGCTGGCTTGCGATGGTCTGATTCGTTGCGCCGTTGCTGCACCACAAGGTCGCAGGGTCGCAGCTGGCGGGCGTGCCGGCATCGCTCCCCGCATCCGTCCCGGCATCCGCGCCCGCGGTTCGCGAAACCAGCGCCAACGCTATCGCCACCGCCGCCGCGGATGCCCTGCCTCGCCACGATTGCACCGCAAGCAAACAGGTATTCAAATGACGTCTCCTGGTCATGACCGACTCCTGGACCTCGAGCGTACACCCTCTCTTCCCGCGGCATCAAGGCGGCAGCCTGGCGACGATGCTCGAGAACGACAGCAGGTGTCGCAGAAGGGGAGACGCCGGGGGCCGTGACCGCCGAGACAACGCCCTGCGGGGCTGGCGCCGGGGATGCCACCGGGCCCGAGCCGCTGCCCCCGGCATCGGGGCCTCGATGGAGCCCGAAAGAGAGACGGCCATGGAGCCGGGCGCCAGGATCGCGTACGATGCTGGCCGGATCGGCGGTCGGCAGACCACCACCACGCTTCGAGGCACGACATGAAGGACCTTGCCAGCCTGCAGTGCGAATTCTCCGTCGCATACGTGCGTGCGGTGGCGGCTGCGGCAGGCTTCTACCTCCAGGAAGCGACGCGCGCCTTCGACATGGATGGCGTCGATGTCACGATGATGGCGCGTGGAAGACGCGGGATCATCCAGTCCCCGAGGCTCGACATTCAGATCAAGTCCAAGGGAGGGCTCGTCGACAACGACCCGTGGCCCTACGATCTCGACGTGAAGACCTACGATCTGTTGCGAGCAGAGAACCTTCAGCTGCCGAGGATCCTCATCGTGGTGTGCGTGCCCAGGGAACCTGCGGAATGGCTGAGCCACACCACCGAGCAACTGGTCTTGCGACGATGCGGCTACTGGCGGTCCCTTCGAGGCGAAGCCGCGTCGGCCAACAAGACGAAGATCCGCGTTGAGCTGCCCCTTGCCCAGGTCTTCGACCCCGCCCAGGCAAGCTCCATCATGGAACGCGTAGCATCAGGAGGCCTGCCGTGATGCCCCCCTTGCCTGCGGAGTTGATCGCGTACCTGCGCGCATCGGGCTGGACAGGGGCCGGCACGACCGAAAGGTGGGCCCTGTTCTCCCTGGAGCTCGACGGCGAGCCTGTGCGCCTCGAAGTACCTCTGCTCGGCGGGGCGGCGGACTACGACCGCAGGGTCGCGGAGCTCCTGTCGAACCTCGAGATCGTGGAGCACCGCCCGGTCGAGGCGATCGCCAAGGACATTCGCGCCTCGCTGCGTGACGTCGTGCGG
>CAYMUE010000373.1:0-3078 GCA_964393505.1 uncultured Polyangiaceae bacterium
GCGTGGAGAACATGCTCGGCACCAACCCGCTCACGATCGGGATCCCGACGGACGATCCGTTCCCGTTCGTGATCGACTGCGCGACGTCGATCGCGCAGCGCGGGAAGATCGAGGTCTACGCCCGTGCGGGCAAGCCGATGCCGCGGGGCTGGGTGGTGGACGAGGACGGCGGGACGACGACGGACGCGGTGCAGGCGCTGGTGGATCTGACCCGTGGGCGTGCGGCGCTGACGCCGCTGGGTGGCATTGGCGACGAGGACGGTGGGCACAAGGGCTACGGCTACGCGACGGTGGTGGAGATCCTGTCGGCGGCGCTGCAGGACGGTGCGTACCTGAAGATGCTCAACGGCTTTGACGAGAACCACCTGAAGATCCCGTACCCGCTCGGGCACTTCTTCCTCGCCGTCAACGTCGAGGAGTTCATCGATCTCGCGCGTTTCAAGGCGATTTCCGGGGATATCCTGCGTCAGCTCCGCGCCAGCAGGAAGGCCCGCGGCCACGATCAGATCTTCACTCCCGGCGAGAAGGAACACATCGCCTGGGAGATCCGCAAGACCCGCGGCTGCCCTGTCCCCAAGGCGCTGCAGAAGGACATGGAGACCCTGCGCAAGTGGTACTCCCTCCCGCACCGCTTCCCCTGGGACTGACCCGCCCTGCGGAGCCTCTGCCCACCCCCGACGCTACGCCGCCAGCCCCGTGATCATCGCTTCCATCACCTCGGTCATCATCGTGACGTAGGCGTCGCGGACGAATCCCACGTAGCGATCGCCTTTCGCCCCGCCGTCGCGGGCCAGCGCCTCGATCCCGGCGACGGTCTCGCGCCACTTCGCCTCGATCACCTCGAACGTCCAGGTCCCGGTCAGCACCGGGGTCGTCCTCACATCCCGCGCGTCGTCGGCGTAGTCGATCCAATCGTCGATCATCTGCGTGTAGATCGAGACGTCGTACATCCACCGACGCGCCGGCTCCCCCGCATACCGATGCACCGGGAAGATGAGGCCGTCGATCGTGCCTTCCACACCCGCGAGACGATGTCCCAGCCCGCGCGGATCGGGCACGCCGGTCATCCCCTTGACCTCGGACTCGACCCACTCGATCACGCGAGCCAGCGCCGCCTCGTACACGACCTTGTCCTCCCCCTCGATCCCGTCGGCCATGGCGAGCTGCAGCGCGCGGGTGAGGGCGAGCGGGGCCCGGCGCGCGTGGAGCGTTTCCTCGGACGGGTTCCAGGTCCCGGCGAGGAGCCCCTTGATGCGTCGCTCCCGCTCCGCGGGCTCGATGCCGTCCATGCAGTGATCGAAGGCGTGATCGATCGCAGCGATGAAGGCCGCGATGAGGATGATGCGGCGGTGTTCGGTGGCGAGCGCGAGGCGGCCGAGAGCTTCCACCGCGACGGCTCCGGCGCGGCTCAGGGCCGGCCCCGGCAGGTGCAGCAGATCCCCTGCCCTCGCGGCGACCGCGATCGGAAGCGGCTTGCGTCGCGAGCAGAACAGCACGGTATAGGGCGCCGACGCGTACAGATTGCACGACAGGAAACGCAGCTTCCTGCCGAACTTCTGGTCGAGCACCTCGGGCCACGTGGCCCGCACGACGGGCAGAACGAACCGGTCGTAGCTGCGGAACACGACGCCGCGAATCGCGGTGGTGAACGCCGTGACGTCGCAGTCTGGCTGTCCCACCATGGCGCGCAGCCGGGAAATCCTCTCCTCTTCCGACAGGGACTCGGCGGTCGTGGGCATGGCTCATTCTCCGAATGCGGCGAGGTGCTCTGCAAGCGCCCTCACGATGGCTGCTGGGTGATCGGCGGCGATGGTCGGCAATCGATGCTGCCTCACCGCGGGCATCTTCCGACGAACCTCGTCGACGAGCGCGTCGGCGGCGCGCGTGCGCGCGGTCCGCTCCTCCTCGAGCTGCCGGATCGCGGCGATGAGCGCAGGGGTCGCCGAAGGGTGGTCGCGGACTTCGGTGACCCACGCGGGCGCGCCTTCGTCGGCGCGATTCAGCAGGACCGCGCTCGGGTGGCGGTGCAGACGCTCGAGCTTGCGTGCGAGATACAGCAGATCCGCCGCGGCGGACCCCGTCGGTGCCGCCACGAGAACGAACCGCGTCGACTCGCCGAGCAGCAGCTCCTCGGCTTGCCTCGCGAGGAGCGCGAAGCGCTCCCGCACCCGGGCCAGCTCGATGAACAGGTTCGCGACGTCGGTGATGGCGCGCACCCCCAGGACGCGTCCGAGCGCACCTTCGACCCGCCTGCGCCCCCATGCGATCACCGCGCTCCCCGCACCTGCGGAGGCCTGCTCCACCGGCTTGTCGTCCGCGTCTTCCCCGGCGCGCTGCGCGAGGCTTCCGAACCAGGCCACCGCGCGCCCTTCGAACAGCGCCGCGAGCTGCCCGGGATACGACACCAGATCAAGCGCATAGCGCGACGGCGCGGTGTCCACCACCACGCAATCGAGCGGGATGTCGTCGACCGCGCGCGCCACCAGCATCACGCTCACCAGCTCGTGCACTCCGGCGGCCGCGTCGGCCATCGCAGCGTAGATCGGATTCGCGACGAGCCGTGTCAGCGCAGGAGCCTGCCCCTCGAACAGGTGCTCCACGAAGGTCGGCATCGCTTCGCGCGGATCGGGCATCAACGCGTACAGCTCCCCGTCGCCGCCCATCGCGAGGGGAACGCGCTGAGGGGTCGAGCCGATCGCGGTCTCCATGGCGTCCGCGAGACGACGCGCCGGATCCACTGTCACGACCAGGGTCTTCTTCCCTCGACGCGCGAGCGCCAGGGCGAGCGCCGCGGCGGTCGTGGTCTTGCCCACTCCGCCTCCGCCGGCGCACACGATCACCTCGGGCTGCTTGCCGCCTGCCGCACGCACACCGCGAGTCGTGGCTGCGCGGCCGATCATGCCGCATCCTCGGCGATCAACCACCGCGCGACCTGCGCCGTCGTCGGATCGACCGGCGCGGCGGGCAGCACGACCGGAGTGATGCTCGCCGCATGGAGCACCTCGCGCAGGGACGCGTCCGCCTCGGTCAGCGAGGCATTCCTCGCCTAGATCTCGGCGAGCAGCCCGTCGATCGCAG
>CAYMUE010000374.1:0-3057 GCA_964393505.1 uncultured Polyangiaceae bacterium
CTTCACTACCCTGCGCGAGCGCGACGGCGCGAAGCGGGAGCTCGCGGCGCTGGTCGAAGCCCTCGGACGCCGCATGGGGATCACCGATCCCAAGCAGCATGCGCTGCTCGCCGAGCACCTGCCGGGCATCGTGCAGACTCCCTTTCGCGGCGCTTTCGGCGATTTCGGGCTGAAGGACGTCGGCTGCGCTTCGCGCCTCGACGAGCTCTCCTTCGATCTCCCGGTGAGAGACGAGGAGGGCCACGCGGTCCCGGGCAAGGGGATCGCCGCGGCCATCCGTGCGAACCCCGATCTGCCGGAGGAGTTCCGCGGCCGACTCGGCAACCTCGACGAGCAGCGGCTCGCGGGAATGCTCACCGGGAGCATCGACCTGGCGTTCCAATGCTCCGCCGACGGTCGCTGGTACGTCGCGGACTACAAGACGAACCGCATCTCCGTCCAGCCTCCCCCCGGTGTGCGCGAACGCATCTCGGTCCCCGCCTGCTACGAGGTCGGACCGATGCAGGCGGAAATGGATCGTCATGCGTACTATCTGCAACTCCACCTGTACCTGGTCGCATTGCACCGCATGCTGAAGTCGCGGCTCCCCGGCTACCGCTACGAAAAGGACGTGGGCGGCGCCCTGTACTTGTTCGTGCGAGGCATGGGGGGGCCCGGGACCGCCACCCCCGACGGCCACTCCCGCGGGGTGTACTTCCTCCGCCCCGACGACGATCTCATCGAATCCCTCTCCGAGGCCCTGAGCCCCTGGAGGAATCCATGACCACCATCCCCCTTTCCCCTGGGCTCCGCTTCCTCCACGACGCCGGCTTCGCGTCGCTCGCAGCTCCCTTCGTCGAGCACGGCGTGCTCGAGCTCGTCGACGTGCACGCGGTCGATCTGATCGCCGGGGCCTTCGGTCGCCCCTCTCCCGAAGTCCAGCTCGCCCTCGCCCTCGCGATCCGCGCACCCCGACACGGCCACGTCGGCGTCGAGCTGCACAGCGTCGCTGGCACCGTCGTCGTGGAAACCCCGGCCGACATCGACGGCGACGCGCCCGAGCGCGTGGACTTCCCGTGGCCCGAGAACGCGACGCGATGGTTCGACGACACCTGCTCGTGCGGGCTCGTGCAGGTGATCGACGATGCGGGCGGGACCCCGGCGCGACGCCCCTTCGTGATGCACGAGAAGATCCTCATCGCCGAACGCTGGTGGCGCCACCAGCTCGCGATCCGCGATCGGTTGCTCGAGCGGGCCAGGCTCGAGGAAGCGCTCGTCACTCCGCGCCCGGGGGAGTCGGGAAGGCCCATCGACGTCACGCTGCTGCGGAAGGGACTCGATGCGCTGTTCGGAGCGTCGGCTGACCCCGAGCAACGCCTGGCCGCGATGGTGGCGGTCCTTCGACCGCTCTCGGTGATCTCGGGCGGTCCGGGAACCGGGAAGACCACCACGGTGCGCAAGGTGCTCGCGTTGCTCTTCGCACAGTGGCGGGCAGCTCATGGCGCCACCGACTCCGCGGACTTCTCCGGGATCGCTCCGCTCGTCGCCCTCGCCGCGCCCACGGGCAAGGCGGCCACGCGCATGGAAGAAGCGATCCGCGAAGGCGTGGATGCCCTGCAGGAGCAGGCGGGCAAGGCTGCGTGCGAATGGCTCAAGTCGCTTCGCCCCAGCACGCTGCACCGCCTGCTGAACCAGGTCAGGCCCGGCCGCAGCGGCGCGAGCCACCTGCCTCACGACATCGTGCTCGTCGACGAGGCGTCGATGATCGACCTCGCGCTGATGCGCAGGCTCGTCGAAGCCGTGCGTCCCGACGCCCGGCTCATCCTGCTCGGAGACCGGGACCAACTCGCAAGCGTCGCTGCGGGCACGGTGCTGGCAGACCTGACCCGCGACGCCGGACCGACCGGGATGCGATTCGGAAGCAGGATGGCGGACAAGCTCCGCGAGATCGATCCCTCGGCCCAGCTCGCGGGCAAAGCCGTCGAGCAGGCGCCCGCGCTGGCCGACGGCGTCGTGCAACTGCTCACGAGCCACAGAGCCGAAGCGCACAGCGGCGTCTGGGCGGTGATGGATTCCATCGCCCGCGCGCAGCGCACTACGTCCCCGGAAGCGGAGTCGACGAGAGCGCGCGACGCGCTTCTGGACCGAGCCACCCTCCTGCTCACGGCCACCTCTTCGGCGGAACGCGAGGGGTTCGGGGATCTGACCTTCTTCCACCACGATGTCCGCAAGGAGCAAGGCGCCGCGACGGAATCGGCGAAGGTGACGGCCGCAGCGGCGAAAGAAATGGTCGACGGATGGCTCCCGATCGTCCGCGCGGCGCGGAACACGGAATGCAACCACGTCGCGCTGCTCGCCATGCTCGAGGACTTCCGCGTGCTCGCCGCGCACCGCCGTGGCGCCCTCGGCGTCGAGGGGCTCAACGATCTGATCGGCAGGGCGATCGCCTCGAGGCTACTCGGGGGTGATGCCGCCGCAGGGACCCCCGAGGACTGGATGCGCGCTCCAGCGCTTCCGCACGACTTCGTGGGCAGGCCGGTGATCGTCACCGAGAACCGCTACGACGTCCAGCGAATGAATGGCGACGTCGGCATCGTGGTCGCCCCGGCCCCCGGCCGTCGAACCGCGCGCGTCGCGTTCCCCGGACGCGAAGGCACGGCTGTCGAGTACCTCGACCTCCCGGCCATGCCGCCTCACGAGACCGTGTTCGCGATGACGATCCACAAGAGCCAGGGATCGCAGTTCAAGCACACCATGATCGTGCTCCCCGCGAGAGCGTCGCGCATCCTCACGCGCGAGCTCGTCTACACGGCGGTCACCCGCTCACGCAAGCATGTCAGCCTCGCGGGCACCCGTGAGGTGCTGCGCGAGGCACTCGGTCGCACGGTGCAGCGCGCCTCGACGCTCGGCTCTCTGCTGTGGGGGGCATAGGCGAAGTCGCCGGCCCGTTCCCCTGTCCGAAGACATTTCCACCGGATGCCTCGACAACCGGGGCACCGAGGGCCAAGACACGCAACTCGCCTCAGGCACGGGAGCGGCCACGTCGTTCGCTCCGCCGACGACCTACCCGGAAGCGGA
>CAYMUE010000375.1:0-3035 GCA_964393505.1 uncultured Polyangiaceae bacterium
CTGTGCCACGATTTCGGCAGGCTATGCGGCCTTGACGCGCGGTGTCAATCGGTCCGGCACCGCGCTCCCCGGCCCCACGCCCGCCCCCCTTGCGCATCGGCCCCGCCCCGGCGATCCTCGTCGCTGCTCCACTTCGCGCCGGGAGGACACCGTGGGCCAGTCCAGAATGTTCGGCGATGACGAACCGGGCGACAGCGTGCCGTCGCCCCGAACCACGATCGTGGGGGGGCGCCCGCCCGAGGACGGCGCCGCGACCCCTGCGGTCCCCACCGGCATGCAGACCCTGCTGCGCCTCGCGTCCGTGGATGCGAGCTTCCGCACGGAGCTCCTGGAGCGACGGGCCGCCATCGCCGAAGCAGCCGGCGTGTCGCTGACCCCTTCGGAGCAACGCATCCTCGCTGCCATTCCCGCTGCGCAGCTCGGAGCGATGATCGATCACCTCCCCGCCCCGTCATCGCCGCGACGCGACTTCCTGCGCCAGACCGCCGCGACCGCCGTGGTGCTCCTCGGTGGAGCCGCCCTCGAAGGCTCCCTGGCCGGGTGTTCCAAGACACCGGAGCCATCGCCTCCCCCCGTCGAGTCCCCGCCCAACCCCACGCGCTACGCGGCGCCACCGCCCGACGAGCCGCCACCGCGACCGGACTACAACGAGATGCAGACCGAAGGGGGTGCAGCACCGGAGCCGCCGCCACCGCGCCCCGACTACAATCACATGGCGCCCGGCGGAGTGCGTCCCGACTCGGTGCCTTCTCCCACGACCACCTCGACAGCGCAACCGACGCGGGGAATTCGTCCCGACATACCCCCGGAGCGCGACCCCGGGGAGTGAGGTCTCCGGTCGCGATCGCTTCTGCGGATCGATGGCAATCCTACCGGCAGCTCATCTCATGGCCGACATCACGATCCTGAATCTGAACATGCTGTTCGTGCGCTACTTCGACACGGTGGAGCGCGAGCGGCACCTGCCCCTGGGGCCGTTGTACGTCACTGCGGCGCTGGAGGACGCGGGCTTCGAGGTCGACTTCCGGGACTACCAGCTCCACGAGGCCGAGGAGCTCTTCAGCAGCGAGGAGATCCTGCGGTTTCTGCGTGATCCGGCGCCGGTCGTGGGGTTCTCATGCATGGCGAATCTGCTGCCCTTCACGCTGCTCGCGATGCGCGACTTCAAGCGGGCGCACCCCGGGACCACGCTGCTGCTGGCAGGTGTGGGCCCCAAGTCGGTCGAGAGCCACATCCTCGAGCGGTTCCCCTGGGTCGACATCATCGTGCGCGGCGAGTCGGAGCGCAGCGCCCCGCTGCTGCTCCACGCCCTGAAGCACAAGACCGGCCTCGAGCGGGTGCCCGGGATCAGCTATCGATCGAACGGCGTCATTCGCCACAACGACCGCCCGCCCCGCATCGAAGATCTCGACTCGATCACTCCCCCCGCATTCCACCACATCGATCTGCGGCGCTATTCCGGATTCGGGATGATCACCAGCCGCGGGTGCCCCTACCCCTGCACCTTCTGCTCCGTCGCGCCGATCTGGGACCTGCAGTCCTTCCACCGATCCCCCGAGGCGATCGTGGAGGAGATCCGGATGCTCCACGACAAGGCCGGGGCCGATCTGGTTCTCTTCCAGGACGAGTTCTTCCTGACGGGCCACGACCGGGTGATGCGGTTCTGCGACGCCCTTCGTCGCTCCGGCGTGTCGGTGATGTGGAAAGCGTTCGGCCGCGTGAACCTCACCGACGAGGACATGATGCACGCGATGGCCGACGCGGGTTGTGTGGAGATCCGCTTTGGCATCGAGTCCGGATCGGATCGGATACTCGAGCTCACGCGCAAGGGATTCACCACCGCCCAGGCCGTCGATGTCGTGAGCCGCGCCTGCAGGATCTTCCGACGCGTGGACGCCTTCTACGTGTGGGGCTATCCCTTCGAGACCCTCGACGACTTCTACCAGTCGGTGTTCCAGATGGTCTCGTTCCGCATGATGGGCGCGAGGATCCTCCCGTCGCTGCTCTGCCTGCTGCCGCAGACCCGGATCTATCGCGACCATGTCGATCCGCGAAAGCTGGAGTTCGCACCGGATCTGTTGCCCGAGTACATGGTGACCGGTCACGAGGTGAGCCGCCTGGCGCATATCGAGATTCGTCCGGAGCATGCGGCGGTGTTCGAGTTCGTTCGCCAACACCCCGACATCTTCCCGGGCTTCTTCCACCTCGACCTCGAGACCAACATCCGTCCCAAGCTGCGCGTGCTGCAGGAGTTCGGGTTCTACCCCGCTTCGGCCGAGGAGCTCGCGGGGATGGAGTCGTGCGGAGCGCACTCCCCACGCGTGGAAGACGAGTCGAGGAAGCAGCTTGCTACGCGAGCGACAGGGCCGTAGCGAGCGCCCCGCGATACCCGCTCAATGCAGGATGAGCACCGGGCACAGGGCTCTGTGAGCGACCTTGTCCGTCACTCCTCCTCTCAGGAGGGTTTTGAGCAACCCCTTCTTGGCGTGCGGATCGAGCACGATGAGCTCGACCTCGTTCTCCTGCGCGTAGCGAAGGATCTCCTCGTGCGTGGTGCCGTGCCGCTCCGCCATCTGCACCACGACATCTGTCTCCAGGGCGATCCTCCGGACCTGCGCGCGCATCTTCGCCCGCGCGGCCTCCGTGTCCCGCTCCGAGAGCTCCTTGGCCAGCTCCGGGCTCAGGGCCATGTCGACCCCCACCTCCTGGATCCGGCGATCCACGTGGATCAGAAGCACCTTGGAGCGGAACGCCTTCGCGATGTCCACTGCCTCGCTCAACGCCCTGTCGGACTCCCGCGTGAAGTCCGTCGGAACCAGGATTTTCTTGGGTGCGAACATGGTATCCCCCCCTTCCTGGGTTCGTGGTTGCCGGTCAGGACATGTCAAGACCCCGCCTCGACGGGCCAGGCACGCCGGGCGCCTCTCACTGGGACGCAGGTTTCCAGCTCGCACCGAGATCCCAACCGCTGCCGTCGCGGGCCGCGGCCAGACGCAGCGAGCCGATGGCCGCCCCGGTGACCCGCAGCTCACCCA
>CAYMUE010000376.1:0-3032 GCA_964393505.1 uncultured Polyangiaceae bacterium
CTGTGCCACGATTTCGGCAGGCTATGCGGCCTTGACGCGCGGTGTCAATCGGTCCCGTGCCGCCATCCCGGGCCCCACGCCTCGCCCCCTTGCGCATCGGCTCCGCCCCGGCGATCCTCGCTGCTGCTCCACTCACGCCGGGAGGACACCGTGGGCCAGTCCAGAATGTTCGGCGATGACGAACCAGGCGACAGCGTGCCTTCGCCCCGCACTACCATCGTGGGAGGGCGCCCGCCGGAGGACGGCGCTGCGACCCCTGCGGTCCCCACCGGCATGCAGACCCTGCTGCGCCTCGCGTCGGTGGATGCGAGCTTCCGCTCCGAGCTCCTCGAGCGGCGCGCCACCATCGCCGAAGCAGCCGGCGTGGCGCTGACCCCGTCCGAGCAACGTATCCTCGCTGCCATTCCCGCGGCGCAGCTCGGAGCGATGATCGATCACCTCCCCGCGCCGTCATCGCCGCGACGCGACTTCCTGCGCCAGACCGCCGCGACCGCCGTAGTGCTCCTCGGTGGAGCCGCCCTCGAAGGCTCCCTGGCCGGGTGTTCCAAGACGTCGGAGCCATCGCCTCCGCCGGTCGAGCCCCCACCCAACCCCACGCGCTACGCCGTGCCTCCGCCCGACGAGCCGCCTCCGCGACCGGACCATAACGAGATGCAGACCGAAGGGGGCGCAGCGCCGGAGCCGCCGCCGCCGCGCCCCGATTACAACCACATGGCGCCCGGCGGAGTGCGTCCCGACTCGGTGCCATCTCCCACGACCACCACGACGGCGCAGCCGACGCGGGGAATCCGTCCCGACATACCCCCGGAGCGCGATCCCGGGGAGTGAGGTTTCCGATCGCGATCGCTTCTGCGGATCGAGGGCAATCCTAGCGGCAGCTCTTCTCATGGCCGACATCACGATCCTGAATCTGAACATGCTGTTCGTGCGCTACTTCGACACGGTGGAGCGCGAGCGGCACCTGCCCCTGGGGCCGTTGTACGTCACTGCGGCGCTGGAGGACGCGGGCTTCGAGGTCGACTTCCGGGACTACCAGCTCCACGAGGCCGAGGAGCTCTTCAGCAGCGAGGAGATCCTGCGGTTTCTGCGTGATCCGGCGCCGGTCGTGGGGTTCTCATGCATGGCGAATCTGCTGCCCTTCACGCTGCTCGCGATGCGCGACTTCAAGCGGGCGCACCCCGGGACCACGCTGCTGCTGGCAGGTGTGGGCCCCAAGTCGGTCGAGAGCCACATCCTCGAGCGGTTTCCCTGGGTCGACATCATCGTGCGCGGCGAGTCGGAGCGCAGCGCGCCGCTGCTGCTCCACGCCCTGAAGCACGGGACCGGCGTAGAGCAGGTGCCCGGGATCAGCTACCGATCGAACGGTGTCATTCGCCACAACGACCGGCCGCCCCGCATCGAGGATCTCGACTCGATCACTCCTCCCGCATTCCACCACATCGATCTGCGGCGCTATTCCGGATTCGGAATGATCACGAGCCGCGGGTGCCCCTACCCCTGCACCTTCTGCTCCGTCGCGCCGATCTGGGACCTGCAGTCCTTCCACCGATCCCCCGAGGCGATCGTGGAGGAGATCCGGATGCTCCACGACAAGGCCGGGGCCGATCTGGTTCTCTTCCAGGACGAGTTCTTCCTGACGGGCCACGACCGGGTGATGCGGTTCTGCGACGCCCTTCGTCGCTCCGGCGTGTCGGTGATGTGGAAAGCGTTCGGCCGCGTGAACCTCACCGACGAGGACATGATGCACGCGATGGCCGACGCGGGTTGTGTGGAGATCCGCTTTGGCATCGAGTCCGGATCGGATCGGATACTCGAGCTCACGCGCAAGGGATTCACCACCGCCCAGGCCGTCGATGTCGTGAGCCGCGCCTGCAGGATCTTCCGACGCGTGGACGCCTTCTACGTGTGGGGCTATCCCTTCGAGACCCTCGACGACTTCTACCAGTCGGTGTTCCAGATGGTCTCGTTCCGCATGATGGGCGCGAGGATCCTCCCGTCGCTGCTCTGCCTGCTGCCGCAGACCCGGATCTATCGCGACCATGTCGATCCGCGAAAGCTGGAGTTCGCACCGGATCTGTTGCCCGAGTACATGGTGACCGGTCACGAGGTGAGCCGCCTGGCGCATATCGAGATTCGTCCGGAGCATGCGGCGGTGTTCGAGTTCGTTCGCCAACACCCCGACATCTTCCCGGGCTTCTTCCACCTCGACCTCGAGACCAACATCCGTCCCAAGCTGCGCGTGCTGCAGGAGTTCGGGTTCTACCCCGCTTCGGCCGAGGAGCTCGCGGGGATGGAGTCGTGCGGAGCGCACTCCCCACGCGTGGAAGACGAGTCGAGGAAGCAGCTTGCTACGCGAGCGACAGGGCCGTAGCGAGCGCCCCGCGATACCCGCTCAATGCAGGATGAGCACCGGGCACAGGGCTCTGTGAGCGACCTTGTCCGTCACTCCTCCTCTCAGGAGGGTTTTGAGCAACCCCTTCTTGGCGTGCGGATCGAGCACGATGAGCTCGACCTCGTTCTCCTGCGCGTAGCGAAGGATCTCCTCGTGCGTGGTGCCGTGCCGCTCCGCCATCTGCACCACGACATCTGTCTCCAGGGCGATCCTCCGGACCTGCGCGCGCATCTTCGCCCGCGCGGCCTCCGTGTCCCGCTCCGAGAGCTCCTTGGCCAGCTCCGGGCTCAGGGCCATGTCGACGCCCACCTCCTGGATCCGGCGATCCACGTGGATCAGAAGCACCTTCGAGCGAAACGCCTTCGCGATGTCCACCGCTTCGCTCAACGCCCTGTCCGACTCCCGCGTGAAGTCCGTCGGAACCAGGATCTTCTTGGGTGCGAACATGTGATCCCCCCTCCTGGGTTCGTGGTTGCCGGTCAGGACATGTCAAGACCCTGCCTTGACGGGCGAGGCACACCTGGCGCCTCTCACGGGGACGCGGGTTTCCAGCTCGCACCGAGATCCCAACCGCTGCCGTCGCGCGCCGCGGCCAGACGCAGCGAGCCGATGGCCGCCCCGGTGACCCGCAGCTCACCCA
>CAYMUE010000377.1:0-2975 GCA_964393505.1 uncultured Polyangiaceae bacterium
ACATGAACTGGCCCTGCGCGCCGATCGCCGGACCGGGTTCGGGATCGGGATCGGGTGTGGCGGGGGAGGAGGAGGCCGATTGGATCTCGTCTTCCGCCGCGGCGGCCGTTGCGGATTGCGGGGCGGACTCCGCGGCGGGTTGGGGAGGCGGATCGTTGTCGGCCTTCGCGCGCCGCGGGGTCATGGACAGCAGGAAGGCGGCGAGGACCAGGAGGGCCGGGGGGGCGGCATGCCGGCGGAAGCGGTGCATGCTTGGACTCATCTTCTGCAATCCCTTGTTTCGCGCGGGCATGGGGCTCATGAGACCACCGGCTCTCTGCGATGGCGGACGACAGCATTGATCCGCGGTCGGCGCAAGCCGCTGCCGTCGCGGCGCGGGGGACGAGACGACGGGACGCGACGGGATCGTCGACGGCGTTTCGATCGCCGCCGGCCGAGGCCGACGGCTGGACCGCACCAGTCGATCGGGGACCGAAGCCCCCTTCGGGGGCTTCCGTGGTGCGCGACGGGGTCGACATGACCTACCGCGCCCTTCCGTATGCTCGCGGATGCTCGCATACGATTTCGGCTGATCGGAAGCCGGTTCCGACTGTAGCACCAGCATGGCACACCACCGGAACCGGAAGGTCTCCGACCGCGCAGTCATTGTCGCCTATGTCCGGGTCTCAACCGAAGAGCAGGCCAACGAGGGCGTCTCGCTCGAAGCTCAGGAAGCCCGCATCCGGGCCTACTGCGCCATGCGCGGGCTGGAGCTGGTCGAGGTCATCATCGACGCCGGGGTCAGCGCCGGAAAGCCCCTGGCAGCGAGGGAGGGCGGACGGCGTGTTCTCGAACTGGTTCGCGCCCGCAAGGTCAACGCCGTGGTGGCCCTGAAGCTCGACAGGCTATTCAGGAATTGTGCCGACTGCCTCACCGTGATCTCGGGATGGGACAAGGCCGGGGTGGCGCTCCATCTCGTCGATCTCGGCGGCACCGCCGTCGATACGTCTTCTGCGATGGGCAGGTTCTTCCTGACCGTCATGGCCGGGGCTGCCGAGCTGGAGCGCAACCAGATCAGGGAGCGCACGTCGATGGCGATGAAGCACATGGCTTCCAGGGGCGAGTACACGAGCGGCAAGGTGCGGTTTGGGTACAAGCTGGACGACACTGGGAAGCTCGAAGCCATCGCCGCCGAGCTGGCCGCTGTCGAGCTGGCCCGCTCCCTGCGCGAGCAGGGGATGAGCCTTCGTGCCGTGGCTTCAGAGCTTGCCCATGCGGGGCACGTTTCCCGAGCGGGCAAGCCGTTCGTGCCGTGTCAGATCGCGAAGATGGCGGCGGCGTGATCTCAGGCCAGAGAGCCCGCCCGCAGCCGGGCACCTGTCACGGGCGGGGTGCGGCGGGGATGTTGTGCGGGTGGCGCGATAACCGCGGACACCTGTGCCTTACGGCCCGGCCTGGGGTGAGGAGGCGAGGGCAGCGATGTCGCCCGTTCGTCGGGTTCACCAAGATGAGACCTTCGGGGCACCAGGAAGCCCTGGCGGAACGGAACAGATCGTCATCGCCCCCTCCATGCCCCCTCAACGCGCTCGACTTCCACGACTCCAGGTGGTTCCTCGGCCACGGGAACGGGATTGCAGTCCCGTAGCGCCTCACTCACTTCCGGCTCGACTCTGACATCCCAGCGATAGTGAATGGTAGCGCGATTCCCTTCTCTCGTTTCGACTCCGACGACAATCGGTGTCGATTTCCCGCATTGCACTTGGAGTCTGCCATCGACGACTCTGGACACTGTTGTTGAGAACACGTCATAAGGACAGTGCCAGTTCACGTCTTCCGGTGGCTCTTTGCACGCGATTCGAACGTACTTCCCACTAGACAGCGCCGAGAGACATTCTTTGCTCAAGCCACCGGGGACAATCGTATTATCTTCCGCTACCCGCAATGGTGTCGAGCAATAGGTGGCGTGCGGAGGCTTGGCACTCCACAGAAGCAGAAGTGCCATGCCATCGTCCGGGCCACTTCGACAGGACCACGTGGACGGCGCAAGGGCGAGAAGGGCGCAGACCGAGGTAATGGGAGACAAGCTCTTCATTTCTTCTGGGGATCTGGGCTTGTGTTTTGCCCCTGTGGGATGTGGGGTTCGCCAACTGGCCAGACATTCGGGTCCGCCACGTGGGTATCCGGCGGACTGTAGGCCGCACGTTCGGGAAGCCCCTGGTCCCGTCGAAGCTTGTTCTCCGTAGCCATTCCAGGAGCTCCTCTCACGAGACCAACCGTCTCGGCCTCCTCCCGAGAAACCTTCTCGCTTGTCTCCTGACCTCCCCGATTATGCGTGAGAACCACCGACCCGTTAGCACCCTTGAATTGCCCATGAAGATTCCGTTGGGCGTGGATCAGCTCATGGCCCAACGAGATCGAATCCGGCACGTCCCCGGGAGTGCACACTGGGCCAACGCTCCTGTCTCTGTTGTAGGTTCTTGCCTTTACTGTCATGTCAAGCTTGACTTCCGAGTTCCGTTGCCGTCTCCCGTTGACCATCCTGTTCTCTGCCCTGTGGCCTGACTGGGTGTAGAAGCCATTGGACTCGTCTGACCGGACGATATCAACACGTACCTTTCCGCTGTGGCTGACGAGATCTCGAATGAGCCCCGTGCCAGAGGGTCTGTCACGACCATCCGTGGACCGCTTGTCTATCACGACGTGGAACGTACCGTCCTTGGACTGCGTTAGTCTGAGCGCGTCGCCCGTTAGCTGCTGAATCTTCCCCAGGACTTCCGCTCGCTCATCGGCGTTCAACCTCGCAGCGAGCTGAATATCCAACCCCACCGGATCCACCGCACTCAGCACCTTGCCGTGGACGTAGGCGTACAGGTTCAGGTCCGCTTCCCCCGGCGCATGCACCGCCAGCGGGTCAGCCGAGATCCACCTGCCAAGCTGCGGGTTCAGATACCGGGCTCCGAAGTAGATCAGCCCGACCTCGATGTCGTCTTCCTTGC
>CAYMUE010000378.1:0-2966 GCA_964393505.1 uncultured Polyangiaceae bacterium
GGCTCGAGGCGGGGGGGGCTCGGGGACCTCAGGCGTTTGCGCCCGCTACACGCCCCCGGCTTCCGCCGCTTGCTTTCGAATTCACTTCTCGAGCGACTGCCCCGAAGTGGCAGTCTGCACCAGAGGCTGGTAGCCTCGCGGCATGGCGAAATCCTTCGCGGTCTTGTTGGGCGCAGGCGTCCTCGCGGCTCTCGCGTGTCTGCATTGCGGCGGTGACGACTCCGAGGGCACTCCCTCTTCGGGAGCGGGCGGAACGGCGGCGGGCGTGGGAGGCGGAGGCAACGGCCTCGCCGCCAACTGCCAGACGCGCTGTGAGGCTGTCGCGAACAAGTGCCAGTACCCCACCGCGATCTGCACCCAGGCGTGCGCCACGCTGACCGAGGCCCAGGCCGAGTGCCTCGAGGCAGCGCCGTGCGACATGGGCGCGATGCAGAACTGCCTCACTTCGTCGGGAGCGGGCGGGTCGAGCGGCGGCCAGGGGGGTTCCTCCAACCAGGGCGGCTCGTCGAGCCAGGGCGGCTCCGCGAACCAGGGTGGTGCAAGCAATCAGGGCGGAGCGGGCGGCGCGGATCAGTGCATGGGCCAGTCCGGCAAGTGCATTTACGACGAGTTCTTTTCCGAGGGATGCAAGCAGGACGATCCCGACAGGCCGTACTGGATCACGTGCTGCGAGGCCGAGCCGTCCAGCAGCCAGGACTGCGTGATCGACAAGGACGAGGGCTTCGTGAAGTCGTATTGCTGCGCGCAGAAGTAGCTCGTTGAGCCACGCACCTTCCGCAGCCATGCGCGGCGACAGCGCGGCAACGCCCGCGTCCGACGCCGAGTTCTTGTTGCCCTTCTCGGCCACGAACTGCGCAAGCGCGAGCGTGCGAGGCACCCTCTTGAGCACCGGAACGGCACGAGCGTCGCCTGCTTCATCCCCTCCTGGATCACCTGCATGCGAGCAGCCTCCTGCTCGTCCGTCGCCTTGGGCATCTCGAAGCCGTCCATGACCTTGTGGAACGCGTCGGCGTCGCGTCGATCGCGGTCATGAACTCGTCCTTGAGCGACTGCGCCTCCGTAGCGACCCGCTTCGACTCCTCCTGGCCTGCCTATAAGACACGCCGGTTTCTGTTGCATCCATGAGCTTCCCAAGCCGTTGATCGGCTGTTCGACGCAGCCCTGGGGCGCAAGTTCCGTCGCCTCGGCAGGGGAGTCCGATGCGCGCGTGGGGAACCGCTCGACCGCGGGCTGCGCGCGCCCTACTTCCTCACGCGGAACGTCTGGCTCGCCGGGTGCGATCCGTAGTAGCCGGCTACCACCCAGTGGTAGATGCCGTTGTCGCTCGTCAGCGCAGCAAGATCCGCCGCCGTAACCCACGCCAGTCCGCCGGTGTTCTTGCCCACGAGCCCGTTCTGCGATCCGTCGGAGAAGCTCCACTGGACCGCATTCTGCTCGGTCGCCAACATGGTGGAGCTCGACGGCTCACCGCATGTGGAGGATGGTGATCATATCGGCGGGCGAGGGGCACTGCGGCTCGGGAAGGCGGTATGGTGGCTGATGGCACGAATCGCGGGGTGGAACGGGCAGTAGGCGCGCGCTGCGCAGGCGGCAGTCGCCTACTTTCTCGCCGGCGGTCCGTCGAGCAGGAACCCCTGCCAGCTCATCGACTGCACCTCACTTGGGGTCGATTCCGAGGACTCTGTAGACGCTCTGGTCGACGAGCTTCTTGCCTTCCTTCTTGCGCTTGCCGCCGTAGACGTAGAAGCCACGCTCGTTCTTGCGCCCCTTGCGATCGTCGGCCACCAGCTTCGCAAACATCGGCGGCGGCGTCATGCGCTCGCCGAAGGCCTCCACCATGATGGGCCCGATGTGCGCGGCGATGTCGATACCGACCTCGTCGAGCAGCGTGATCGGCCCCACCGGCCAGCCCCACGCCCGCATCGCGCCGTCGATGTCCTCGACTGCGATGCCCTCGGCGAGGATGTACGCGGCCTCGTTCATCAGCGGCCCCAGGATGCGGCTGGTGTAGAAGCCGGTCCCGTCGTTGACCACGATCACCGTCTTGCCCTGCTTCTTGCCGATCGCCACCGCGGTCGCCACCACCCAGGGCGCGGTCTTGTCGGTCCGGATGACCTCGAGCAGGGGCATCTTCTGCACCGGGCTGAAGTAGTGCATGCCGACCACGAGCTCGGGACGCTTGGCGACCGAGGCGATCTTGGAGATCGGGATCGAGGAGGTGTTGGAGGCGAAGATCGTCTCGGGCGAGCAGCTCTTCTCGATCTCGGTCACCATGGTCCACCGTCTGCCCGCCCGCGTTCGCGGGCACGTGGATGATGTGACTCTGATCCACGTAGTCAGGAATGCCGGCGACCTGGTTGAGCCGCTGTCCTCGCAGCACGCGTCAAGGACGTCGGTATTGGGGTTCCTCGTGCGTCCGGCGCCCGCGGCGGGGACCTCGCTCGTGACGCCGTTGCTGTCGGGGGCGGTGACCGGCATGCCGCCGTTCTTCCCACCGGTGGCGCCGTGCATGGCGGTGGAGCTCGCACTGATGTGCGGGGCGATCGCGCTGGTGGTGCGGCGCTGGCCGCGTGCCCATCCCCTGGCGGTGCTGGTCCCGGTGCTGTTCGCGGGGCGGGAGGCCTACGCCGCGATGATTTACGGTGTTTCCCTGGTGATCGAGCTGCCGGGGAGGTTCCTGGCCGGGGTGTCGTTGCTGAGCCAGGGGTGAGGGGACAGCTGTCGGTCCGCCAGTCGAAAGTGGCGGCCGCCACCCTCGCGTGCCGCAGTTTCGGCAGATTCCCGCTGATCGCTGCTGGCACGCCAATCGCTTTGGCAGGCGGTTGTGTCCGCCGCTGCAGCCGCGAGAACCGAGGAGCAGCGCTTCGAGTACAAGAGGCGCGAGCCTCAGATGGGCGAAGCGAGCCACGAAAGCAACGAGGTCCGGCTGCCGGAGGCAGCGCTCGACGGGTGTCGCACGGTGGCGT
>CAYMUE010000379.1:0-2951 GCA_964393505.1 uncultured Polyangiaceae bacterium
CGGCGCAGAACCCGCCGACCGGGGCGAGCTTGGTGATCTTCATGCCCATGGTGTGCACGATGCGCCAGCCGCCGCTCATGGTGCCGAGCGCCATGGCGGCGTGACAGGAGAGCACGACCCACAACGGGACGTCGTGGTGCCCGGGCCCGTGCTGATAGAGGCCCTGCGCAGCGAGCGCCGCGACGATGATGCCCATGGTCTTCTGTGCGTCGTTGCCCCCATGGCCGAGGGAGTACAGCGCCGCGGACAAGAGCTGCAGCTTGCGGAAGAGCTTGTCGATCTTGCCGGGAGGACGGGAGCCGGCGGTGGCCATCAACAGGAACATGGCCCCCATGGCGAGCACCATGCCGATGAGAGGCGACAGGAAAATGAAGACCGCGGTCTTCAGGAAGAAGGGGGCGTCGAGAGAGCCGAACCCCGCCTTGACCACCGCCGCGCCAGCGAGCCCGCCGAGCAGGGCGTGCGAAGAGGAGGTAGGCAATCCCCACCACCAGGTCAGCAGGTCCCAGACGATCGCACCGAACAGGCCGGCGCCGACGATGGTCAGGGTGACGATCGCCGGGGAGACGCCCTTGGAGATGTTGGAGGCGACCTTCGTTTCGAACACCAGAAATGCGACGAAGTTGAAGAACGCCGCCCACACGACCGCCGCGCGCGGAGACAGAACCCGCGTCGAAACCACCGTTGCAATGGAGTTCGCAGCGTCGTGGAACCCATTGATGAAGTCGAACGCCAGCGCCAACACGACGATGGCAACCAACGCGGCGGTCATGAGTACTCCAGCACCACGCCGCCGATGGCGTCCGCCACGTCCGCACACCGATCGATCGCGAACTCGAGCTCGTCGAACACCTCGCGACGCTTCATGACGTCGAGAGGGTCGTTGCCGGGCTTGTAGAGCTTCGCGATCGCCGCCCGGAACAGGGCGTCGCCCTCCTTCTCGATGTGCGTCAGCTCCCGGACACACGCGACGATCTCGTCGGCCCGCTTCATGCCCTGCAGCAGCGACATGGCCTTCTGGATGGCGTGGGTGCCCTCGGCGAGCTTGCGAGCCATGGCGACCTTGTCCTCGGACCGTTCGTGCAGCTCGAACAGCACCAGACGCGCCGACGCGGCATGGATCAGGTCCAGCACATCGTCGAGCTTCGATACCAGGGTCCGGATGTCGGTCCGGTCGAACGGCGTGATCCAGGTTTCGCGGAGACGATTCATCGTCTCGTGCACGACATGGTCGCCGTCGTGCTCGAGGCGGGCGATCTTCTCGGCAAACTCCGACGCGTTCTCCGGATGCTCGCAGGCCTCGATGAGGAGCTCGGCCGCGTTCGACGCATAGCCGGCGAGCTGCTTGAAGGCGTCAAAAAACACCTGGTCGCTGGTTCGTAATCCCCACATGGCGGAGGGTCCTACCGCGGGGGTGGGACGCGCGCAAAGGAGGAAAATGCTTTGACAGGGGGGAGGGAGGCGGGGAAAATTCTGATTTCCGCCGGTTCGACTGCAGGAACGGAATCGTTCGTAGAGCGAACGTTCAGCGAGAGGAGGTCACGGGCCGGCTTCGGGTTCGACGCCTGCTTCGGGCTCCTCGACGGAGGCTTCTTCCTCCACGCCGGCATCGGGGGGTTCGACGACGGGCTCACCGACGACGAGCGTGCCGAGCTGGGAGGCGTCCACGCCGTTCTGCGTGCCATCCATGTCGCAGACGACCCAGGCGTCGTCGGTCTCGCCCTTGAAGCGCAGCGCGTAGGCGTAGGTGCCGTCCTTCGAGGGCGCCTTGAGCTTGCCCATGTACTCGTCGTTGTTGCCGCGATCGAGGTTGTAGGACGCGGGCGCCCAGGTCCAACCGTCCTTGGTGGGATCGGAGCCCTGCGGGCCGTAGCCGACCATCGCCTCGACCCCCTGGCCCTGGCCGACACCCTCGCTGCGACCCTGCACCCAGACCTGGCCGAAGACGATCTCGGTCTCGGCGCCCTGGGCGACCTTCATGGAGGGGGGCCACTGCAGGTTGCACCAGCCGACGCGCACTTCGGGACGTGTCTTCCAGGTGTTCTTGACCTCGAGAGCAGGGTCGCCGAGCCAGGCGTACATCTTGACGTTGTCGGAGGCTTCCTTGCTGTTGGCGTACTGCGCGAGGAGGGCTGCGTTGGCCCGGTTCACCAGCGGTCCGATGGCGACGATGCCCTCGTCGAGGAGCCCCTGGAACAGATAGCGCATGAAGTCGTGGTTGACCTTGGTCCACGACGGCTGCGTGGCTCCGAGGAAGGCAACGGCGCCACCATCCTTGCGATTCACCCACTGCTCGGCGTTGGTCGGGCTGTCGTGCTGCAAGGCCATGTTGAGGCAGGCGATGCTCAGCACGATGGGCGTCATGCCACCGTTCGTCATCCCGTCGTGCGCGCCACCGAAGTCCTCGCCGTTCCACTCGGCCCACGCCGTCTCGGACCCGTGGCCGCGGTACGCGATCACGCCGGTGCCCTGGTTGATCGTGTCGAGCAACTGCTGCGTGGTCACGTGCTCGCCGCCGTAGAGCTTGACGAACTCGAGCATTCCGGGGCGGTAGCGCTTGGAGCGGACCGACTCGCTGCACTCGGTGTACTTGCGCGGATACTCCTGCTCGTGAGCGACGAGCACCAGACGCTTGCGCCAGTCGGCCTCGGCCTCGCCGAGCTGGTAGGTCACGAGCTTGTTGACGTGGACCGCGAGCTCTTCGGGAGTCTTGGCGGAGAGCCTTCCGACGGACACCTCGGGGAGCAGGTCGTCACCGGCATGCAGGCCGTACCACACGTCGCTGGGGAGCGGGTCGCCGCCGCCCCAGTAGCTGCTCTCGCTCTGCTCGGGTTGGAAGACGTACATGGGGAGGTCGGCGACGTCGCCCACGAGCAGCGCGTACTCGATCGCGGAGTCGGCATACGCCTTCGCGATGCGCTCCTTGATCTTCGCCGGGTCTGCCCCGACCT
>CAYMUE010000380.1:0-2951 GCA_964393505.1 uncultured Polyangiaceae bacterium
CGGCGCAGAACCCGCCGACCGGGGCGAGCTTGGTGATCTTCATGCCCATGGTGTGGACGATGCGCCAGCCGCCGATCATGGTGCCGAGCGCCATGGCGGCATGACAGGAGAGCACGACCCACAACGGGACGTCGCTGTGTCCGGGACCGTGCTGATAGAGGCCCTGCGCCGCGAGCGCCGCGACGATGATGCCCATGGTCTTCTGTGCGTCGTTTCCGCCATGGCCGAGGGAATACAGCGCTGCGGACAAGAGCTGCAGCTTGCGAAAGAGCTTGTCGATCTTGCCAGGGGGACGGGAGCCGGCGGCTGCCATCAACAGGGACATGGCCCCCATGGCGAGCACCATGCCGATGAGAGGCGACAGGAAGATGAAGACCGCGGTCTTCAGGAAGAAGGGGGCGTCGAGAGAGCCGAACCCCGCCTTGACCACCGCCGCGCCAGCGAGCCCGCCGAGCAGGGCGTGCGAAGAGGAGGTAGGCAATCCCCACCACCAGGTCAGCAGGTCCCAGACGATCGCACCGAACAGGCCGGCGCCGACGATGGTCAGGGTGACGATCGCCGGGGAGACGCCCTTGGAGATGTTGGAGGCGACCTTCGTTTCGAACACCAGAAATGCGACGAAGTTGAAGAACGCCGCCCACACGACCGCCGCGCGCGGAGACAGAACCCGCGTCGAAACCACCGTTGCAATGGAGTTCGCAGCGTCGTGGAACCCATTGATGAAGTCGAACGCCAGCGCCAACACGACGATGGCAACCAACGCGGCGGTCATGAGTACTCCAGCACCACGCCGCCGATGGCGTCCGCCACGTCCGCACACCGATCGATCGCGAACTCGAGCTCGTCGAACACCTCGCGACGCTTCATGACGTCGAGAGGGTCGTTGCCGGGCTTGTAGAGCTTCGCGATCGCCGCCCGGAACAGGGCGTCGCCCTCCTTCTCGATGTGCGTCAGCTCCCGGACACACGCGACGATCTCGTCGGCCCGCTTCATGCCCTGCAGCAGCGACATGGCCTTCTGGATGGCGTGGGTGCCCTCGGCGAGCTTGCGAGCCATGGCGACCTTGTCCTCGGACCGTTCGTGCAGCTCGAACAGCACCAGACGCGCCGACGCGGCATGGATCAGGTCCAGCACATCGTCGAGCTTCGATACCAGGGTCCGGATGTCGGTCCGGTCGAACGGCGTGATCCAGGTTTCGCGGAGACGATTCATCGTCTCGTGCACGACATGGTCACCGTCGTGTTCGACACGGGCGATCTTCTCCGCGTACTCCGCAGCGTTTTCGGGATGCTCGCAGGCTTCGATGAGGAGCTCGGCCGCGTTGGATGTGTAGCCGGCGAGCTGCTTAAAGGCGTCGAAAAACACCTGGTCGCTGGTGCGTAATCCCCACATGGCGATGGGTCCTACCGCGGAGGTGGGACGCGCGCAAAGGAGGAAAATTCTTTGACAGGGGGGACGGGGGCGGGGAGGATTCTGAGTTCTGCCGGTTCGACGGCGGGAACGGAATCGTTCGTAGGGCGAACGTTCGGCGAGGAGGGATTACGGACCTGCTTCGGGTTCGACGCCAGCTTCGGGGTCCTCGACGGAGGCTTCTTCCTCCACGCCGGCATCGGGGGGTTCGACGACGGGTTCACCGACGATGAGCGTGCCGAGCTGGGAGGCGTCCACGCCGTTCTGCGTGCCGTCCATGTCGCAGACGACCCAGGCGTCGTCGGTCTCGCCCTTGAAGCGCAGAGCGTACGCGTAGGTGCCGTCCTTCGAGGGCGCCTTGAGCTTGCCCATGTACTCGTCGTTGTTGCCGCGATCGAGGTTGTAGGACGCGGGCGCCCAGGTCCAACCGTCCTTGGTGGGATCGGAGCCCTGCGGGCCGTAGCCGACCATCGCCTCGACCCCCTGGCCCTGGCCGACACCCTCGCTGCGACCCTGCACCCAGACCTGGCCGAAGACGATCTCGGTCTCGGCGCCCTGGGCGACCTTCATGGAGGGGGGCCACTGCAGGTTGCACCAGCCGACGCGCACTTCGGGACGTGTCTTCCAGGTGTTCTTGACCTCGAGAGCAGGGTCGCCGAGCCAGGCGTACATCTTGACGTTGTCGGAGGCTTCCTTGCTGTTGGCGTACTGCGCGAGGAGGGCTGCGTTGGCCCGGTTCACCAGCGGTCCGATGGCGACGATGCCCTCGTCGAGGAGCCCCTGGAACAGATAGCGCATGAAGTCGTGGTTGACCTTGGTCCACGACGGCTGCGTGGCTCCGAGGAAGGCAACGGCGCCACCATCCTTGCGATTCACCCACTGCTCGGCGTTGGTCGGGCTGTCGTGCTGCAAGGCCATGTTGAGGCAGGCGATGCTCAGCACGATGGGCGTCATGCCACCGTTCGTCATCCCGTCGTGCGCGCCACCGAAGTCCTCGCCGTTCCACTCGGCCCACGCCGTCTCGGACCCGTGGCCGCGGTACGCGATCACGCCGGTGCCCTGGTTGATCGTGTCGAGCAACTGCTGCGTGGTCACGTGCTCGCCGCCGTAGAGCTTGACGAACTCGAGCATTCCGGGGCGGTAGCGCTTGGAGCGGACCGACTCGCTGCACTCGGTGTACTTGCGGGGGTACTCCTGCTCGTGAGCGACGAGCACCAGACGCTTGCGCCACTCGGCGTCGGCCTCGCCGAGCTGGTAGGTCACGAGCTTGTTGACGTGGACCGCAAGCTCCTCGGGCGTCTTGGCGGAGAGCCTTCCGACGGACACCTCGGAGAGCAGGTCGTCACCGGCATGCAGGCCGTACCAGACATCGCTGGGGAGCGGGTCCCCGCCGCCCCAGTAGCTGCTCTCGCTCTGCTCGGGCTGGAAGACGTACATGGGGAGGTCAGCGACGTCGCCCACGAGCAGCGCGTACTCGATCGCGGATTCGGCATACGCCTTCGCGATGCGCTCCTTGATCTTCGCCGGGTCTGCCCCGACCT
>CAYMUE010000381.1:0-2926 GCA_964393505.1 uncultured Polyangiaceae bacterium
GCGAGACACGCCCGAATCGCCTCGAGCACGCGAGACGGCTCCGCGGGCTTCTCGAGACACGCGTCGATGGGCAGCAGGGCTCGGGGCGCATCCTGCAGAACCGGCATCCCGATCGCAGACTGGACACCCGACATGAGCACGACCGGCACCTGCCTCCACCGCTTCGCAAGCTCTCGATCCGGGTTCCTGCGCAACCAGGCCAGCACCCGGAATCCCGCGAACACGTCCTCCATGACGACGTCGAGCACCACCACGTCGGGACGCACCCGGTCGAGCACCGCAAGCCCCTCCATCGCCGAATGTGCCGACGCGAACACGAATCCGTTGGACTCGAGCAGCTCCCCCAAGACCGATTGCAGATCGACGTCGTCGTCGATC
Organism: uncultured Polyangiaceae bacterium; assembly: GCA_964393505.1. Lineage (GTDB taxonomy): Bacteria > Myxococcota_A > Polyangia > Polyangiales > Polyangiaceae > JACRCQ01. The sequence goes on from CAYMUE010000381.1 coordinate 379, forward strand.
ATCAGTATGCGGACGGGAAGCTCGGCGGGCTGCATCGTGGAGGGGGGCGATCGCCGGGTCAGGCGCGCGACGGAGAACCGTAGCGCACACGTGAGGTCCGCGCCAATCACGCATCCGATCGAAGCGGAATGGCAGTGATCCTGGCGTCGCGCGAGCGTTGCCTCGCCCCCGCCCTCACGACCGACTCCGGGATGCGATGCGACGTCGCTCTCGATCTCGGCCCAATCCTTTGCGGCGGCCTCGAGCGCGACAAGCGAGCGCTCGAGATGCCGCCATTTCTCGTGGACCGCATGGCAGACGACGAACGGGAGCTGATATGCTCCGGTCCATCCTGCACCCATGGGCCTCACCTCGCCAGCCACCTATCCAGACGACGGCACCCCCGCGTGCGGCGCGAGGGCCGTCCGTCTCCGTGTGCGCGTGATGGGCGTGGTTCAGGGCGTGGGTTTCCGTCCGTTCGTCCATCGCGTCGCGCACCGGCTCGGAGTCGCCGGCTCCGTGCGCAACACCTCCGGAGGTGCGGAGCTCGAGCTCGAGGCTGCCTCCGAGGTGGTCGAGGCCTTCCTCCAGGAGCTGCGGCTCCGCCCCCCTCCCATCGCCCGGGTGGACAGCGTCGTCTCCGAGCCCATTCCCCTCACGGGTGAGCCCGGATTCCGGATCGTCGAGAGCCTGCCCACTTCCGAGCAAGCCGCGCTCGTGAGCCCGGATGTGGCGGTCTGCGACGACTGCCTCGCAGAAATGCGCGCGCCGAGTGATCGGCGCCATCGATACCCCTTTCTCAACTGCACCAATTGCGGTCCCCGGTTCTCGATCGTGCGCCAGGTCCCCTACGACCGTGCCGCGACCACCATGGCTGGGTTTCCCCTGTGTGGGCCGTGCGCGCGCGAGTTCGCCGACCCTCTCGATCGCCGCTATCACGCGCAGCCCATCGCATGCCCGGTCTGCGGGCCAGCGGTCACGCTGATCGCCTCCGACGGCTCGACGATCGCCCTGCGGGGCGAGGCGATCGACCGTGCGCGCACGATGCTCGCCGAGGGACGCATCGTGGCGGTGAAGGGGCTGGGGGGATTCCACCTCGCGTGCGACGCCTCCAACGCGACGGCGGTCGCGCGGTTGCGCGAACGCAAGCCGAGGCGTCACAAACCCTTCGCGATCATGTGCCGCGACCTCGATACCGTTCGCGCCTTCTGCGAGGTCTCCGACGCCGAGCTGCGAGAGCTTTGCGCGCCGCGACGTCCGATCCTGCTGCTCGCGCGCCGTCGGGTGCCGGATCCGACCCACGCTCCCATTGCCGAGCAGGTGGCTCCCGGGCATGGGGAGCTGGGCGTGATGCTTCCGTACACGCCGCTGCACGCCATGCTGCTCGATCCCGGCGCGCCCCCCTGTCTGGTGATGACGAGCGGCAACCGGACCGGAGGACCGATCGAGATCTCCAACGATGACGCCGTGCGTGTCCTGGGCTCGGTGGCCGACGCGCTGCTGGTGCATGACCGGGAGATCTGGAATCGCTGCGACGATTCGGTGGCGGCGGTCTGCGACGATCGGCTGGTGGTGCTGCGCAGGTCACGGGGGTTCGTTCCGCTTCCGGTCGACGTCGATGCCGACTTGCGTCCGACCTTCGCGGTGGGCGCGATGTTCGCGAACGTGTTCGCGTTGGGGCGCGGGGGCAGGGTGTTCTTGTCGCAACACATCGGGGACGTAGACGACGCGGACGTGCTGGGCTTCCTCGAGGAGTCGTTCGGGAAGCTGAGGCGTTGGCTCTCGATCGATCCCGAGGTGGTGGTGCACGACCTGCACCCGGATCTGCTGACCACGCACCTGGCGAAGCGCGTGGCAGGGGATGCGCGGGTGGTCGCAGTGCAGCATCACCACGCGCATCTCGCCTCGGCGATGGCGGCTGCGCGGGTAGCGGGACCGGTGCAGGGGTTGGTGTTCGACGGAACGGGCTACGGTCTCGACGGTGCGATCTGGGGGGGTGAGCTCCTCGTAGGGGACGCGGCGCGCGTGCGTCGTGCCGGCCACCTGCGCGAGCTGCTGCAGCCCGGGGGCGACGCAGCGACGCGACGTCCGCTGCGCATTGCCGCGGCCTGGCTCCACCAGCTCGCGCCAGGAGCCGACGGCGTCGCGCTCGATCTGTGGAGCCGCGCGGATCCCGAGGAGCTCCGGATCGTGCGAAGGATGGTGGACCGCCGCTTCAACACGTCGCGGACCACGAGCGGGGGACGGCTGTTCGACGCGGTCTCCTCGTTGCTCGGCGTGTGCGACGATGCGAGCTACGAGGGGCAGGCGGCGATCGAGCTGGAACAGTTGGCGAAGCAGGCTCGCGAATGTCAGGGGCCGTCGATGACAGTGACAGGCGAGATCGGTCGGATTACGATCGATCCGGCTCCGTGGTTCGAAGGCGTCGTCGAGGCGATCCTGCACGGCGCAGACCGCGCACAGATCGCGCGAGGGTTCCACCGAGCGCTGGCACGAGCGATGGCGGAGGCGTGTCAGAGGGTGGTTGAAGGGGGAGGCCCGCGGCGCGTGGTGTTGTGCGGCGGCGTGT
>CAYMUE010000382.1:0-2902 GCA_964393505.1 uncultured Polyangiaceae bacterium
TCGGACCACCTGCGGCGAATCATCAGCACGTCTTGCAGGGGATTGCCTCCGAGGTCCCGCGCTGCCTCGAGCTGTTCGTCGCCACGCCCGATTGCCGGCTCTCTGCGCCGCATCTCGAGCGTGGCGCGGATCAGCGCCCGGGTGCGTTCGTCCCATCGGCCCGGGTCCCACGGCATGCACTGGCGATCGGGCCAGGCGTCCTCGAAGGCCCGCTGTCCGTGGCCGCAGCAGAGCCCGACCTCGTCGCCGTAGTACAGCGCAGGGACATCGGCCCGCATGGAGACCATCAGCCATGCCAGACGGGCGACATCGGGATTGCCCGTGAGCGAGAGCAGACGGTGCTGATCGTGGGTGGCAGTGAATCCGATGGAGGACCATCCCGGTCCGCCCCGGCGGAACCTCCGGCGCTGCAGGACTTCGGCCGTGCGTGTCGCGTCGGCTGAGCGTTGCCAGAGCAGAGCGTAGAGCGCTTGCTGGGATACGAAATCCGTACACGCATCGACTGCGTGGGCGTTCCAGCGGGAGAGGTTCTCGGGGATGACCTCTCCGAACACCGCGATGTCGGGGTTCACCCGGCGGGCGGCGAGGTTCATTCGTTCCGTCAGGGCGATGGGGACGTCGGCGGCGGCGTCGATGCGGAATCCGCTGGCGCCCCGGCACGTCCAGTGCTCGATCGTGGCGACATGGAACGCGGCGACTTCGGGATGGTCGAGGCGCAGAGAGGGTTCCTGCCACTGCCCCTTGCGGTAGTGGAGGTATCCGGGTGCCAATCCCTCGCGGAACGGGTGGGAGTCCACGTAGAACCAGTCCCAGTAGGGGGAGCGGCGCCCGCGCTCGCGCACGTCGCGGAAGGCGAAGAAGTCGCGATGGACGTGTGTCACCGACAGGTCGAGCAGCAGCGCGAGGCCGCGCGCGTGCGCTTCCTCCACGAGCCGGTCCCAAGCGCGCTCGCCGCCCAGGGCGGGATCGACCGCGCGCGGATCCACGGCGTCGTAGCGGTGCGCCGAGGGGGAGACCACGATGGGTGTGAGGTGAATGGCACGCACGCCGAGATCCTGCAGATACGGGAGCGCTTCGGTGATGCCGTCGAGATCGCCGCCGGCGCGTTCGCCGGTCTCGAGCGAAAGCGCCCGTTCGCTCCACCCGCCGTTGCAGCCGCCTCGTCGGAAGCGGTCCACGAAGATGGTGTACAGCGCGGCGTCGCGCCACCACGACGGCGCGGAGCGTCGCAGGGCGCGGAGATTCACGCGCAACGATTCGCACGGATTGCCTGCTACTCCGACGTAGTCCCCCGAGGGGAGGAGGAACCGGTATTGGAGAGACGCGGCGGAGGCAGGAATCGTGGTCTCGAGCAGGACGTGCTCGTCCTCCGAGCCCACCGGCGCCAGGGCGGCCCGGCGCACCCCGTGCCCCTCGTCCCAGCGCAGCTCGAGGGAATCCCCGGCCCCCCTCCGCAGCGCAGCCCTCACGCACACGAGTCCGTCGTCTCGCAAGAACACCCACGGCGCCACCGGCGCGTGCAGCACCGGCTCGTCGCAGCCGCCGATCGAAAGCACGTTGTTGCGGAGTCCGTCAACGCCGCGTGTGCGGGGATTTGCGGGATCGAGGAGCCAGGCATTGCCCCCCACCAGGAACTTGTAGCCGTAGACCCCTTCGGGGACCTGGAGTCCGAGCTCCCAATCGTGGCCCGAGTCGAGGGAGTGCATGGGCATGCCTTCGTGCCAGTGGACGAGGTCTCCGCGCAGCTCGACGGCGGGGGAGGACCAGGGGGTGTGGAGGCGGAAGACGACGGGGCGACCGGACAGGGAATAGAGGGCATCTGCGGGCGACGCGGGGCGCGGCGTGGGGGACAGCCGGCACGGGTTCCAGGGCATGGGCTTCGGCATGGGCGGCGGGAGTCTACACCGCGTGGGCGGGGCAACGACAGAGGCAGGGGAGAGAGGGATTAGAAACGCGAGTAGTGCGAGCCGGACTCCTTGGCGACGGAGAAGTTCATTCCGCCGTTGTTGAGCCAGAACTCATAGGGCTGCGCGCCGTTGACCACGCCGTGACGGTACACGATCGCGTACTCGAACCTCTCGAAGCTCCCCTTGTGGTCGAGCTTGATGGACCAACGCTGCCAGCCATCGTAGGAGTTGCTCACGAACTGCCAGGTGTTCGTGTCGCCGGTCCCGATCCCCGACTCGTGCACCGTGTTCCAGCCGTCCAGCGTCCAGACCAGCCGGATGTCCTTGTCGTAGTCGAGGTCCCGCACCTCCAGATCCACCGTGCCGCTCAGGCCCGTGTCGTTCAACGTCAGTCCCGACGTCGCGTAGTAGTCCGAGCGAAGCACCGACCAGATGCCGTCCCACGCGTTGACGTGGAACTCGCCCGCGTTGTCGTCGTAGAACGTGCCGCCCTTGCCGTCCTCGTACCAGGCGGTGAACAGGAAGACCCCCGGGTGCGAGTACTTCTGCAGGTGTACCGGCACGTGCCACTCCTCCATGCCGTCGGAGCCCGTGGCGAAGTACTTGCCGTTGAAGGTCTGCTGCCCCGCGCGGCCTGGCTCGTGGATGACCACGCCCACCTTCTTGCTGTCGAGGTCGGCTCCGGCCACCGGCTTGACGAACACCTTGAGGAACACGTCGATGCTCATGCAGCCCGCACGCGTGTTGCAGTCGTTGTTCTGCAGCCACGAGTCGTTCGCGTAACGAACCATGTCGGTGGAGCGCTTCCCCTTCTCCTGCGCCCAGTCCCCCTTGCCCTCGCCCACGGTCGTGGTGCTGTCGTCGTACGGATTCGCTTCGTCCCCGGGTGCCGCGTCGTCGCTGGCGTTGCACGCCGCAAGCCCCGGCACCGCCGTTACGGCCATCAGCCCTGCCGCGGCCCCGTTCGCAACCAGCGCCACCTTGTTCAGACGCGT
>CAYMUE010000383.1:0-2888 GCA_964393505.1 uncultured Polyangiaceae bacterium
CCGCGCTTCGGCTTCGCCTCGGGCGCCGTGAGCTGGAACCCGGCCGTATCTTCCTGCTGCGCCTTGCCCACCGGCAGGTCGATCACCGGCTTGGGCAGGGTCGTGACCAGCGGGATATCCCAGTACGGGTCGTGCTTCTTGCAGAACGCATCGAGTCCGATCTGCTTGAGTTCGTCGAAGGCCGCGAGGCAGAGCTCCGGGGCCTTCGGATAGCTCTTGTGGCTGAAGGACGAAAGCACGTGGCGGTACTGATCGCGATCGAGGCCGTAGGCGTCGGCGACCACTGCGTCGATGGCAGCGCGGACGGGCCAGCGGACGTCGTCACCGGCGAGGACGGGCCAAGTCTGCTTCGGGGTCGGCTCGCGCCATGCGTCGCCAAGTTGTTCCTGCCACAGCGGGCCGTAGCCTTCGTGGTTGCAGGAGAGGCGGAGGGCGGCGTGGGCGAGAATTGTCTCGTGCTTGGCATTCAGCTTCGGGACGGGGCATCCGTTGAGGATGAAGAGGTTGACGTGCGCGCTCGCCTTCTGGCGAATGTGCCAATCGAACGCATAGAGATTGCACACGGCCTCAAGGACCAGCGCGCCGGCGTTCGGACGACTCTCAGGAGCTTTCTCCACAGGTGCGGTATTCCCGACCAAGACGCCGGGGGGGAGCAGACAGAAGATGCCCGTTCGCTCGTTGGTAGCGTTGGATATGTCTCGGAACGCGACGCGGAAGAATCGAGCGGGTAGAGTCCAGGACGGCCGATCCCCTACAGCACCGAGGGAGACGAGATAGCGCGGACGATCACCCCACTGGTCACTAAAATGGTGGAACGTCTTGCCCTCGTGGAGGGGCACGTAGCCCGCCGCGAGCAGTCCACGGCTGAAGTTTGGGTCTCGTGCGTCCGACCCGTCGCAAACCTGGGTTGCGTCGGTGAACAGGTGAGAGGCCTTGGTCATGTGCATCTCTTCGCCGGTGCGCACGCCCGCGCGTTGCGCGAGGTCCACGTACGTGACGCCGCTCTCGTAGCAACGCCCCAGTATCTCCGCGTCCGCCGCGCTCCGGAGCTCCGCGAACGACCGATACGCCCCGCCGGTGCGCTCGACGAACGCACGAGAATACCGCAGCGCACCGTGGCGCGTCTCGAGCCAGTCAAGTTCATGCAGATAGAACGCACACTCGAACTGGCTCGTTCCGGAGTTGTCGAACTCCGCGACCAGGGCCGCGAACTTGAATCGTGAGTCGATCTCGAACAGCTTCTTGCGGTTCTCAAACGAGTGGCAACAGGCTATCCGGGTCTTCGCCAAGTACAGTTCACGCAGCCCCGTGGCACTCTGGTTTGCGTGGAATGCAGATGGCACAACCAGCCCCACTCGGCCGTGAGGCTGGAGGAGCGCCACCCCGCGTTCGGCGAACGGCTGCCAGAGGTCAACCGCCGCCCCGCTCGGCGCGTCGTTGGCAGTGCGGTTGATCGCCTTGAAGAGAGCATCCAGGATACGCTTCGCGGACTCGACCTCTCCAACGTACCGGTCGAACGCATTCTTCACTTCACGGTCGGAAGACAGCCTGCGTTCCACGATGTCGCGTTCGTTCTTCGTGGGTGCGTCAAGCACGCGAAGGTCGAATGCCGCGAAGAACTCCTTGGCATAGGGCTGCAAAGCATCCCAGGGCGGATTGCCTACAATCGCGTTGAAGCCCCCTACGCGGTTTCGCTCGCCTGTGGGGTGAAAGACTTCGGGGAAGATGATGTCGTAGGTTACGCCGTGACGCCCGAAGTCGATCATGTGGCCAAGATTCGCTCTTCCTCGCGCCGCGTCTTCGCCGCTCTCTCCGTCAGCGATGGCTCGGATCAACGAGTGATACCCCTCATCGTCGCAACCGTCGCCAAGCATCACGCCGCCGGTCCAAGCTGCAGCCAGCAAACGGAATGGCGCCAAAGCCTCGTCAAGCCGAGCCTTCGCCGCGCGCTTCAGCTCGAGATCGGCGATATCCTTCCCAACGCTCGTCTCGAGATCCTTCACCTGCTGGAGAGCCTTCTCCAGCACTGCGCCGAGTCGATCGTTCAGCCCAGCATCCATGTTCGTCTCAACGGGCTTCCCCGACCCCGGGAACGTGAACAGGTGCTCGATGAACGGCCCCGTCAGGGAGTCGCCGCAGATCAACCGGTGGTCAAGGAACGTCAGCGGCAGTCCCTCCGCGTAGCTCTCCAGCCACAGGGAGACCTTCGCGAGCTCGACCGCCAGCGGGTTCTTGTCCACGCCGTAGAGGCAGTGAACGGCCACGAGCCGACGGCACAGCGCCAACGCCTTCCGCTGCGACAACCCGCCCTCGTCGGCGTCGAGGATGCGGCTTGGCAGGTACGCCACGAGCTCGTCGTTCGGGTCCGGCAGATCCACGACCCGCTGCCACAACTCCAGCGCCCGCGCTTGGTGCTTCTGCTTGTCCGCCTCGGACTTGGACGACTCCGCCAGCTCCCGCTCGCGCAGAGCCCGCTCGTCGCACAAGCGGCACGCTTCGTACAGCGCGTTGCCCAGGAAGCGGCACGCTTCGACCAGGAAGTGCCCGCTCCCCATCGCGGGGTCGAGCACGTTCAACTCCAGGATCTTGAGCGGGTTCGGGTCTTCTTGCGGACTCCGTTCCTTCACCTGCGGACCGAGCGTCTCCTGCACCAGGAACCGCACGAACGCGTGGGGCGTGTAGTACGATCCGGTCGCCTTCCTCCCCAGCCCGACACGCAGGTAGAAGCGTCCCGCAGCGATCTCCTCGATGAACGCGACCTTGGTCTTCCCCTTGCCCCCGGACTCCTCCTCCTCGTCGATCTCGTCGTCGTCGGATTCCTCATCGTCGGAGGCCGCGTTCTTCCGGTACGGCGCTCCCTGCGCGATCGGTACCACAACCTCGAGCTT
>CAYMUE010000384.1:0-2882 GCA_964393505.1 uncultured Polyangiaceae bacterium
CATAACCCCGTCCATTCCGGCGGGGCTAACGCCCTCCCAGAAGCTCCCGGAGCTTCGCCATGCTCTGCACGAGCCCGCAGTCTCGAAGCCGGTCCAAGACCTGCTCCCTGGTCATCGGCGGGTTCTTCAAGGCCGCCACCTGTTCGAGGAGAGCCCCAACGACAAGACCGGGGGCGAGACCGAGCTGGTCCACCACGAAGTCGTCCGGGTGGCGAGCCTCCACACCAAACGCTTCGAGCACGTCCGGGGGGAAGTCCTTCAGGTTGAACGTGACGATGGTCTGCGCACCCGAGCGGATGGCCGCAGCGAGGACATGGCGGTCATCCGGGTCCGGCAGGGTCAACCCGTCCACAAGGTCTTGGTGCCCAGACACCATGCAGTCGGCGATGGCTTCCTGCATGAGCCACCTCGTACGTTCCAGGGCTTCGGGCCTGAGATCGGGCCGCTCCCGCAAGATGGCCTCGAAGCACTCGTCGAGGATCTCTTCCGACCACCTGGCCTGCACGATCCCTGTCCGTGCCAGCCGGAGCAGGAAGTCCCGGAGCGGTGCGGGAAACAGCACACAGGCGTCATAGACGACCACGAACGCCATCGGTCAGTACCCAAGGCCGTGGTGCTGGGCCTCTGCGGCAAGCTCTTCGACGATGGCCTTGCGCTTGTCGTCGTCGGCTTGCTTGTAGGCCATGATGTCGGCCATCAGCACGCGACGGTGGGCACCCACCTTGCGGTGGGGGATAGCTCCCGACTCCAGGAGCTTGACCAGGAAGGGCCTCGACACGTTGAGCATGTCAGCCGCCTGCTGGGTCGTCAGCTCCGCATGGACGGGGACGATGCTCACGGCGGTGCCGTTGGCAAGGTGCCCCAGGATCTCCAGGAACAGGTCGAACGCCTCCTTGGGCACGGTGACCGCGACGTTCTCGTTCTTGTTCTTGGCGACCTGGAGAGAGCGTGGCCCCCGTTGCTTCACGGACGACAGGAGGCGCAGGGCTTCCTGGGCCTGCTGGGCTTCGACGGGAGAGGGTAGACGGAGCGCCGCGTTGGACATGGATCGAGTGTAGGGATCGGACGAAGCAAACGCAACGTACGAAACAAACGAAACGGGATGCTTGTGGCCGTCAGTTCGGCTGTCCCCGTCCACGACGACGATCCGCCTCGGCCTTCACCACGCGCATGAACTGCTCGTCCGTGAGTTCTTCGAGGGCTTCGGCGGCAGTCTGCTCGGCGCGGACGTTCGGGATGACCGGCCCCTTCGGGTACATCGCCACGAGCATGAACTTCTCGTGGATGCCCACGACCTTCTCGATGATGGCCCCAGTGACGGCTTCGAGGGTCGGCTCGACGCCGACGAGGAACTTCTCCGGTTGCTCGGGTAAGACGTAGGCGACGCCGCCGCGCCAAGGGGCCCACACGCCAAGCCGCCACATGTAGTCCTCAGCCGCCACCGCGATCCCCCTCGCGATGGGGAGCACGCCGTTCTTCAAGGGCTTGCCGGGGAGGGGCCTGCGACGACGGACGATCAGCCGAAGGGCCGCCGCGAGCCAGATGCCGACGACGACATCAGGACGTTTGCCGTGCTGGTAGAGGGTGTGAATCACCTCGTGGGTTCCGACGTAGCGCCGGAAGCCGTGATCGAGCCAGAACTTGGGCGTCTGGATCTCGGCTTCGACTACTGCCCGCTCAGCCTTGGGCCACCAGTCGAGATACTCGGATGGCATCCACCCCGTGTTCTGCCTTCGGGGAGCGTAGGCGGGCACGTCGTAGGCCGTGAACCGGGCGAGGTCACACGGCTCGATGCCCTTGGCCTTCAGAGCCGTGACGGCGGCATCGAAACAGCGGTTCCAGGGGAGCTTCATGGACGGTCGGGTGGTTCGCCGCAGCCTACCACGACGCGCTTCACACGCTCCTGTTGAGCTACCGCATACGCGCCAGCTCCCGGAACGCCTCCTGCCCCAGGAGCCACCCAGCTCGCCGGTTGCCTTGGGCAGCGGGGTGGGTCATGCGGACGAGCAGGATGGGTTGCTTCCGTCCGCCGACGTTGACCGTGATGAGGTTGGCGTGGTGGAAGCACGGGTCGCCGCATGTCTGGTAGCTCTCAACGGAGAAGTGCTCGGGGGCGAACTCCGCCTCGGGGTGCAGCGACCGCCAGGCCGGATCCCACACCTGGGTGCCCAAGGCGACGATCAGGTGGGGCATCACCCCATGCATGGCCATCGTCTCCAGTTCCTGGTGCCACGTCGGGATGTGCCGGGCGAGGAAGTCGGGCGTGATGCCTTGCGCCTTCTTGTAGTCCTCGCCGAGGAAGACCTTCACCGCGTTAGGGGCTTCCAAACGACGGCTTGGTCCATTCCGCGGCCGGGGGCCAGTACGGTTGGGCTTCGTGCTCGTGGGCCAATCCGGCGATTGGAGGCCCCCGCTTTGCTCCTAGCCCATGAACTCCCCCACCAACCCCGCCTCCACCAACCCCAACCACTGCCCGGCTAGGTACGACGCGAAGCTCGGGTCCGCGATCAGCACCCCCACCTCGATATTCCGCTCCTGCCCGCGCTGCGTGAAGTTCGCGCTCGACACGAACGCCCTGGCTCCGTCCACCACCACGCACTTCGCATGCATGCTGGACCACGGTGGCCCCGGCACGAGCGAGCGCTTGTCGTAGTACACGCGCGGCTTGGGATCGCCGAACGGCCAGTTGGTATCGAAGAAGCCGCTGAGCTGGCGAGCCAGATGCCCGTCCCCCTGCCCTGTCTGCGCCTGCTCGATGTCCACGAAGAACGAAGCCCGCACCCCGTGGTCGCGCATCGACGCATACAGGGGTGACAGCACCTCGTGCGCGTGGTCGAAGCTGTACCCGGCCAGGATCACCGACTCCCGCGCGCTCTCGAACA
>CAYMUE010000385.1:0-2872 GCA_964393505.1 uncultured Polyangiaceae bacterium
TTCTGTGGACACGGCGCCCAGCTTCGGGCTCTGAAGAGGGCGTTCGGTGTGGAGCCCGTGTTCGGCAAGGAGCACGGCGCGGTGGTGGTTGTCGAAGTCGGCGATGCGGCTCTCATGGCCGTCGAGGGCGCGTGATGCTGGACGGCATGGTCATCCGTGTCGGCGGCCTGATCTCGCACTGCTCTGGCTCCTTCCGTTCCGGCTTGGCCGGACCGGAGCATCGGCTGTAGTATCCGCAGTTCCGGAAAGGGGAACCAACCGATGGACGCGATCCAGTACGCAGCTCAGCTCGATGGGGAGTTCGTGAGAGCGTGCACCACGCTCGACAAAGAGGAGCCGTTCTTCGGCGAGTTCGCGCTGAAGGTCGATGGCCACCTCCGCAGCTTCAAGGTCGGCCAGTTGCGCGCGGTTTCCCAGCGCGTCGTGCCCGCCAATCATCCCCTCGCCCGCGCCTTCTTCGAGTGCGACCCCGGAGAGCCCTTCGAGCTCGACGAGCCGCAGCTCGGCCTCGCCTCGCTCGCGGGGAACCTGCACCACAAGAGCCGCCTGGCGACGCGCGCCCGACGCATCCAACGACTCGAGTACTCGGACATCGAGAACGAGGTAGTCGTGGTTCTCGGCGACCACGGCTACGAGGTTCGGGTCGACACCTCCCGCGGGGTGGACCTGCAGACCGGATTGCCGAACATCCTCGCCCTGCTCTCCCGCGAGCAATACCGCCTCATCGCGCAGATGCGCGACCAGCCCGTCATCATCCAGGGCCGCGCAGGCTCCGGCAAGACCTCCGTCGCCCTGTATCGCGTCGCCTGGCTCGCAAGCCCGGTCGAGGGCTCGAGCCAGCCGTGCGTCGACCCGTCCCGCGTGCTCATCGTCATGTTCAACAAGGCCCTGAGCATGTTCGTTAAGGCCGCCCTGCCGGGGCTGCACCTCGAGCGCGCCGTGCTCGACACCTTCCACGGCTGGGCCCTCAATCGCGTCAAGCGTGCCTATCGCGGCGACCTCCGAATCGATGTCTCGGACCTGCCCGGCCGGGCCAAGGCGGTCTCCCTCAAGAAGACCCTCGGCGCCTTGCGCGCAGTCGAGACTTTCGTCCAGCGCCAGGAGGAGCGGCTGCGTCCCTGGCTCGCCCAGCGGCTCGAGCCGTACAAGGGACAGGAGTGGCTCCAGGCCTACGACGCCTCCAGGCTGCCTGTGACGCGGAAGCTGATCGAGCTGCGTCGACAAGTCCTCGTGGCGCGGGACAGCGCCAAGGGGCTCAAGCGCGATCGCCTCGTGCAGATTCACGCGATCTTCAGTCAGGCCGTCGATCGCGTCACCCAGTACAAGGAGGAGCTGGCCCGGATCCTGACCGATCGCAGCCTGCTGGCCGATCACCTCCAGGCTCCTGCCGCGGATATCGATGCCCTGATGCATTACCAACGCGCGCTCGGGGCGAAGGAAGGGACGGACCGGCGCCCCGGACCGTACGTGGCATTCGAGGACCTCGCGCTGCTGCTGCGCTTGATTCAGATCAAGAACGGAGGGCTTCCGGGCGACACCGAAGAGGCCCCGGTCGACGTCTACGACCACCTGGTGATCGACGAGGCGCAGGACTTCGGCGCAGTCGAGCTGACAGTGCTGCTGTCGGCGGTGCGGTCCCGCACGGGGGTCACGATCGCCGGCGACCTGAACCAGAAGATCGTGCCCGAGGCGGACTTCATCGGCTGGGATGCGCTGGCGCGTGAGCTCGGCATCGAGGGCGCGAAGGTCTCGAAGCTCGAAGTGGCGCACCGTTCGACGGTCGCCATCATGCGCGTAGCCGATAGCATCGTCGGCGACGACACGATCGAGAAGGGGCGTGCGGGGACGGTCCCGACCGTCACGGTGACCGACACGGTCGAGGGGCAGCTCGAGGCGGCGGAGGAGGCGATTCGCGGGATCCTGCGCGACCAGCCGAGGGCGCAGGTCTGCGTGGTGACGCGTCACCCCGCGGCGGTGAAGCCCCTGCACCCGGAGCTGACGCAGCGTCTGTCGGATCTCCACGTGCCCGTGCGAATCGGGCACAACAACGACTTCGAGTTCGCGCCGGGCGTGACGGTGACGAACATGCGGCAGATCAAGGGCCTCGAGTTCGATGCGGTGATCGCGCTCGATGCGACCGAGGAGAGCTACCCGGCCACGGATCAGGGGCGTCGGAGCCTGTACACGTTGCTGACGCGCGCCAAGGATCGGCTCGAGATCGTGTGCCCGGGGGCGCTGACCTCTCTTCTCGACGACGCGGTGAAGCGGGAGCTGGTCGAGGTGGTGGAGCGGCTGGCGGTCCAGCCGGTAGTGTTCACGGACGAGGAAGCGGAACCGATCTGATTCGCAGAGGGGACAGTACCCATGAAGTTCGTGTTCGTGAGGCATGGGAAGAAGGAGGGCAAGCAGGGTGAGAATGGCCCGCTCACGGAGGAGGGGCGGATGCAGGCCCGGCAGGCTGGCGAGTACCTGAAGAGCCAGGGTCTCACTCCGGACTGGGTCTGCCACACGCCCAAGAAGCGCACGAAAGAGACTGCGGAGGGCGTCCTCGAGGCCCTCGGAGTGAAGTGCCCTGTTCGGCCGCCGCACGGCTGGGATATCGGCGGGACCAGAAGGGGTGAGAAGGAAGAGCTGCGAGCGGCCATCGAGAGGGAGATTGAAGGGTTCTTCGCTGCGGCCCCTCACGAGTCTTCGGTGACCATGTTCGTGGGACACAACACCCAGCAGGGTCCGCTGCGCAAGCAGTTCGGATTCCCCGAGATTCCCAAGGGTCACAGGGGGTGCGTGCTCGTCCTCGAGAAGAAGCCGAATGGCCGTTGGGAGGCCGACGGGCACCTGCCCGGGACTGATTCGGACGCCTGATCGCCTCGGC
>CAYMUE010000386.1:0-2860 GCA_964393505.1 uncultured Polyangiaceae bacterium
AGGGCATCGGGGTCCGCGTCCTGCGCTTCGTGCTCCGCGTCGTCCACCGGCAGCAACTCGGGGAGCGAATCGAGGGCATCGGGGTCCGCGTCCTGCGCTTCGTGCTCCGCGTCGTCCACCGGCAGCAACTCGGGGAGCGAATCGAGATCGGGAGCCTGGCCTTCGTCTGCGGGGAGCAGCTCCGGCAGAGCGTCGAGATCGTCGGCCGGCGCCGGTGGGACAGGCGCGTCTGGCGGCTTGCTCGTCACTGGCACACCGCATAGCCAGCGCAGTCCACCGGGCACTGGACGCACACGAGACACTGGAGCGAGGCTTCGTAGAGCTGGATTCCTGCTGCGTTTGCGACCTTGCACTCCTGGATGCAGGAGGCATCGGCACCGCACAAGACGATGCACTGGTCGAGTCCGACGCAGGCCGAGCTCTGCTGGCAGGCCGTGAGATAGGCCGCGCAGGCGACCTTGGCAGCGCACGCGCGGCAGGCCGCGCAGTCGTTCTTGCCGTCACACGGAGTCGCCGCTGCCTCGGGCTCGCCAGCGTCCTCTTCCTCATGGGCTGAGACGTCGCACGCCGCGAAGGCGGCAAGGAGCAGGGGAAGCAGGATCCATCTCATGGGCAAACCTTAGCCGTCTGCGCCCCACCCGATCAAGCCGCGGGCTCGAGCTCACACCGTCAGTGGATCCATCCAGCGACCGCTCCGATCACGACCGCGCCGTCGAACGCGACCAGGGCCGCGCAGCATCCGATGCCAGCGATCCGTCCCGCGGCGCTGCCGAGAACCGGCGCGGCGCCCGCGGCAACGCGCTCGAGATTGCCGCGCATCGAAGGAGCCCATGCGAGAACGAAAGGCACCGAGACCAGAACGCTCCAGACGTGCCAGTGCTTGGTCAGCCCCGCCAGACCCAACACGAAGGCCGCTGTCACGGCGGTCGACAGCGGATCGCGCAGCCAGCGCCAGCGTTCCCTGCGGTACATCCACGCGAGCACGAAACCGACGAACAGCAGGTAGGACCAGGTCATGCCCGAGGCTCCGTGCGTGCGGCCGGAGGCGATGACGTAGCTCAGGAGCATGTGGACCACGAGTCCGCTCAGCGTGAGCAGCGCGAAGCGGGCGCTGCCGAGGAGCCGCTCGACGATCGCGCCGTGCAGGACGAACAGGGCGACATTGGCGACCAGGTGCAGGAGGGTCGGAGCGGTGCCGCACCCCACGCCGTGCAAGAAGGGGGTGACCAACGGGTGCCACCAGTGCATGTGAGGGTTGCCAAGCTCGCAGCATCCTGCGCCGAGGACGAGGTAGAAGCGAGCGGGGGCGATCAGGGCGGGGAGGGTGACCAGAACGCACGCGGCGGCGAGCAGGGCGGCGCACCAGGGGAATCCGAGCCGAAGACGCAGACAGATGTCTCCGACTCCGACCGTGGCGATGCGAGCGCTGCGCTCGGCCATGCGATGGGCCTCTTGTCTGCATCTCGGACCGGGAGCCCGGGTGTCAACCGAGGCGACGCTGCAATCGTGAGGGAGCGGCCGAGGCCGGGACACGACCGGTCGCGCGGATCGGAGGCGCACATTTCTGTTTCCGCGCCCCGGCGGATGCGGCACGAGGGTCGTCGTTCCACGCATGTGCGCGCCCGCGACGATCGGAGCCCGGGCGATTCGATACGCATCACCAACGAAGGAGAAGCGATGAGAGTAGTGGCCATCAACGGAAGCCCGAACAAGAAGGGGAACACCGCGCAGGCGCTGGAGATGGTGGGCGCCAGACTCGTGGCGCACGGGATCGGCTTCGAGGTCGTGCACATCGGCAACGAGGTCATTCGCGGCTGCAAGGCTTGCGGAGTCTGCCGCAAGAACCGCGACGAGAAGTGCAGCGTCACCACCGACCTGGTGAACGAGGTCATTCAGCAGATGAAGACCGCCGATGGGATCCTGCTGGGTGCGCCCGTCCACTACTCCGGCGTGCCCGGCACGATGAAGAGCTTCCTGGATCGCGCGTTCTACGTAGCGGGGAGCAATGGCGGCCTGTTTCGTCACAAGGTCGCAGCGGCCGTCGTGGCGGTGCGTCGCACCGGGGGCTCTTCGACTCTGGATCAACTCAATCACTTCCTGGCGTATTCCGAGATGGTGCTGGCCTGTTCGAACTACTGGACGGTGATTCACGGACGCGTCCCTGGAGAGGTGGTGCAGGACGCCGAGGGGGTTCAGATCATGGAGGTGCTGGGGGAGAACATGGCGTGGCTGCTGAAGATGCGGGAGCAGACTCGGGAGACGGTGCCGGCGCCGCAGCCGGTGCAGAAGGTGATGACCAACTTCGTGAGGTAGGGCGGACACCGGCCCATGGCAGGAGCCGGGCGTCGTCCTGGATCCCTGCGCCTCGTCGAAGCAGTCGCCGCGCGCTCGCGCAAACGCCGCCGTTCCTCGAGCCCTCCCTGCATCACGTCCGCTCCCGCGCCCTATCCGCGCCAGGTGGGAGAGCCCCGAACCCCGGATTCCACATCGAGTTCAGAGCCCGACGCAGGCGGGCTTGCTCGTGCCATCGAACCATGGATTCACCCTGGACTATCCCAAGCTTCTTCCGGTTGCCCCCAATGCCCCGCACCTCGGTGCGGGGTACTTCAAGGGAGTCGCTCCCAAGCGGCGACCCGTCTCCCAATCTCCGCGTGCGCAGCGTTGAGCGATTCCATGGGTGACATGGAGTCGCTCATGTACGCTGCAATCAGAATCGGCGGCCGCCCTGGCGGCCATGCAATCGCAACGTCGTTGATCGCGCCTCGCGGTCCACTGCCGGTCTTGTCGCCCACAATCCAGTCCCCCGGCAGACCCGCCCTCAAACGCTTCTTCCCCGTTTCGCAGTCGCGCAACCACCCCA
>CAYMUE010000387.1:0-2845 GCA_964393505.1 uncultured Polyangiaceae bacterium
CCGGCTTCAGTTGCCAGTGCGAATCCGCCGCCCATCCCGATGGCCTCGGCGGATGCACCTCCGATCCCTGCACGCCCAACCCCTGCGCCTCCCAGAACCTCGCGTGCAAGGCCGTCGGCTCCGTCGCCCAGTGCTACACGCCCGACTGCGACGACGCTAACCCGTGCACCGACGACACCCGTGTCGAGGGTGTCTGCCACAACGAGCCCTCGCCTTCGGGAACCCCCTGCGCCACCAGCGCCTGTGTCGTCGGCCAGTCCTGCCAGGGCGGCGCTTGCACGGGCGGCGCCGCCGCCAACTGCAACGACTCCAACCCCTGCACCCACGATAGCTGCGATCCCCAGACCGGTTGCAGGAACCTGATCGACGCCTCGACCGTGCCCGACGACGCGGTCCCCTGCACGCTGGACTCGTGCGACGCGCTCGGTGCCGCGCACCACGTTCCCGAGGACGCGACCTGCGACGACGGCAAGTTCTGCACGGGCGTTGAGAAGTGCTCCCCGGGTGCCGCCGAGGCCAACGCAAACGGCTGCGTCTCCAACGGCGCCCCAACTCCCCCCGCCGTGGGCTCCGCATGCGTCGCCTTCGGCCCCTGCGTCGAGAGCGATCCGCACTTCGTGCAGAAGGAAGCGGCCGCCGGCACCCCTTGCGACGATCACATCGCGTGCACCTCGGGCGACGCTTGCGCCGCTGGAGGGGTCTGCATCGGCGTCGCGATCGCCGCGTGTCTCGAGGCGGCGTGCGCCACGACCACCTCGTTCGACGGCTCGATCGACGTTCCCACCGCCACGGTGGGAGTCGACGTTACGGTGAATGGTCAGCCGCTTCCCGGTGGTGCGAATCCGAGCAGCGACGCGATGACGGTGTACCTGCGCGCCGCCGACACCGGTGCGCTCCATCAGATCCGCTACCTCTGGTACACCAGCAGCGGAGGTCCCTGGCCCGCCCCGGCCGAGGACGCCTGGTCCGTCATCCCCGGCGTCTACGACGTCGTCTACCGCCGCGGCTACTCCAACTCCTCGGCCACCGTCGGCGAGAACCCCGATGGCGACAAGCTGCCCAACGGATACCGCGTCCTGCAGAGCGGCCTCGTCGTGGGCAGCGGCGCCAATCAGATCGCCGTGAACGTGCCGGTCTCCAACGTCGATGTCGCGATCACGGTCGATGGGCTTCCCCTTCCGAGCGGAGCGAATTCGAGCAGCGACACCATGACCGTGTACCTGCGCGCTGCCGATACCGGCACGCTGCATCAAGCTCGTCACCTCTGGTACACCAGCAGCGGAGGCCCCTGGCCCAGCCCGGCCACCGACGCGTTCTCCATCGTGCCCGGCACCTATGACGTCGTGTATCGAAGGGGCTACTCGTCGGCCGACGCTGTGGTGAGCGAGAACCCCGACGGCGACAAGCTGCCCAACGGTTTCCGCGTGCTGCAGACCGGGTTGCAGGTGGCGCCGGGGAGCTCGACGGTGAACGTGGACGTGAAGACGGCGCGCATCGACGCGGTGAACGTGACCGTCGGGGGATCGCCTCTCCCCTCCGGAAGCAACCCCAGCAGCTCCTCCATGAGCCTCTACCTGCGCGCGAAGGACACCGGCGCCCTGCATCTGGTGCGGCATCTCTGGTACACGTCCAGCGGTGGCCCCTGGCCGACCACCCCCGCCAAGGCCTGGTCCCTGCTGCCGGGCGAGTACGAGGTCGTCTACCGTCGCGACTGGTCCTCCTCCTACGACGAGGTCTCCGCGAACCCCGCAGGCGACAAGCTGCCCTCCGGCTATCGCGTGATCATCCCGAGCGTGACCCTGAAGACAGGCTCGAACACGCTCGACATCGACGTCCCCGTGGCCACCATCGACGCGATCGACGTGAAGCTCGACGGCGCGGCATTGCCCGTCGGCTCGAGCAGCAGCTCCGACACCTTGAGCGTGTACCTGCGCGCACACGACACCGGCGTGCTGCACCGCGTGCGCCACCTCTGGTACACCTCCAGCGGCGGTCCCTGGCCCAACCCTGCCGAGCACGCCCAGTCGGTCCCCGCGGGCACCTACGACGTCGTCGTGCGCAAGGGATGGTCCTCCACCTATCAGGTCGTGTCCGAGAACGACGCCGCCGACAAGCTGCCGATGGCCTATCGCGTCGTGCAGAGCAACGTCGTGCTCGCCCCAGGACCGAACTCCCTCGAGGTGAACCTGCCGGTGGCGACCCTCTCGGAGGTCACCGTGCTGCTCGATCACGCCGCGCTTCCCAGCGGCTCCAACTCGAGCAGCGACACCGCCGTCATCTTCCTGCGAGCACGCGACACCGGCGCCCTGCACCAGATCCGCCACTTCTGGTACACCTCCAGCGGCGGTCCCTGGCCGACCGCCGGAGACCACTCGCACTCGCTCCTCGCCGGCTCCTACGACGTCGTCTTCCGCAGAGGCTGGTCAAGCAGCGACGGGATCGTCGACGAAAACCCCGCCACCGACAAGCTGCCCAACGGCTTCCGCGTGCTGCAGGAAAACGTCACCCTCAGCCAGGGATCGAACGCGATCGTCGTCGACCTCACGCAGGCCCTGCTGCAGGCAAACGTCACCCTCGACGGCGCCGCCCTCCCGTCGGGCCCCAACCCGAGCAGCGACACGATGATCGCCTACCTCCGATCGCGCGACACTCGGACCCTCCACCAGATCCGCCATCTCTGGTACACCTCCAGCGGCGGTCCGTGGCCTTCTCCCCCCGAGCACGCGCGCTCGGTGCCGCCTGGGGCCTACGATCTCATCTACCGTCGCGGGATGGATGCCACGACCAACGTGGTCTCGGAGAACCCGGAGAACGACAAGCTGCCCAACGGCTTCCGCGTGCTGCA
>CAYMUE010000388.1:0-2806 GCA_964393505.1 uncultured Polyangiaceae bacterium
CGATCTTGAGCGTGCCGCCCTTGTCTCCTCGCACGAGCTTGATCGAGGTCTCGTATCCCGCAGCTTCGGCTCGCACGCGGTGATCCTTCGAGTCCTTCTCGAGCTTCTTGGTGTACGGGTTGCTCGGGAGCTCGGCGTCGTCCCAGAAGATTCGGGCCTTTTCCGGCGTGGCTTCGATGACCAGCTCGATTTCCTCGCTGGGCGCGGTCGCGGTCGCCGCGGCAGTTGCCGCGGCGGACGTGTCCGCGGCCGGGGCCGTGGACTCCACGGGGGGCACGGCGCTGGAAGCGACTGGGGCGGCAGCAGGGCCGGTGAGGGCGGAGCGGATCGAGGGGATCAGGACCGCGGCCCCGATGAGCAGTGCGATGCCACCGACGATCGCGGGGAGCAGGAACTTCTTCTTGCGCGACGAGCCGTCGACATCCATGCCGGGGATACTGTTGGCGACGCCGCCGACCTGCGATCGGACCGAGCCGGACACGCCGGTGTCGACCGGCAGCCCCATGCGTCCACTCTCCTCGGGGGAGAGAGAGCCGGGGTTGGACCAGCTGGGCGAGGTGCCCGGGTTGGAGGTCATCGTGCTGGTGCGGGTGCCGGCGCCACGGAGCAACACGGGCGCCGCCATCAGGATCTCGCCGCTTTCGCCGGTGGCGGCCTTGGAGAGCTGGGCCTCGATGGAAGTCCGGATGTGCGTGCGCACTTCGGAGAACATGTCGTTGAGGCGGGTGCCGAGGTCGCGCACTGACACGCGCTGCCCCATCTCTTCAAGGACGTCTTCGAGGTCCTTCTGCAGGGCGATGGCGTCGGGATGACGATCCTCGCGGTTGCGCGACAGGGCCTTCATGCAGACGCGCTCGAGGGCTGGGGGCACGTTCTCGGCGACCTCGCTGGGCTTGGGAATGTCGCCTGCGATGACGCGGTGGATGACGCGTCCGTCCGGCACTCCCTTCCAGAGCCGCACGCCGGTGAGGATCTGCCAGATGAGCGCGCCCACGGCGAAGACATCGACGCGGCGGTCGATCGTTTCACCGAGAAACTGTTCCGGCGCCATGTAGGCGATCTTCCCCTTGATCACGCCGGCACGTGTTTCGGATGCCGAAGTCACCGCCTTCGCGATGCCGAAGTCGAGGACCTTCACCTGACCATCGTACGTGACGAAGATGTTCTGCGGTGACACGTCGCGGTGAACGAGATTGAGCACCGTGCCGTCGAGATCCCGCAGCTCGTGCGCGTAGTGCAGACCGTTGAGCGCCTCGATGAGCACGCGGACACACTGCGCCGTGGTGAATCCGGGTTCCTCCGGCTTCGCCTTGCGGAGGATGGTGGAGAGCGACTGGCCCTCGAGATACTCCATCACGAGCACGTGGCGCCCGTCGTACTCCGAGACCTCATAGGTCTGGACGACATTGGGGTGGTTCAGACGGCCCGCCAGGCGCGCCTCGTCGAGGAACATCTGAAGCATGTCCGCATCTTCGGTGAGATGAGAGCGGACCATCTTCAGAACGACGAGCTTGCTGAAGCCGCTGGGGCCGTGGGCTACGGCAAGGAAGACACGGGCCATGCCTCCCTGCCCGAGCTCCGCCAGGAGCCGGTATTTTCCCACCGTGGTCGGAATCGCTTCCGAGGACAAACCTTCGACGCTGCTCATCGTGCCTCCCGCTGATGCGGCGACACCCCCGTGTTGCTGCCGTCATGCGTGCCGCTGCTGCGGCGGTTACTGCCTGCCAGGACTCCGAGACCCCTGGCGCACCGACCCCACACCCTCACCGAGAGCACTGCATCGGTGTGTCGAAGGTTGCGGTCGAAACATGCGCATCAAACCCATCGTCCCAGGACTATCCTACCCGAGCCGAACCCAGGGTGTAAACCCTGTCACGGTACTGAACATGACGAAGTCGGAGGGGGCGTTCGGCATCCGAAGTGTTCGGTTCCGCCCATTGTTTTTCCTTGGGTCCGTGCGAAAGGGTCGCATCTCTGCCACAAATGGGGTAGTCGTTCGTCTTCCGATCACAGCATGAAACAGCTGAATGGGCAAAAGGTCCGGCTGCGAATCCCTTGCGGATCCACGCCGGTAGCGGTACGCACCCCCCCTCGGGACGGCGCGGGAATCGGTATCGGAGTCCCTGCGCTCCGGTCTCCCATCTCCCTGGAGGATCGTATCCGTTGCTGTCCCTCCCCATCGAAGGATATGGCTGATTGCCCCGCATCGGGGCCCGAGAGCTAGTACGAATGCCGAAGAACATCCTGGTCATCAACGCCGAATTCGGAGAGACGCGCGTCGCGCTCATCGAAGACGGAATCATCGCAGAGCTGCACGTCGAGCGGTCCCAGGCCCGCACCACCGTCGGCAACCTGTACCTCGGACGCGTCACTCGCGTCTTGCCCGGAATGCAGGCCGCCTTCGTCGATATCGGCCACGAACGCGCCGCCTTCCTCCATGTCGAGGACCTCATCCGCCCGGAGGACTTCGAGTCGTACATCTCCGGCGGTCACGGCGGGCGCAGCGACGCATCCGACGACGAGGTCGAGACGTCCGCTCCCGCGGGCGACGCGGAGGAATCGTCCGACGAGGCCACTTCCGAGAGCTCCGTCGAGGGGGGCTCGGAGCCTCCCGAGCAGGCCGAATCCGCCGACAAGGTCAAGAGCGGCGCGCGACGCGATCGCAGGCAGCCGCGTCAGCGGGGGCGCGATGGGCGCGGCGGGCGCGGCTCGAGCAACGCCGGCCCGGCGCGGGTCTCTCGCACCACCCCCATCCGCGACGTCGTGCGCGAGGGACAGGAGATCATCGTCCAGGTCTCCAAGGATC
>CAYMUE010000389.1:0-2800 GCA_964393505.1 uncultured Polyangiaceae bacterium
CCTGCGCGTTGGTATTCGCCGCCTGACGGATCGTCTCGTAGCCCACCGAGGAGCGATCCAGTCCCACACCCTCGGGAACGAGCGGCTCACCGTACCCACGGTTGTCGTACCCGATGGCGCCGGTCATGTACTCGTTGGGCGTCTGCGCGCGTGCGGGGTTGACAAGAAGCAGTGCGCCCAGGATCGCGAGCGATGCGAGTTGGAGCCGTGGCATGGCCAGGTGTCGATGCTACAGGACCCCGCCCCCCCGTCAATCTCGACGCAGGGCACCCAGCGCGTTTGTCGATGCTCGTCCCCCGCGCCCCAGCACTCCGTTGCGGTTCCGGGATGGGTCCGTCGTCCCTGCGTCCGTCCGTGGAGACCTCGACGCATGTGAAGGGAACCGACTGGCACCACCAGATGCCACAGTCCTGCTGCACCCGCACCTGCACCTGCACCTGCACGTGCACGTGCAGCTGAGGACCGGTGCTCCAGCCGGAGTACCCGCTGTACCCGATGACCTGACCGCATGATTCTTCGATGCCCCCTTGCGCAGATTCAGATTCGCCGTTGTGGTCAGCACGGTGCCGACCGGGAGACTCGCCATGACGGGGGCCTCGGTCTCGGCCGCCGCCTCCCCACCTCCGGAGCGAATGCCTCGTCATCACTCGCCACCAGACAGCTCGACAGACTCAGCATGGCCAGCATCACAAGCGGCCTGAGCAGGGCGATGTCAGCCGCGTGGGTGCGCGTGCCGAAGGGGGAGTCCCCGTATCGCCTGCTCTGTGGTGAGCCAGAAACCCGTCTGTTTCGTCCATGCGGCGGCCGGGTCAGCGCAACTTGCTCAGTCGTTTGCACAAGCCTGGTGCGCAAGTCGAGCAGGCCCCTCCCAGCCCCGCCGGCACCAGCACGCCGCTACTGCTTGACCCATGCGGCAATGTCGCGAATCACGTCCTCCGCGACGTGCCCGGGGCGGCCATAGTCGGCGGGCGTTGGAATCCCCTCTCCAGCGACGAACCGGTGATCGAGCGGCGGGTAGAAGCGGAAGGTCGCTGCCGGATGGTTGCGCAAGACTCGCTTCCAGGACTCGAACTCCGTGTGTCTCACCTGGTAGTCGCGGCCGCCCTGCAAGAGCAGCACGCGCACTCTCGGCGCCCGCGACATCGCTTGCACGGGGTCGTAGCCGGTCACGTCGGCCCAATACGACCTCGGTGCGCGCATGCCGCTGAATGACAGTTGCTCGTCGGGCGGCCCCGCCAGGCTGCCCGACAGGGAGAACCCTGTGAGCAGCTCCCCCACCTCCGCCGCCACCTCGTCCCGACTCTTCGCAGCCAGTGCCAGCAGGTACTGGAACTGATCGAACAGCACCTCATCGAGCGAGCGACTCGGGCCGGCCATCATCACAAGACCACCGACCGCAGGACATGCCGCGGCGATCCTCGGTGCGAGGGCAGCGCCGAGCGAGTGCGCCACGACGAACACGCGCTCGCTTCGCAGCCCCGTCTGCGTGGCTGTCTGCTGCACTGCGAGACAGGCGTCGCGCGTCACCTCGTCGTCGAGCGTGAAAGCGGTTCCCTCGAACTGCTCGGGATGCGCCCAGGTACGCTTCGGGTAACGAAATACCGCGACGCCTCGGGTCGCCAGCCCCCACGCGAGGTCCTTGAACATCTTGTTGCCCGCGCCCCGCGCCCCGCGGCCCCACCGACGCGTCCTCGTCCTGCGGACCGGAGCCGTGCACGAGCACCACCGCCACCCCGGCGGGCGTCGTCGGCACGGTCAGCACGCCGTCGAGCTCCCATGGCGCGTCTCCCACCTTCACGCTCCGCTCCAACAGCAGCCGCGGATCGGCGTACGAGGGGGCAGTCCACGGCGGAGGGACGGGCTGCACGCGAAGGCCGCTCACCTTGCCGGTGGCATTGACCACGACCTCGACATTCCACGACCTGTGCTCGAACTCGCACGCGAACCAGACGTGGGTGCGCGGCGGACGCGGCACCGATTCAATGACCTCGAGGCGACCAGCCCTGCCGGCTCCGCGCTCCACCGAAGCCCAGACCGCGCCGAGCCGGTCGGCGGGCAGCGAAGCCCCCATGGCTCGGTCGAACCGGGAGGATGCCTTGGTGAAGTCGTGGGCGCGGAGCAGCTCGAGGAACTCGGAGGCCGTCGCTTCGACGCCCTGTGAAGAAGGTCGGAGCGCTGCAGCCGCGGAGGAGGACGCCGTCGCACTTGCGATCGGAGCCGGGGCAGCCGGTACGGGAGGACTTGGATGCACGGCCTGCGAGCTCGCACACCCCCAGGCGAGCAGGAGGCACAGGCAGGTCGGGGCGATCCTCATCCAGAACGACGACAACCGGGGCGTCGCGAGGTTCCCGACCGGCCGAAATGACCTGGCGCGGTGCAGGTCATCGGGCCTCGTTCGCGAAGCCCGATGGCGCGCGGGCTGCTCCTCGGAGGTCGTGCGGAAGGCCGATCCGACCCACGTCTTGCCCGCATACGTCTGGCCCGCGCAGCAGTACTGCATGTCGTGCCAGTTCCCGAGGCCGTCGCCGCTGTTGTCCGATGGCGTGGCCTAGCGCGAGCCGATGCAAGTCGCCATCCGGCGAGCCCGAGGAGCCCGAGGTGCAGGCTCCGCCCAGGAGTCACCTCCATCGGGGACGAGCCCGCGCGGGAGGAGCGTC
This sequence comes from uncultured Polyangiaceae bacterium, assembly GCA_964393505.1. Lineage (GTDB taxonomy): Bacteria > Myxococcota_A > Polyangia > Polyangiales > Polyangiaceae > JACRCQ01. The sequence goes on from CAYMUE010000389.1 coordinate 2,658, forward strand.
GCATCCGACGCGGCAAGGACGGAACGAACTCTGTGATTCGCACGGGGTCAGTCCCGGCGCGACAGCCCCTCTGGGGGAGGCTGGGGGCTCAGCCCTTGAGGGCCTCAGCGCCGCCGACGATCTCGAGGAGCTCCTTGGTGATG
>CAYMUE010000390.1:0-2785 GCA_964393505.1 uncultured Polyangiaceae bacterium
TGCGCCCCAGCCCGTCCACGTAGGCGATCGTTTCGTGATACGAATCGACGTACGATCTCGCAGGGTCCTGCGTTCTGGACTCGAGCAGCGAGGCGCCCCTTCTCGTCGGGCACTGGGGCTCCCCGAAGACCGGCTGGGTCAACTCGACCATGCGTCCGAATCCGTCGCAACCGACGTGGGTTGTTCGGGTGCTCTCGGCCCCCTTTCCCGAGAGGTTCGCGTCCACGACCGGCCAGGCAGTGTCTCCCCGGATCGCCGATGGACCGGTTCGCGGACTTGCCCTACACTTCCATCGCCCACTGAGGCGTGACCATGAAGAAGACGAACACGGTCGAGGAAATCTACGAACAGCACATCCGTGCTCTTCCCCTGGCCAAGCGTCTGCAGCTTGCCGGCAGGATTGTCGCAGATGCTGCAGCGGAGGCGGCTCCCGCGCGCAGACTCCTCGAACTGGACGGATTGGGCGCGTCCCTTTGGCAGGGGGTCAATGCACAAGAACACATCGACGCTCTGCGCGACGAGTGGGAGGGGGCCAGGTGACACCCTGTGCGGTCGCCCTCGCTGGTGTCGAGCGACTGGCGGTCGACACGGCCCCAGTCATCTACCTGGTCGAGCAGCATGCCACTTACGCGCCGATCGTCCGCGAGGTCTTCCGCCGCATTGACGGTGGTCAAATCCTGGGCTTCACATCAGCCGTGACACTCACAGAGTTGCTCGTCCTGCCCCTGCAGAAGGGTGACGTCGCCCTGGCGCAGACGTACCGCGACATTCTCCTCCAGAGCGCGCAGTTTTCCGTGCGGAATGTCGATCCTGCTGTCGCCGAGGAGGCTGCCAGACTGCGCAGCAAGTATCGGGTGAGGACCCCCGACGCCATTCAGATCGCGACGGCGATCTGTCTGCAGTGCGACGCACTTCTCACCAACGATGCGGCCTTGCAGCAGGTGACCGAAATGCCCGTGTTGCTCGTTTCTGAGCTCGCTCCCTGACAAGCCTCGGCGCGAAGCAGGGCCGACGCTGCGCACGTCTTTCACAACCACTCTTGCCATTGCACACACACGCGCGTTCAATTCGCGCGCACTCGCGGTGCGTCACGCCGACGTGTGCCGAAGAGCCCTACTTCTTCCCCCGCGCCATCTGCAGCAGCAACAGCCCGACTCCCACCGAGATCGCGACGTCGGCGATGTTGAACGTGGGCCAGAAGTGCCGTGTCTCGCCCCAGAATGCCGACACCTCGATGAAGTCGATCACCGAGCCGTAGGCGATGCGATCGACGAGATTGCCGAGGGCGCCGCCCAGGACCGTGACCAGTCCGAGACGCACGAGCCTCTCTTCGCGTGGGAGACGCAGGTACCAGATCGTCAGCAGCACGCTGGCGACCACGCTGATGGCAACGAACAGCAGGCGTCGCGCGATGCCCGGGATGAACCCGAACATGCTCCAGGCGCCGGCCGGGTTGTGGGCGAGGGCCAGACGCACGATCACGCCCTTGAGCTCGAGCAGATCGAGGGATCGTTCGGCGAGGCGCGTGGCCGCGAAACGCTTGGTCGCCAGGTCGGCGATCAGCCAGCCGCCCCCCACGCCGAGCAGCATGAGCCACTGCCTCCACCCTCGGGGTTGTCGCTGCGCAGCTTCGTCCATCGTCGGTTCCAAGGCGTCCTCGGTCATGCGGGCTGCAGCCCGCCGCCGGACTATTCCATTCCCTCCTCACGGAGGCCAGCGGATAGCGGACGCCTCGGGCCGTTAGCCACGGACCGGGATTCGGGCTAGGTTCGCCCCATGCTGCTCGGCATCGACGTCGGCAATACCAACATCACCTTCGGGGTGTTCGACGGTCCCCGGCTCTGCTTCGGGTTCCGGTGCGAGAGCTCGCGCCGTCGCACGGCCGACGAGTACGTGGTCTTCGCGCTGCGGATGCTCGACCTGAACGGCACGGATCGGTCGTCGATCGAGGCGGGGGTCATCGCGAGCGTGGTCCCCACGCTCACCGACACGATGGTCTCGCTGGTCCGCGGCGCCTTCCACTGCGAGCCGATCGTGGTCGGTCCCGGCATGCGCAGCGGCATGCCGATCCTCTACGAGAACCCTCGCGAGGTCGGCGCCGATCGCATCGTCAACGCCGTCGCCGCCTATGAGCAGGTCCGCTCCGCGCTCATCGTCGTCGACTTCGGCACCGCCACCACCTTCGACTGCGTCAACGCCAAGGGCGAGTACCTTGGCGGCGTGATCACCCCGGGCGTGCAGATCAGCGCCGAGGCCCTCTTCTCCCATGCCGCCCGGCTCGCGCGCGTCGAGCTCGCGGTCCCCCCGAAGGTGATCGGTCGCAATCCGACACACTCGATGCAGTCGGGGATCGTGCTCGGCTACGCGTCTCTGGTCGACGGGATGATCGCCCGCATCAAGACGGAGCTCGGGCCGTGCGCGGTGATCGCGACGGGGGGGCTGGCGCGGATGATCGCGGGGCAGACGCGGAGCATCGATCGGGTGGACGACGATCTGACGCTGCACGGGCTCCGGCTCATCTACGAGCGCAACAAGTGATCGGGCGGGCGGAGACGCGGGGATGGAGACGGGGTTGAAGCGGCTGCTGGTGGCCGTCGCCCTGGCGGCGCTGCTGCTGCTCGTGTGCGCGGCCGTCGCGGCGCTCGCGGGCTCCCAGCCCGTCTCGCTGCTCACGGCCCTGCGCGATCCCGCGAGCCTCGATCGCACGATCCTGGTGGGCGTGCGTCTTCCGCGCATCGCGCTGGCCGCGGTCGCAGGCGGCGGGCTGGCCGCGGTCGGCGTGGCG
>CAYMUE010000391.1:0-2753 GCA_964393505.1 uncultured Polyangiaceae bacterium
TGCGCCCGCAGCACTCGCTCGCGGACCTGCGCCCGCAGCACTCGCTCGCGGCCCCGCGCCTCCGGCGCTCGGCCCCCCCGCGGCGCGGCGGCGTGCATTCTCCGAACGGCGGGCTTCTCCGTCGCGTTGCCGGGGATCGACTTCCCGCTCGTCGGAGACCGCGCGGATCGCGTCGTCGAGCGAGCAGGGACGTCGTCCGAGCCGGGTACGCAGGTGGTACCCCTCCAGCCGACTGAGCGCGAGCAGCAGTTGCGTGAACCGCGCGCGGGCATCCTGACCATGCAGTTGACCGATCCGCTCGAGGTCGATCGATATCTGGCACGAGACCAGCCCGGCGACCTCGTGATAGATCAGTCCGAGCGAGGCGCGTTCGACGTGCACCTGGTCGCCCAACCCGCGTGCCAGGCGCTCGATCTCCCTGCCGAGAGCCTGCATCCGGGTGATCGAACCGGCTATGGCGACATCCAACCCCGCCCACTGCGTGTCGGGCGTTGCCTCGCAATCCCGGGCGAACTGCGCCAGGCCCTTCCATGCGTCGCAGGGCGTCGCGTCAATCTTCAACGTCCGGGCACTTCGTCTTCCAGTCTCGCTCACCATGAATCCTCGCGCGGTCCACGCACCCAGGGAGACGCCGTCGGCGCTGTCGTTCTGACGGGTATATCGCTCCCCATGTTCTCACGAAGCCGCTTGCTGGACAACGCCACCGGTGGGGCGTCCCGTGGATCCTCAGCAGGCGGGCTGAACGAGACTCCTCCGGGGCCGGGGCATGGCCGGCAGTTGCCGAGAATGGCGCCATCGTGCCACGAAAGAGGTAGGTGGAGATGGCATGAGCGAGGCTGAGCACTTTCTGTCCCGTCTGGACCGCCTGGCCGGTCCGGAAGTCGATATCGCTCTTGGGCTCTATCGTGACCCGCAACTGCTGCGGTCCGTGCTGGGCATGGTCTCGCTGCCGGACTCCGCCGCGAGGGTCGCCATCTCGCTCGCGGATCCGGTGCTCGGGCCGTTCATCATCGTCACGCGCGACGGCCACTTCGTCACCTGTCTCGGAACCGGGATGAAGCCGGCACCGCATCCCGTCGTGACGCGCGGGCAGCTCGACGCGCTGTCGGCCAAGGTATCCGACCTGAAGGAACGTCTGGCGCTCGCCACCCGGATCGCCGGCAACAAGGAGCGAGCGTGCGCGCAGCTTCTCAGGCGAATCGTCGTCACGCCGGACAAGGTCAGCAGGGAGGACTTCCTGGCAGTGTCCGTCTGGCAGCCTCTTCTCGCCCCGGCGCTGTTCGACATCTACCATGCCATGTGTGTCGAGATACTCGAGCAGGCACCGGTGCTGCGCAGCATTCGCAGAACCGACGGCAACGTCGAACGTGCGTTGAGACAGCATTGGGAGCTGCTGCATGCTGCGAGCCACTTCTGCCTGCTTGCGAGCATGGCCGGAGAGGATGACTACTACCTCGAACAGACCCGGAATCATGCACGCAGCTCGTTTTCCTGGGGCCTGACTTCCACCGGTGTGACGGCGTTCATCGTTCGCGCAGTGTGGGGCGCGGGACGCCTGGGCAAGGCGATGCTGCCGTCGTACAAGAAGTCGCTCTCGGAGGACGGCGCGATCTTCGAGCTGTTCGACACCGTCTTCTGTCTTGTGGCGATCGGACGACGGTCGAGCCGGTTGCGGCCCGAGATCGCGAAGGCGCTGGCGGGGGCGCAGGACAGGGCGACGACGCCCGGCGCCGAGAAGCTCCGTCGTGCAATGAATCTCGGTCCGGTGTTCAAGGCTGCAATCGAGTTCATCGAGGCCGATGACGCAGAAGTCGAATCGGCGCTCGTGCGGGTCGGCAACCAGATGATCGGGGACTCACTCGACGAGGTGCCGGAGGAAGAGCGGAACGCCATCGCGCGTCTTGTGCCACTCAACACCTACGCCGACGGGATGACCGACGGCACGAAGTACCTGGTTTCGTTGAACCTCATTGCGGCCACCGCTCGCGGGCAGCCGGAGCAGTTCTACTACCCGCGGGAAGTGCTCGAGGCCGTCCACAAACCCTGGAAGCCTGAGCACACGCGACACATCCTGGAGCCGGTCCGGTACGCGGAGCACATGACTCGGCCCGAGGTGAGAGTCCGTGCCCATCCGGGACCGAATGAATCTTGCTCCTGCGGCAGTGAACGCAAGTACAAGAAGTGCTGTGGACGGCCGGGTGGGACTGTCAATCACGGGTGAGCAGGAGGGGCTTGGGAGGGACTCCCTTGAAGTACCCCGCACCGAGGTGCGGGGCATTGGGGGCAACCGGAAGATCCTTGGGACAGGCCAGAGTGAATCCATGGTTCGATGGCACGAGCAAGCCCGCCTGCGGCGGGCTCTGATCTCGATGTGGAATCAGGTGTTCGGTGCTCTCCCACCCGCCGCTGTTGGCGGAGCTGCGTTCGGGAAGCGGGTGGGGTCACGGGCCTTCGGCCGCGGAGGATTGGACCGGGTAGCGGGGGCAGAGGGCGAACGACGAGGCCGCAGCGACGGGCTCCCGCCCGGCACCTGGGGGCTCTGTGTCCCGCATCGCCCAAGGGCGAGCCCTATTCCCCCGAGGGTTCACAGGGGCTTCATTGCACTCGGTCCAGCCCATGGAGTGGGCTTGAGATTCTGTCTCATCCGATGCTGTCCAGCCGTCGGTTTCAACCGGCGGCGATATCGACCGCGCCATCCCCCACGCGTGGCAACCCACGCGTGGCAACCCACGCGTGGCAACCCACTGGTGGTC
>CAYMUE010000392.1:0-2724 GCA_964393505.1 uncultured Polyangiaceae bacterium
TCGATCAGGGAGAGCGAATCGACTCGCTGGAGATCCGTCTGCTGGGTTCGTTCCGCGACACCGGCGTCGGCCACCGCACCCCTTCAGCGATCGGCGGCGGGCTCCAGGGGCTGGCGACCGACGACGGCGCGATGATCGAGGTCGGCGACCCCGAGCGGCTCCGTTCGCAGGGGATCACCTTCGGCGCGCAGACGGCCCGCTTCCTCGGGTTCACCCGCGGCGGACCCGAGGACGACGCGCGCTACGCCCACGAGAACAGCAGCAACATCGCCGAGATCGTCTTCACGACCGACCGCGCCACCCACATCATCGCGGGGTTCTCGATCGGCGGCGGCAACGTGGAGATCCGCGCTTTCGACGGCCCGCTCGAGCGGCCGATCACCGGGAAGGGAGATCTGTACCTGGACGCCGGGCGCGTCGTGGAGCGCCAGAACGCGGCGGGGACGCTGCCGGTGGTCCGGAGTATCGCCGGCGCCACGACGCCCAGGGCCGACTACGTCATCCCAGTGAACACCATGGAGGAGCTCGTCGAGCACTGCCGCGAGACGGGGCAGAGTCTGATCGACGTCGTTCTCGAGGTGGAGTCCGGGCTGCAGGGCACCCCGCGCGAAGCGATCTTCGCGGAGATGCGGCGCCTCTGGACGATCATGGACCAGTCCGTGTCGCGGGGGATCGCCAACAAGGCGCGGTCGCTGCTCGGGCTGTCGGGCGACGGGGCCGAGCGCGTCCATCGCCACCTCGACGGTCACCCCCTCTTCGACAACCTGTTCGGTCGCGCGACCGCTTACGCGATCGCCGTCAATGAGATCAACGCCAGAAGCGGCGTGATCGTCGCGTGTCCGACGGCGGGCTCCTGCGGCATCCTGCCCGGAATCCTCCGCGCGTACGTCGAGCTTTCTGGCGCGCCCGAGGAGCGGATCCTCGAGTCTCTCCTCGTCTCGGGGTTCCTCGGCATGCTGCTCTTCAACGACGTGTCGACTGCCGGCGCAGACTACGGCTGCCAGGCCGAGATCGGATCGGCGGCGGCGATGGCCGCCGCGGCGCTCGCCTACCTGGAAGGAGGCGATCCCGACGTGGTGACGCAGGCCTTCACGCTGGCGATCAAGAACAGCCTCGGCCTGATCTGTGATCCCGTCGCCGGGCTGGTCGAGGTCCCCTGCGTCAAGCGCAACGGGGTGTTCGCCTCGCTGGCCATCAGCGCCGCGCTCCTGGCGCTGTCGGGCGTCCGATCGGCCGTGTCGCCCGACGAGGTGATCCTGACGATGCGCGAGGTTGGCGAGCGGATCAACGCCGACTACAAGGAGACGGCGCGCGCGGGCCTGGCGAAGACGCGCGACGGCAAGCGGGTCGAGCGGCTGTTCGAGTGCGAGGTGCAGAGGTTCTTCGGGCGACCGTAGGCGGACGCTGGTCATGGACGCCTTCGATGAGGGAGCGTGCCGCCGTCTGGAGCAGTCGGCTTGACTTCCGTCGCCGCGCCCAGCGACGTCTCTCAACATCTGTTCGCGCTCGTGCGCCAGGTTGTTGGGGTCGTGCTCCTGACCTTGCAGAAGCTCGCCGACGCCGGCTCAAGCTCCCTCCGGATGGGAGCGCGCTGCGCGCGTCAGAGAACCGACTTGAGCGTGAACGGGAGGCCCATGAACGAACGGCGCAGGGACTCCTCAATGACCGCTTCGAAGCGCGGATGGCGGCGCGCCGCCTCGAGGTCACCGTCGTTCATGATGTCCGCGCGGTGCGCCGGGACCGTGTAGACGGCCCACCCCACGGACTCCAGCGCTTCTTCCACGCGCCCCAGCCGGCTCAGAAAGCATGCGCGGTTGTAGTGCGCGACGCTGAACTCGGCGGGATCCTCCACCACGTGGCCGAGGGCGAGCTGCGCATCGACCAGGGCGAGGGCTCCCTGATAGTCACCCTTCGAGGACAGCTCCACCTGTGCGTCGGCGCGGAGGTGCTCGGGCGTAACGGGCGGCGCACCGTTCGCGACCCTCCCTTCGGACTCCGACCAGTCGTAGACCTCGATGGGGTCGAGAGCATAGGGCAGGTCATCCGGCACCACCGTAGTGGCGACGAAGGGCGGGCTCGCGTTCGAGCTGCGGACGTAGTGGTCCCACCGCGAGGCGCCGAACCAGCTCTCGCCCTGGTTGATCGCCTCCGCGTCGGCAGCCGTCGTGCGTTCGCGCAGGCGCGCGCGCAGCGTCGTTTCGGGCTTCTCGTCGCGCACCACGTAGCCCACGTCGTCGAAGACGTAGCGCGGCGCACCCCCGGCCAGCTCAAGCACCATGATGCGCCACGTGTCGTCGTCCTCGACGACCACCAAGAGCGATCCGGCGGCCTGCGTCAGGGCCGCCAGTGCGGCGTGGGCCTGCTTCCCCTCCGTTCCCGACAGCATCAACCATCGCCACTTTCGGCTCGCGGCGACGTTGCGCTCGACCACCACGCGTTCTGCCTCGCCGAGGTCGGCGCAGGCGGCCAGAACCGACGATGCGGGGACTTGCGGAGGAATCCCGAACAGGAGAAGCGCCATGCGGAAGAGGATTTCACAGCGTCGGTCCATCCACAATGAGAGAGTCTGATCTCGCCGCTCGTGGGGTCGAAGGCACGAGAGACGCGCGCGATGGTGAAGCAGCGTCTGGCTTCGCAATAGCCGGCGATCCGGCTCTGATCGCGGGCTCCACCCGGGTGGAGTTGGAGCTGCACCCGGGTGGAGTTGGAGCTGCACCCGGGTGG
>CAYMUE010000393.1:0-2657 GCA_964393505.1 uncultured Polyangiaceae bacterium
GCGCGCACCGGGGCTCGCCGTCATGATCGGACTGTCGAGCCCGCGAGACGATCGCCCGACGCCAGCTGGAGATGAAGTGAGGCGTTCGAGGATCTCCCGCTGCTCGTCGGTCTTGCACCGCTTGAGCACGACCACGACCCGCCCGTCCACGGCCTTGCCTCCCCAGAAGAAGTCGGCGACGAGCTGGTAGAACTGCCCGCCGCCGATGCGTTCCACCCGGAGCATTACCTCGGCGTCGTGGCCGAGGTCGCGGTAATCGTCGAGCCAGTTGGCAATCCCACGGCTCAGCTCGTTCAACGTGTTCATCTCCGGGCCGTCGAGTTCCCGGAGGGCCATCCATTCGCGAGTGGGGTACTTGAACATGGAGGGGGATACACCGGACGGCGGTGGCGTCCGCCGAAATTCGAGACGCGGCGAGCGGATGCCCAGAGCCCCGTGATTTCTGCGAACCAGAACACTCGTGTTGACATGTAGTCTGCATGTGTCAACAGTTGTTCTGTATCCAAGAACATCTGGAGCCTCATGGGCAAGAACGCGATCACGTTGGGCGAGCGGCTCAAGTACGCCAGGGAACGTGCGGGTCTCACGATGGCCCAGGTCAAGGAGCGGACCGAGATCGGCGGCTCTTCCCTGTCCGACTTCGAGAACGGCAAGCGCGAACCCAGCATCAGCCAGCTCGCATCTCTGGGCCGATGCTACCGCAGGTCCGTGGCCTTCTTCGTGTCGGAGGGGGCGCTCCCCAAGGAGGTCGTGCTCTGGAGGAAACGCCCGCCCGCGCAGGCCGAAGCCATCGAAGCGGAGTTCCTCGCCCTGTGCGAGCGCTACCACAACCTTGAGGTCTGGACGGACAAGACTGCCACCGTCGAGCTTCCGTTCGTCCACGGGGAGGCCGAAACCTTCGGGTTCCCGCAGGCAGAGTTGCTTGCGAAGAAGGTGCGGCAGGATCTTTCTCTCGGAGCCCAACCCGCCTTGGCGCTACTGCGCGAACTCGAAGAGGACTGCGGGCTCAAGCTGTTCCACCTGGACTTCGAGCCCACGGGTACAGCGGCTTGCGCGCTGAGCCCTACCTTCGGGGCCGCCATCCTGCTCAACGCAAAGAACGCCCGCTGGAGGCGGAACTTCGACCTCGCCCACGAGCTGTTCCACCTGCTGACCTGGAACGTATTCAATCCTCCGGGTGGCAACGCAGGGGAACACCCAGCAAGGGAAGAGAAGCTCGCCGACAGCTTCGCCTCGAACCTGCTCATGCCCGAGGAATCGGTGCGAGCCTCGGTGAACGCCCGCATGCGCGACCACAAGCTCCCCTTGGACGCGGTGTTCGAGATCGCCCGTCAGTTCGACGTGTCCGTGGAGGCCATGCTGTGGCGCATCCACTGGCTCTACAGGACCAAGGCGGACAAGGCCCGCACGGAACGCGACATCGAGAGCGCCAAGGCCAGCGCCAGTCTCTACGAGGACCGGGAGCAAACGACGCCTCCTGCCCGACCCGCGAGGTTCCACGCGCTGGCTGTTTCAGCGCTTCGCAAGGGCGACATCTCCCTCGGTAGGTTTGCGGAGTACGTGGGGATCAGCAGGCGACAGGCGATGGAGTACGTCGAGCAGGAGTCGGGAGCCGATGAAGCGATTGAGCTTGCTTCTGCTTGACGCGAACGTCGTCATCTACCTCTTCGAGTTGGGGATCTGGGAGAAGGTGGTCTCGCTCTGCGACATCCATCTAGCCCGCACCGTGATCGATGAAGCCCGGTTCTACGAGGACGACCAGGGCGTGACGCACCCCTTCGATCTGTCCGGGCACGTGGACAGCAAGGCCATAGCGGCATTCGACGTGCTGCCCTCGCAGATGGACGCCTTCTTCGACAAGTTCGATCCCGTGTACCTGGAGAAGCTCGACGCGGGCGAAGCCGAATCGCTGGCCTACTTGCTCACGGCATCCGACGAGATGTTGATCTGTTCGGCTGACGCCATCGTCTTCCGCGTGCTGGGGAACCTGGACCGCAGCGCGCAAGGCATCTCGCTCGACGAAGTGTTGCAGAGGATCGGTCAGGGCCGCCGCCTTCGGAGCTGGTTCGGGAAGCCGTTCCGCGACAAGTGGACCGCCAAGGGGGTTGAAGAACGGCTGCGCGGGTTCGGAACGAAGGCGGCCATGGACAGGTAAGCCGAGACCTCTACGCCGGGAGGGTCGGCTCTTGTGCCGGTGCGAAGGGGCTGGAGTTGATCCGCATCCCGGCCTCGCTGTACTCGATTGGGGAGCCCAGGGTGGAGGGCAACATGGAGACGTTTCGATCCGAGATCACGGACAAGGACCTTGCTTCCAACGCCCTTCGAGCGGCGGGCATCGAGTTCAGAGTAAGAGGGCGGATGGTTCGCCTGACCTCCGGTGACTTCGCGGGCACCAAGATCGATCTCAGGACTGGGGCCATCTCGACGACGCTGGCGCAGGGGAAGGTCGGCGTGCTTCGGCAACACTACGCCGAGGCGAAGTACAGGGCCGAGTGCGCGCGCCAGGGCATCGAAGTCGCGTCGAGAAGTGTCGATGCCAACGGAGACATCGTCCTGATGTGCCGGGTGACTTGAGCCACCATCCCGACCGTTCCCGTCTCCACGGCGTGTAGGCATCATGGGGGTGTGACGGCCCCATCGCTACCCGAAACCTTCCC
>CAYMUE010000394.1:0-2646 GCA_964393505.1 uncultured Polyangiaceae bacterium
TCTTCGCCTGGCGCATCGACAAGCCCCGCGCACGCTGCATCGACGACCGCTGCGCAAAGCTGGTCGAGATCCCCTTCGAGCTCCCGGGCGGCAAAGATCTCGCCAAACGCGTGATGCTCTTCGAAGTCGTCGTGATCCTGCGAGACGGCGTCGTGGTCGAAGCCCGCATCGAGGGGCCGGGGCTCTTCTCCCGCCTGCTCGAAGCCTCGAAACTCGAGTCCGTCTCGCACGACGACACCAACGCCAGGAGCCGCGCTATCCGCTTCGCCACCGACTTCGTCAGCGGCGCGGCCGAGTCCCGCCTGCCGTCGTCACGCTGCTCGGTCCCCTTCAATCCTCCCGAGGTGATCAAGCGCTCGTGCGACGGCTGGTACCTTCATGCCGCCGCGGCCGAAGACCCGGCCAGCGACGACGTCATCGTGATCCGCGGACCGCTGATGCAGCGACCCTGAGCCTCAACGGAGCATCGCCGTCAGCGTCGCCCCCGCATCGCTGTCCCCCGTGACACGCAAGCTTTCACCGACGCGCGCCGCGAGCGCGATCCGCGCGATCGGCTCCACCGAAAGCAGCGGAGACGGAGACCCCTGCGCACCTTGCTCCGCGCTCCATCGGAACGACAGCTCCGCGGCGCCCTGCTCCGCTGCCTCGAGCACGATCGCCGCCGCGCACTCCGGCGCAACCTCGAGCTCGGGTCGCACGCAACGAGCGTGCTGCGGCGGGCACTCGACAGCCACCGCGATCACGCGATCTGCATGCCCCTCTTCGATCCACCGCGCTCCCCTCGCCAGCGCGGCGAGGCCCGCCGTTCCGGTCCCGATCACGGCCACCGAGGGACCTCGAGCTCCCACCGCCGCCGCGATCTCACCGGCTGCCGCGTTGGTCGCCGTGTATGCGAACACACGGGGATCCGGCCTCCTCGCCTCCTGCCGCGCGAGCTCCCATTGCTCATTCGAATGCGCGGAGGCCCACGCGCTCGCCGAGACGATCGAGACTCTCCGGACATCAGGCATGTCCGGCAACCCTTCCAATGCCCGGGCAACGACCGAAGCCGCCAGGCGCGTCGCGCGATCCGCACGCTGGATCCGCCGGTTCGAAGCGAGCTCGCCGAGTTCGAGAGGGCCAGGCTGCAGAGCCTCGATCACCCCGAGATCGTCCGCCGACGTCACCCATCGCCCCGAACACCAGACCGCTTCGCCTCGAATCACGACGCGACGGCGTGCGACGATCGGCGGAGCCTCGCCCCCGACCCGCTCCCGCGCCAGCAGCAGCGCGGCGTTGATCCCACCGAAGCCGGCGGACACCGACAGCGTCACGGGACGATCGTCCCGGCGTACTGCTCCCGACACGTCGAGATCGCACCCAGGATCGAGCTCGCCTTCCCCACACGTCGGCGGAACGCAACGTCGGTCGAGCGCGGCGAGCGAGACGACCGCCTCGAGGGCGCCGGACGCCGCGAGCGTGTGACCGATCGTCCCCTTGACCGTGTAGACGGGACGTCCCCCGGCGCGAGGGCCGAATACCCTGCGAAACGCGGCCGCTTCCATCGCGTCGTTGTAGACCGTACCCGTGCCGTGCGCGTTGATCGCTCCCACTCGCGTGCGGTCAATCCCCGCCCTGGCAAGCGCGCGCTCGATCGCCAGCACGACCCCCTCGCCTTCCGGGTGCGGAGCCGTGAGGTGATGCGCGTCGGTGCTCGTTCCCCACCCCAGCAGCAGGCCCCGCGTCGGACCAGACCCCACCCGCCGCGCCAACACCAGCGCGGCGGAGGACTCCGCGAGCACCAGGCCGCGACGCCCCGCGCGGAAGGGACTCGGGACCGCGGCGAGCGCACCCAACGTATCGAACCCCATCGCCACGAAAGGCTCCAATGGATCGAACCCGGCCGCGATGACCGCATCGACGACGCCGTCGTCGAGCCACGACGCCGCCTCCGCGATCGCGAGCGCTCCCGACGCGCACACGGCGCCGACCACGAGCACGGGGCCCTGCAGGCCGAGCGTTCGGGCCACGATCCCTGCCGACGCGGCGTAGTGGGCGTTCGCGTGGGGCGCGTGAGCCCGCTCTCGGAGCGCCTCGGTGAGTGGACCGATGCCCCCGGCAGACGTGCCCACCACCAACCCGATGCGCTCGCCTGCACACCCGAGGGCACCCATTCCACCAGTGTCGGCGATCGCGTCGCTCACGCACGACCACAGCAGCCGCGTTCCCCGATCCCACCAGAGCTGCGAGCCAGGGGCATCCAACGCGTCGTCAGGAACCTGCCCCGCGACCGGGTGCTTCACCCCGGCGTTCGCAAACGGCTCCCATCGCCGAAACGCCGGATGCGCGGCGCAGAGGCCGTCGAGCAGCGCCGTTGGGCCCGCGCCGAAGGGGCTTCGCACGCCGACGCCGAGGACATGGATGGGGTCCACGAGGGCGATCTACCAGAGAACGGCGGGGATTGGGGAACAAGCGGCGCTGCCGCACGGCGGGCTACTTGCAGGATGGATCGTTCGCGCAGTCCGGATCGTTGCAGTCCACCTTGCCGTCGCCGTCGTTGTCGAGCTTGTCGACGCAGTCCTCCATCGGAATGCCGTACAGCGTGCCGCCCGGGCAGTACTGCGTCCCGACGCAATCGCTGTCGTCGCAGTCGACCTTCCCGTCGCC
>CAYMUE010000395.1:0-2643 GCA_964393505.1 uncultured Polyangiaceae bacterium
TCGGCTCCCATCCGAGCTTCTCGCGCGCGAGTGAGATGTCGGGCTTGCGCTGCGCCGGATCGTCGGAAGGCAACGGCTGGAACACCAGCTTCGAGCCCGACCCGGTGAGCGCGATCACCCGCTCGGCGAGCTCACGGATGGTGAACTCGCTGGGGTTGCCCAGGTTCACCGGACCGGGGAAGTCGGGCCCCGTGTCCATGAAGCGCAGGAACGCCTCCACCAGATCGTCCACGAAGCAGAACGAGCGCGTCTGCTGCCCTTCGCCGAAGATGGTGATCGGCTCGCCGCGAAGGGCCTGCATGACGAAGTTCGAAACCACGCGGCCGTCGTTCGGGTGCATCCGCGGGCCGTAGGTGTTGAAGATGCGCGCCACCTTGATGTCGAGCCCGAGCTGACGGTGGTAGTCGAAAAACAGCGTCTCGGCGCAGCGCTTGCCCTCGTCGTAGCAACTGCGCACGCCGATCGGGTTCACGTTGCCCCAGTAGCTCTCGACCTGCGGGTGCACGCTCGGGTCGCCGTACACCTCGCTGGTGGACGCCTGGAAGATCCTGCACCGCAGGCGCTTGGCCAGACCGAGCATGTTGATCGCGCCGTGCACCGAGGTCTTGGTGGTCTGCACGGGATCGTGCTGGTAGTGGATGGGCGAGGCCGGACACGCGAGGTTGAAGATCTCGTCGACCTCGACGAACAGGGGGAACGTCACGTCGTGACGCATGAACTCGAAGCGCGGGTGGGCGTGCAGGTGCTCGATGTTGCGCTTGGTCCCGGTGAACAGGTTGTCCACGCACAGGACCTCGTCGCCGCGCGCGAGCAGCCAATCGATCAGGTGCGATCCCAGGAACCCCGCGCCGCCGGTGACCAGCACGCGCTTGCGAGTGCCGTAGCTTCTCACGGCCGCTTCGTGCCCTGGGGGGCGATGGGACTCAAGCCCCGCCGCTCGCTCCGCTACCGGTAGCTCCTCGCCTGCAACGCATACAGCTTCGCGTACGTGCCGCCACGCTCCAGAAGCTCGTCGTGCGTTCCCTGCTCCATCACCTTCCCCCCCTCCAACACCACAATCCGATCCGCCATTCGCACCGTCGAGAACCGATGGCTGATCAACAGCGCCCCGCGCCCCTCCAACGCCCCCCGGAACCCCTCGAAGAACGCCGCCTCCGCACGCGCATCCATCGACGCCGTCGGCTCGTCGAGCACCACCAGCTGCGCCTGCCGGAACAGCCCCCGCGCCACGGCAACCTTCTGCCACTGCCCCACGCTCAGCTCATGCCCCCCCTCGAACCAGTTGCCGAGCGTCGTGTCATACCCCTGCGGCAGCTCCGCAATCACCGCGTCCGCTCCGCTCAGCCGCGCCACTTCCCGCAACCGCTCGCCCCCCTTGTCCGCACGCAGATCCCCGAACCAGATGTTCTCGCGCGCCGTCAGCTCGTACTGCGCGTAGTCCTGGAACACCACCGAGATGCTCCGCCTCACCTGCTCCAACGCATAGCCCGCGAGCGGCTCACCCTCGAGCCTCACCTCCCCGGAGCTCGGATCGTACAGACGACACAGCAGCTTGATCAGCGTCGTCTTCCCCGATCCGTTCTCCCCCACCAACGCAACCACCTCGCCCGGTGCAATGCCGAAGCTCACATCTTCGATCACGAGCCGATCGCCTTCGGGGTACCGGAACGACACGTTGCGCAGCTCGATCCCACGCGACCACTGCGCGGGTACCGCACGCGGCGAAGGACCGTCCACCACGCGCTGCTCGAGGCCGAGGAACTCGTAGAAGTTCGCGAGGTACAGATTCCCCTCGTACAGCTCGGCCGTCGCACGCAGCGTGTCCGCGAGGAACGCCTGCCCGCGCTGCAACGCCTGGTAGTACATCACCATGGCGCCGATGGTGAGGACGCCGGCGAGCGTGAGGTGGATCGCGTAGCCGAAGGCAGCGAACAAGGCGCCGATCGCCAGCAGTTGCGTCGCGAAGTCGCTCAACGCCAGCCGCGCGGCCAGCGACAGCCGCTCGCCACGCAGCCGCAGACGCAGCTCCCCGAAGCGACGGATGAGCTCGCCGCCGAGCTCGAACACCCGCACCTCCCGCGCGTGCTCGTCGCTCGTGAGCACCCAGTGCAGGTAGTCCCCCTTGCGGAATGTCCCCGTCTGGCTGCGCCGCAGATTGTAGAGGCGATGGGAGAAGCCGAGCCGGATGAACAGGCCGGGTAACGCCATCACGATGATCATCGCGGCCACCCGGGCGTCGAAGGCCACGATGAGCCCGATGGTTCCGGCCAGGGAGATGGAGTTCTGCAGCAGGGAAACCAGGCCCCGCGCGATCATCGTGGGACGGTACGCCCCCTCTTGCTGCGCACGGTGCAGGGTGTCGTAGTACTGGGGGGTCTCGTAGTAGGCGAGATCGACCGCCACGGATTTCTCTTGGAGCATGCGCTGCACGTGATCGGTCACCGCGAGCGACTGCCCCTCCGAGACCCACGAGCCCACGGAGCGACAGAGTGCGGTCAGCGCGTAGACCGCGAGGAGCGCGATCACCGGCGCGACGATCGGCTCCCACGGACGCGGCGGCGGTGCTGCCATGGACGAAGCGACGGCATCGATGACGAGCTTGAGCAGGTACAAAGACACCACGGGGAGCGCACCCTGGATCAC
>CAYMUE010000396.1:0-2602 GCA_964393505.1 uncultured Polyangiaceae bacterium
GCGTGCGCACCAGCGAGTAGACCGAGTAGCCCTTGATGCCCTTCTGGTGGCGGTAAGCCTTGCCCGGAGCGAGGAACGACTTGCGCGCGATCCGACGGGAAAACGGCTGGGATCGAGCGACCCCTGACAGATACTCGACCTTCGCGATCGGCTCGCCGCCGAGTATCTCCGCGCGGACCATGTCGGGACGCGGCAAGTACACGTGAACCAGCACCGGGTAGGGCAAAGCGTTCCTGAAACGCAGGTCCTTGGCAGGATACGACACGGTCGCGTCGAGGCCGAACCGCGTGTAGCTCGACGGGCGGCCGTGCGCCCATCGCTCCTGGACGTCGAGGGCCCCGAAGAGCGCCGCAGCGTACAGCGTCGAGGCGACCTGGCACACGCCGCCGCCTACACCGTTCTGCAGCTCGTCGCCCACGATCTCCGGTGCGTCTGTGAACCCGCGCGCACGCGTGCGCGGCCCGACCAGCCCGTTGTACGAGAGCTCCTGCCCCGGCATCAACACCGTGCCGTCGAGAAATCCCGCCGCACGCGCGATGTTGACTGCCCGCCCCGCCCCAGTTCCCCAGAGCTGGAACCGCGTCTCGAACGACGACACAACCTTCTCGATGTCGACCGTCGAGAGCATCTCCGCAGTCACCCGCGGGAGAACCGGACGAGTCGCAACCACGAACACGTCGCGACCTTCGTCGACGCCCCGCATCACGTTCGCGAGCGTTCCGGCAGGGTCGAGCTCCTCACCCACCACCTCCGGGACGCGAACGTGGGCGTCGAGATCGAGCCGCGCATCTTTCGGATCACGACGCACCGCCGGGGCGATCGACGCCAGCGCCAGCTCGGCCTTGCGCTCGTCGATCGTCCACCGCAGCGGCACGTCGATCTCGCCACGTCGCGCGCGACGCAGCTCGCCAAGTCGTGCTCGCCACGGACCTGAGCGCCAAGGGCGGAGGGCATCGCCCATGGTGGCGCCGACGTCGAGCTCGACGCCGAGATCGCCGAGCTTCATCTCGAGGGAGGTGAACCCATGCACGAGCGTGATGGGACGCGCCGCCAGCTCGAGACGTCGTTGTTCGAGCCACGCGCCCAGGGGCTGGTCGGGAGGAGCGACGCGGGCGCCGATGAAGACCCCGGGGGCGGGGCGCCCGTGCGAAGGTAGTGCGCGAGCCCCGGCCCAGAAGGCCGCAGCCCCCGCAGGGACAGCGGCGCCAAGCAGCGCCCAGAGGGTCGCACGGCGCAGGAGACCTGTCGCACTCATCGACCGGATCGTAGCCTCCCCTGAGCCGGGAACGCCAGAATCCGGAGGTTCAGCCGCCGCCCCGGGCGCGCTGGTACTCCCGGGCCAGCCCCACGTAGCGCTGCGCCCCCCGCATCCCTGCCTCGAGCTCCCCCGGCTCGAGATCGCGCCGCACGCGCGCCGGGCGCCCCATGACCAGCGATCGCGGAGGCACGACCATCCTGGCGGTGAGCAGAGAGCCCGCGGCGATCAGCGAGCCCTCGCCCACCACGACATTGTCGAGCAGGATGCTCCCCATCCCGACCAGCACCCGATCCCCGATCCGGCAGCCGTGCAGCACGCAGCCGTGCCCGACTGTGACGTCGCACCCCAGCTCCGCGCGCGACAGATCCTTGGATGTGTGCACCATGCACAGGTCCTGGATGTTCGTTCGTGCTCCGACACGAATGGGACCGACGTCGCCGCGAAGCACCGCGCCGAACCACACGCTCGCCCCCGACTCGATCACCACGTCGCCAATGACGACTGCGTTGTCGGCGAGGTAGACATCCGGAGCGAGGACCGGAGAGACGTTCTCGAAGGGGAGGACGATCGGCATGGGAAGGTTGTAGCCCGATCGCCGACGCAGGCGGAAGAGCCCCGGGAGGCCTCATTCGTTGGAGCCGGCCACGACGGGCAGGCGGACCGGCCCCCCGCGAGGGCGTGTGGCCGCGGGCGCCCTGAGGAGCTCTGCTTCCAGCGAGTGCTTCCATGCGCGCGTGATGCGAACGGGCACGATCCCGGCCCGCAGCCCGAGGTCCTTGGAGTCCTCCAGATGCACGATCTCGTTGCGGATCGTGTGGCCGCACAGCCGGCCGTCTCCGCGCGGCCCCTGCTCCTGGACGAGCACGAGCTGGTCGGTCCCGACGAGCGAGGCGAGGTGCTCGGCCTGGAGCGCTTCTGACAGCTCGAACACCCGGGCGAGCCGCTCGCTCTTGACCACCTCGGGGACGTCGTCGCCGAACCGCAACGCAGGGGTTCCGGGGCGCGGCGAGTACTTGAAGGCGTAGACACCGAAGAACCTGGCCTCGCGCATGATGGAGAGCGTCTGCTCGAAGTCCTCGTCGGTCTCCCCCGGGAACCCCACGATGATGTCGGTGGAGATCGTCAGGTCGCTGCGCGCGCTGCGCAGCCCGCTGGCGATGGCGAGGAACTCCGCCCTGTCGTAGCGGCGAATCATCCGCTTGAGCACGCGGTCGCTGCCGCTCTGCACCGGCATGTGGACATGGTGGCAGAGCACCTCCAGGTCGCGGTGGGCGTCGGCGACCGCGGGACCGTACCAGCGCGGGTGCGGGCTGGTGTAGCGCAGGCGTCGGAGCTCCGGGACCT
>CAYMUE010000397.1:0-2575 GCA_964393505.1 uncultured Polyangiaceae bacterium
CTCGCTCGACTCACGCACAATCGCGCTGCGTCACCCCGAGATGTGCCGAAGAGCCTCATTTCTTCACCCAAGTCCCATGCCAGCCGCCTCTTCCCGACGGCTGTCCCGAAAGGGTCCCGCTGCAATCCGGTCTTTCAAACTCCGTCGGTTTGAAACGCGAAGGGTCATGGGGGACGCGGATACCCTTGCCTCGCCGCAATGGATGATAGCCTGCGCGAAGGTGACTCGCAGCCACGAAGCGGCAACGGATGGTGCGTCACCGGCTGGGCCGAACTGGGACGAGAGAGAGCGGGCAAGGAATCGAGATGCTCCGTCTGCGCCCCGTCCATGACCACGTCCATCGACCAACGGTGCTTGTCACGGCTCAACCCCACGATGGCGAGCACGGCACGTCGACGCCCAGCAGCGCCGGTCACGCTGGTCACAGTGGCCTTGCGCTGGTTGCGCTCGGGCGGGGATCAGCGAACCCCGTTTATGACCCCGTCCATACCCCGCTAGTCTGACCAAACCCCGTCCAGAACCCCGTCCATGGCGGGCCGGGGCGGGCCGGGACTTCAAGCCGTGGAGCGCGTGGTCGTCGAACCCTCGCGCGCGCCGGTAGCGTTCCAGACGGGGTTGGCGGGGATCTCCGCAAAGGTAAACCTGTGATGCACGATAGCCTCTTGCGGTTTA
This sequence comes from uncultured Polyangiaceae bacterium, assembly GCA_964393505.1. Taxonomy (GTDB): domain Bacteria; phylum Myxococcota_A; class Polyangia; order Polyangiales; family Polyangiaceae; genus JACRCQ01. The sequence goes on from CAYMUE010000397.1 coordinate 673, forward strand.
TTGTGCATGATGAGTATATTGTGGCCCGCCATGAAGACGCCTCCCGCGCTCGACGCGTACCTTGCAGAGATCCTCGGGGTCACGCCCACTCTGCGAAGCCTCCCCGCAAGCGAGGCAAAGCGCGCCCCCTTGTTTCTTCGCTCGGCCTACAACTTCGCGGAGGCGACGCTCTTCGGGCACAAGGTCATGCTGGCTGTTCGCCGTGACGACGGCGGCGAGACCACACCCGGCGAGTATGCGAAGCACATCGCGCTGATCCGCAGCGCCTTGGGGGCACCTGCCGCGTTGGTGCTGCCGCCCGTGGCCCCGTTCTTCCGCAACCGTCTGGTGAGGCAGGGCGTTCCGTTCCTCGTGCCGGGAAGGCAGATGTTCCTGCCGTTCCTGGCCGTCGACCTTCGCGAACGGGAACCCAGGTTGCCGAAGGAGCGCGGCTCGAGCTTGTCGGCCGCAGCCCAGGCGCTCCTGTTGCAGCACCTTCTCGGGCACGCGGTAGCAGGTCGCCCGCTCAAGGAGCTGGCCTCGGATCTCGGGTACTCGAACATGACGCTGACCAAAGTCGCGAACGAGCTTGAGCGCTCGAACCTTTGCGAGGTCGTCCGTGATGGCCGCACCCGTCGGCTGGCGTTCGCACTGAAAGGCGCTGACCTCTGGAAGCGCGCCTTGGACCGCCTGAGCTCCCCCGTCCGGGCGCGACGCTGGATTCGTCGGGGAAAGACCAAGCACACCAAATTTCTGGCCGCAGGGTTGACCGCCCTCGAGCGCTACACGGAGATCGCAGATGATAGGCTCCCCACGTTCGCCCTTTGGCAACACGACTTCCGGCGTCAGCTCGAAGCTGGCGATGTCGTGGGATGCGAGACTGCCGACGAGGCCGATGCCGCCGTCGAGAGCTGGACGTACGATCCTACGCGACTGGCCGATGGAGACTGCGTCGACAGGCTGTCGTTGTACCTTGCGCTCCGTGACATGACGGATGAGCGCGTCCAGAAGGAGCTGAAGAGGCTGCTGGGAGAAGTGAAATGGTAGTTGGACTCCAGCGGTTCCGAGAGCACTTCCGGGGCTACGAAAGCACCTTCGTGCTCATAGGCGGCGCGGCATGCGACGCGTGGATGTCGACCAACGCGCTCACGTTCCGAAAGACGAAAGACCTCGACATCGTCCTTGTCGTCGAAGCGGTAGACTTGCGTTTCTTCGAGCGTTTCCGGGATTTCGTCGAGGCCGGAGACTACGAGGAGCGCGTCCGCCAACAGACCGGCAAGCGGGAGTACTTCCGTTTTGTGAAGCCGAAGACCGCAGACTACGCCTTCATGCTGGAGCTGTTCTCCAGAGCCCCCGCAGGCCTCGAGCTTGCCCTCGGGCAGAATATCGTGCCGGTTGCTGTCGACGCCTCGTTCGTGAGCCTGTCGGCGATCTTGATGGAGGAGGGCTACTACGAGTTGGTGGTGGCCACGCGCTACGAAGCCGACGGGGTTCCGATGGTCGGGGTCGATGGACTGATCCCGCTCAAGGCGCGTGCATGGCAGGACTTGAAGACGCGCAGCGACGCCGGAGAGAAGACCGACGAGAACGACATCAAAAAGCACCGGAACGATGTCTTCCGTCTGGCGCTCACGCTGACCGGCGACGGCGGCAGGGATCTCGCCGAGAGCATTCGCGCAGACCTTGAGCGGTTCCTGGCCGCGTTCCCCGATGACTCCGAAGACTGGCCGTCCATCGAGAACGCTGTCCAGGCGACCATGGGAGCGGGGACGAGGCTGTCGTTGGCTGAACTACGGCAGGCGATCACGGGTTACTTTCGGCTCGGGTGACCAGCGACCCACAAACGCAAACAAGGCACCCTCTCGGATGCCTTGCTGTTTCGTAGGCGCGATTGGTTTCGAACCAACGACCCCTACCGTGTCAA
>CAYMUE010000398.1:0-2575 GCA_964393505.1 uncultured Polyangiaceae bacterium
CGTTGAGGGACAGGTCCTCGGAATCGACCTCGCCCCGGAGGAATCGAAGATACGGGGGCGTGAGCTTCTCGCAGCCGTCCATCACGAAGATGCGCCTGGCGTGCAACCGAATCCCGCGCTTGGGCGTGTCGAGCATCATGTCGGGGGGCGGCTTCTCCGGCACGAACAGCAGCGCGTGGAACTGGATGGGCGCGTCGGCCGACACGTGCATCCGCGCCAACGCCTTGTCCTTGCCGAACCCCCCCAGCACGTGCTGGTAGAACTCGTCGTACTGCTCCTCGGTGATCTCCGACTTCGGACGCAGCCACAGCGCCGAGGTGCTGTTGACCAGCTTGTCCTTCAGCTTGATCGGGTGGCTCACGAAGTCCGAGTACTTCTTCACGAGCGACTCGACGCGCCAGTCCTCCAGCAGGTCATCGTTGCCCGCCTGCAGGTGCACAGTGATTCGCGTGCCCGGCCGCTCCCGCTCCCCCGGCAGCACCGTGAACGAGCCCGTCCCCGCCGAGCGCCACAGCACCGGCTCCGCGTTCGGATCGGCGGCGGAGCGTGATTCGACATCGACCCGGTCGGCCACGACGAAGGCGGAGTAGAAGCCCACGCCGAACTGGCCGATGAGGCTCCCCGGGTCGGCGGTGCCGGCGGCCCGGGCACGCTTGACGAACTCGAGGGTTCCCGAACGGGCGATCGTGCCGAGATTGGCGATGATCTCGTCGCGGGTCATGCCGATGCCGTTGTCCTCGATCGTGAGGGTGCGGGCATCGCGATCCACCGCGAGGCTGATCTCCGGGGGGCCGGTGCGTTCGGCCACGGACTTGTCGGTGAGCCCGAGGTACCGGGCCTTGTCCAGGGCGTCGGAGGCGTTGGCAATGAGCTCCCGCAGGAAGACCTCGCGGTTGGTGTACAGGGAGTGGACGACGAGGTGCAGGAGCTGCTGGACTTCGGCCTGGAAGGGGAGCTCCTGGGCTTTCTCGGGGGGCGAGCTAGGATCGGTCATGGCGCGCGTGATAACGCAGGATCCGGTCGATGCAAGGGGCAACGGCCGCTTGTCACACTCCAGGCTCGCCGATCGATGGACAAGCATGCGTCTCCCCGTGGTCCCGATGGTCGCTGCCGTGGTGATCGCCACAGCGGTGATCTCCGCACCCGCCCTCCCAGCCCCGGCCCCGGGGGACACTCCGTGGTCCGCGTCAGACCCCCGGCTGGCCGCGGAAGCCCGAGCGGGCTCCCCAATCGTGACCTTCCTGCACGTGCCCCTGTGCTCCAATCGCATGATCGACTGCGGCTCCGAGATCGCCGGCCGCGCCGGCGACCCCTCGAAGAACATCTACTGGGGAGCGATCTTCGGCGCGCGCCGCTTCTTCGAGCGTCGGACCTCTCCCTGGATTCGGGTCGAGGAGCGGCCCTGGAACGGCAGCACCGAGCGGGTGGTGTATCGGCTGCGGACCGGCGGCAGGGCCTGGGGGATCGATCGCGAGGTCGAGACCCTGGTGGTGTTGCAGGCGACTCACGGCGACGCGATCGACAGCGTGGTGGACGACTTCTGGAAGACGGCGACGCAGGGCGGGACGGTGACTTTCCGCGATGGGGGAAGGGAGCGCAGCGCGCGCATTTCCGCGGTGGGCTACGCGGGGCACAATCGCCTGATGGACGGCAAGCGCCTGCCCGCGGTGGGGGCGGGAGGCGCACCGATTCCCTCGTTCGTAGTGGCGTGCAAGTCCGAGCCCTGGTTCGGTCCGTCGCTGCGGCAGGCGGGGTCGGTGCCTCTGCTCACCACGCGGGAGCTGATGGCGCCGGAAGGATATGTGCTCGACGCGGTGGCGCGAAGCATGGCCGCGAACGGATCGGCGCGCGCGATTCGCAGGGCAGCGATCGATGCCTATCGGAGCTGGCAGCGGATCGAGGAGCGCCAGGCTGCGTGGGTGTTTGCGCCGTGATGGACTTGCCGCTGCGGTCAATACGCCGTCACATACACCCTCACATGCACGTGGTCGTTGTGCTTCGGCCAGTGGGTCAACGCGTCCTTCAACAGCGGTATCACCGATGCCTTGAGCTCCCCCTGCGTCACCAGCCCCTCGGCTGCCGAGATCACCAACGGCTGCAGCTCGTCGTCGAGGAATGCGTACTGCACCCGCCCTGACTCCACCACCGGCGACAACAGCCGCGCCATGTGTACCGCCCCGAAGTTCTTCACCGTTCCAGGCACGCAGTTCTTCTCCGCGTCCCACGTGCACACCGGCGACCAGGTCGGCTGCCCCGACGCCGTGTAGATCGAGTAGTCGACGTCCTTGCCGTCCTGGTGCGACGCGTGCCCCGGCGGCGCCGTCCCGTCCCAGTTCGACAGGTCGTGGATCGAGAACGGCTGCTGCTTCGCCGCCGCTACCGCATGCCCCGCGTAGCGCGTGAACATGAGCAAGTCCCGACGCCCGAACTGCTCCCGATACGTCGCCCCGCTCAGATCGTATCCCTCCCGCGTCGTCCCAATCGGAAGCGGGAACTGCAGCAATCGCTCACAGTCGCTGTTGCAGTGAATCCCCTCCTCGAACGGCGTGCGCTTCGCCTCCAGCTTCCCCGTCGA
>CAYMUE010000399.1:0-2571 GCA_964393505.1 uncultured Polyangiaceae bacterium
GGCGCCCGCGAGCGATCCCCTGATCCGGCTATTCACTTCGGGCACCCAGTACTAGCACGCGGGGTGCGCCCGGAAACGAGCCACGCGGGGTGCAGGGATTGCCCGAGCTGTCGGGGGAAAGCCGCTACTGCTGCGGTGCGGCGTACTTCGCGCCCACGCAGCTCGGCGTCGTGGAGCAGTCTGCGTCGGCACAGTCGATCTTGCCGTCGTTGTCGTTGTCGAAACCGTCGGTGCAATCGACCTCGTACGGGATTCCGTACTTGGTGCCCATGCACCCGCTCGACGACGCGCAATCACCGTCGGCGCAATCCGTGAGACCGTCCCCGTCGTTGTCGATGTCGTCGCCGCACTCGCTCTCGTAGGGGATTCCGTACTTCACGCCGCAGCTCGTGCCGCAATCGGGATCGGCGCAGTCCACCTTGCCGTCGCCGTCGTTGTCCACACCGTCGAGGCAGTCGGTCTCGTACGGGATCCCGTACTTGGTCCCCTGGCAGGCCGGCGTGGTCTCGCAGTCCGAGTCGGCGCAGTCGACCTTGCCGTCGTGGTCGTTGTCGACGTCGTCGGCGCAGTCTCCCTCGTACGGTATGCCGTACTTGGTGCCGCCGCAGGTGGGCGAGGTCGCGCAGTCCGCGTCCGCGCAATCCACCTTGCCATCGTGATCGTTGTCGATGTCGTCGGCGCAGTCGCTCTCGTAGGGCACACCGTACTTCACGCCGCACTTCGAGGTGCACTCGCTGTCGCCGCAGTCGATGCTGCCGTCGTAGTCGTTGTCCACGCCGTCGGTGCAGTTCTCCTTGAGGGGAGTCATCGTGAACCAGACGGAGGTGTTCGTGCGTCGCAGCTTCAGGGTCGTGCTGGTCAGCTTGTACTGGTAGCGGCGCATGGAGCCGTCTTCGAGCCCGAGACGCAGGTAGCGCGAGGTGTTGGCGACCGTGAACTTGTAGGTGCCCGCGATGCCGGTGCCGTCGGCGAGCTTCGCGGAGAAGGTCTTGTCCGAGTTGATCAGCACCAGCGCGAGCTCTCCGTCGCCCTGGACCTCATAGGTTCCCTGCGGGTGCGAGACTCCGTCGGCCTTCGCAGCGTTGTCCTCGGAATCGGTCACTCCGTCGTCGGGGTTCTCCCCTTCGCCTTGCGCTGCCGTTTCGGTGTCGCCGCCGCAGGCCGTCAGCCCGGCAGAGAGGCCCACGGCGAGCGAAGCGAGGGCTCCGGCTCGCCACAGCTTGCGGAACGGAAGCGGGCGCAGCCCGCGATCGAGGCGGTTGCAGCAGTCCTCGAGATAAGCCTTCAGGAAGTCAGCGTGTGACATCGCCATGGTCGATTCCCTCCGCAGACCTGTCGGGTTTGGGGAGCACGACAGGGGATCCCGAGGCTACCGCAAGCAGCGAGTCGTGGCAAACCGCGGGAGACGGCACGAACCTTCCGAAGCGGAACGATTCGACGAGGACGGTTCGCTGCGGCGCGGTCAGCCGTTGCGGCGAGCGCGGCGACGCCGGGTCGCGAGGATCGCGGCGCAGGCAACGAGGAGTCCGCCCGCGGACGGAGGTCGTCGAAGCGGGGCAGCGGAGCAGCCGCCGTCGTCGGAGGAGGGCGGGAAGGCCGCGTGCGGCCGAGCATCAGCCCCGGCGTCCGATGGCCCCGCGTCGCTCCCCCCCGCGCCCGGGGCTCCGGCCGATCCGGAGGCACCGGCGCTCCCCGCGGAGCCGGCGGCGGAGGAAGAGTCGATGACGTAGACCTCGGGGCCGCTGCCCTGGATCAGGAACGGGACGTGGGGCCACTCGAGGCCGGGCTCCTGGGCGGCGAGCTTCGACGGAGACCACTTCTCGATGGCCGCGGTGTCGAATCGCCAGGCATTGAGGTCGTCCATGCTCATCACGTGACGGCGCGAGGTCCCGTCGATGGACCACACCTCCGGGGACCCATCGTCACCTTGCGCGAGCAGGGGAGCGGCGGGCCAGTCGGGGCCCTTGGGGAAGGCATTCAGTTCGGCATCCGACACATGTGCGACATCGAGGAAGCCGGAGAACTTCCAGGCGCCGAAGACCTCCTGGGTGGTGACCCAACGGCGCACGCCGTGGGCGGCATCCACGGGAGGGGCGGGCGGATTGCACTGGAAGGTGGCGGGGCTCTGGGTCAGCTCGGGGTTGGGGCCGACGCCGCTGGTGTTGATCGCGAAGACGTGCACGGTGTGCTGCGCGCCGTCCATCAGCGACCGGGGCACCGGCGTCTCGTAGGCGTGGTTGCACGAGCCGAGAGCGGTGCAGAGATCGTCGCGATGGCCGCCGGCGTCGAGCACGAGGGTCTTGGCGTTGGCGTCTCCGGGCACCGAGTCGAAGTACAGGTGCACGTCGATGCTCTGGTCCGGCGTGTCCGGATCCTGGGCCCAGCCGCGGATCCCGTCGCACGCGGCGCTGTCGAGGTACCCGGTGGGGGCCTTGTCGGTGATGACGACCCAGAACGGCAAGCCGGTCTCGTCGATCACGTACTGCAGGCTGTCGTTGTAGTGGGCGTAGCGCTGGGACCAGCAGCTGTAGCTCGGCTTGCAGCCGTTGTAGTAGTGCGTGACCGTCTTGA
>CAYMUE010000400.1:0-2552 GCA_964393505.1 uncultured Polyangiaceae bacterium
AGTGCGGTACCGTGAACCCCGGGGATTGCACCGACGACGTCCACGAGGAGAACGATACGCTCCAGAGCGTCGCGAAAGCACCCGGACTGCTGCCTGGCACCTTCGACGCGATGAGCTGCCCGGGGGCGCCCTCGGGCGCCGACGAGGACTGGTATGTCTTCGACATCGATGCCGACTCCCAGGTCACCTTCACCATCAGCGGCGGATCGTCCAGCGACCTGAGCTTGCAGCTCATCGACAAGTCCGGCAACGTCCTCGATCAGTCGACCACTCTCGGCTCCAACGAGACCGTCGAGTCGTGCCTGTCCCAAGACTATTACTTCGTCCGCGTGTTCTCCATGGACACCGCGAAGAACTCCTACTCCCTGACCTACAAGAACGTCGCCACGTCATGCGCGGCTTCCTGTGACGACGACTCCGACGAGGAGGACGACAACAGCTCCACTGCGCGGGTGGTGTCGGTCAGCCAGTCTGCGGCGTACAAGTCGAACACCAACGCGATCTGCCCGTGGGACGAGGACTGGTTCAAGGTGACGCTTTCGGCGGGGCAGACGCTGTACGCAACGGCGGAGTTCAATCAGGCCAACGACAAGGAAGACCTCGACATCCGATTCTACAAGGGGACCACGTTGCTGACCAAGTGCACGGAGACCGACAACTCCGCGTGCGATGCGAACAACGGTCAGAGTCCCGACTCGAACGAGAACTTCAACTGGCCCATCACGACCAGCGGAACCTACTACCTCGTGATCCACGGCTGGAACGGCGCGTCCAACCTCTACGACCTGTGCATCGGTCTGAGCTCTTCCCAATGCCCCAAGCTCCCGTAACCCCCATGCGACGTCCCACCCTGCTCCTGATGCTTCTGAGCGCTGTGGTCTCGTGCGGCTCCGACGAGACGCCCGTCGGTCCCACCGTTCGCGAAGACGGCCCTACGCTGACCATCCTGCAACCCAACACCATCGTCGATGGCACGCTGCTCGTCGTCGAGGGCAACTCCTTCGTCCCGCCCGAGAGCGGCTCGAGCCGCCTGCAGCTCCGCGGCAGCTTCCGCGGCGTCGATGTCGACATCTCCGCTCCCGCCCGCTTCACCGACTACAACCGTATGGAGGTCGACTGGCCCGGCGCCGCCTCCGTGGGGCTGACTGCGGGGCACGGGTTCTTCGATGGCGAGGTGCGGATCATCGTGGACTCGTCCATCGACGGGGCGACCCACATGTCCCCGCCGCTCAAGGTCTCGCTGAACATTGCCGACACGCTGGAGCCGACCCTCAAGTCGGTGAGCGGCGGCGTGGCGTTCGTCAACAGCCGCATCCTGGTCGAGGGAGAGGACTTCCTGCTCGGCGGCAACGAGGGGATCACGACCGCGCTGCTGGAAGGCTGTTTCCAGCGCGACGGCGACGCGAACTGCGACACGATCGGAGGGCTGTCCCTGACCTGCGACCCCGAGAAGCCGTTCAGCCGCGACCGCTGCACGTTTGCCTTCGATCCGCGCATCGCCGGGATCCATCCGGGCACGTTCATCGGCAAGGTCAGCCTCCGCAACAACCCGGGCGGCCTCCCGGCCGGCGCGACCACCTCCGCGCAGCCCATCACCGTCCAGCTCAGCCGTCCCGCGGTCTTCTCGCTCTCCCCCTCCACCAGCAGCCTCGGCCAGTACGTCTTCGTCACCGGCGGAGGCTTCGTCGGCGGCGCCGATCAGTCCCTCACCACTCTGGAGTTCAAGGGATCGTTCACCCCCAAGGGGGGCTCTCCCATGAACACCAACCTGTCCCTCGTCCCCGAGTTCGTCAGCGGCGAGCTCGTGCGCTACGTGCTCAACGAGGACGACGAGCTGGGCAAGGCGGTGAACCTGCGCAACGTCTCCGGCTCGTTCAACGGTACTGTGCAGCCGGTCACGCTCTTCGGAGCGGAGACCGAGTCCGGCGATCCCGTCCCGATGACCTTGAAGATCGGCGGAGTGCGTCAGGTCATCTACCTGCGCTTCATGCCTTCCTACGTCGAGAGCCTCCGTCACTTCGGCCTGCGCGCCGCGGACCAGCGCGTGCGCGATCGCGTCTTCCAGGTCGCCCGGCGCGACTATCAGGGCGTCAACGTTGACTTCCGCGACACGGTCCCCCAGGACTTCGCCCTCTACGAGCAGGTGGAGGTCTCCGGTCCCGATCCCAACGGCCTCGGCATGCTCGGCTACGACAACACGCCGGGCAAGGACAAGGAGAACATGCGCCTGTACGACAAGATCGGAGGCGTCAACGCCACGACCCAGGACGACGGCTACCCCGGCTATGGCGGCGTGTTCGTCGAGTCGTTCTTCGGGTTCAGCATGGATCCCGGGGTATTCGCCAAGAGGCTCGACGGCGCCGATCCCCTGTTCGACGCGATCTTCGATCCTTTCCGATCCGATCGCGGGGGGGCTCCGGTCACGGCCGAGGACCTCGGCGCAGGCGTTCCGGAGCTCACATCCGGAGAGGCGTGCCCTTCCACCGAGCGCCCTACCCAGATCGCCTGCGCGGTCTGGGCCCTCGGCTCGATGATCGGGACGACTCTGACGC
>CAYMUE010000401.1:0-2550 GCA_964393505.1 uncultured Polyangiaceae bacterium
GCGGCCACGACGCATAGGGGAGCCAGACCGGCACGACCTGGAACTACAGACCTTTGATGCCGTCGAGATCCAGGCACCAGCAGGGCTCCGCTTCGCCCCCCTCGCCTCGCAGCTGGGAGGTCTTTCTCGCGCCCAGATCGAGGAGGATGGGACAGCCTGCCTGCAGGGCGACGCGCTCGGCCTCGGCGCGGGAGGCGGCGATCACCGCCGGCACGGGGCCGGGTTTGGCCCCCGAGCACTCCGGTGTACGGGGCAGCTCGAAGTGCTCCGACAGCCTGCGAAGGAACGCGATGACGGGCGCGGAGTTCCTCTCGTTGCCCTCGAGCCGCGCCTCCGAGAACCGCGGCGCCCGGTGCCCGATCAGCTTCAATGCCGCTTCGACTCCCTCCCACGTGAATCGCGTGTCCAACACGTCCTGCGCCTCGTCCGCGCAGAAGAACGCCAGCTCCGGACGATCTCCCATCAGGATGCAGACCAGCCACTCGACGGGAGTCAGATCCTGGGCCTCGTCGATGAAGACCGCATCGAAAGGCAGCGCGCCCGCCCGTTTCGGAGAGGAGAACGCTTCGTAGGACTGCCAGATCAGGTCCATGATGTCCGGCCGACCGCCCAGATGCTTGCGGTAGGCAGAATACGCTGCAACGAGAGCCGCGTCGGCGCCCGCGGGCAGATCCGCGCCGGTCATCGGCTGACGCCCGTGGAATGCGGCCGAACCCCGCATCCTTCTCAGCTCCCTCCACGCGGCGTCGGGATCCCCCCCCCACCGGCGCTGGTGCCAGATTCGGGCGAACTCATGCTTGTCTCCCGCAGGCGCGACGCTCGGGTGGAGCTTCTTCACCAGGCCGCTCAGGCTCGTGAACTCCACCTCCCAGCCGTGGTACCCGGGGAGTCTCCGGAACAGGGAACGGCACCAGCCCGCGAGGCTCCTCGAATAGGTCAAAAACACCGGACGATGGATCGACCCCTGGAGCAGGAGCTTGAGCATGCGATACAGCAGCACCGTGGTCTTGCCGGTTCCCACGCCGCCCCGCAGGAATACCGGTCGATCCTGCCCGGTGCGCGTCAGCCCCCGCTGCTGCGGAGTCAGATGCAGCAGCGGATCGAGCTGGCTCTCCGCCCAACGGTCGATGTCGTCTTCCGATATCTCCACCAGGGCGCCCACGCCCCGGAGCTGCTCCCGATTCTCGCGGTCGAATACCTCGACGTAGGCGTCGGCATCGGAGACGCTCCGGTGCGAGAGCACCTCCGGACCGCCCAGCCTGTCGACCCCGTCCCAGGTCAGGCCGAGCGCGTTGACGTCGGCGTCGAGCTCCGACAGGTCCGCCTCGCTCGCCTGCTGCAGTCCCATTCGCCTCCCTGCCGTGCGGACCGCGTCGTCGTGGTGCCCTGCATACCAGAGCACCACGTGCAGCGTCGGCTCCCGCTGCTCCTCGCTCAACGCTCGGTTGAACGTGAAGATCAACCGGTCCCCGTCGTTGAGCCTCGCCTCGAACACCGGCCAGGAAAAGCCCTCGAGCTTCTTCACCCGCACGCCGGCGGCGTGCCAGCGGGAGCGCTCGATGCGGGTGAGGCGTTGCAGGGTCGCATGGACCGCGGGGCGGAGCTCACGCGGCAGATCGCGCATGAAGTGCCGGTGAGCGAGGATTCCGATGCGTTCGCTGCCCATGGTGTGTCCACGGAGACATACCACGCCGCGGCGCGCGAACCCCAGGGGCTACGAGCGCGTCCGTGTCCGCGAGGCGCCTCCGCGCGGCGGTCTCAGAGCAGGCCGTCGAGCCAGGTGAGCTGGGCGTCGATCGTCTGGTTGATCACCGTGGGCTGATCGGATCTCGATGGCTCGGTGTAGGGGGTGCCGATCTCCGCTTGCTCTTCCCGCGCAAGTCACGCTCCTGTGCACTCCCCCGACTGCACCGATTGAGGCAGGCCGCGACTCGTGATAGCTACCGCGTGCGCGCCTCGGAATGGGTCCCTCGACCCCCCCCCCCGCACGATCCCCGTCGACTCCGGGCCGCAGGCGCGCGGTGAGGACATCATGAGCAAAGCAGTTCTTGGCATCTCGATCGTCGTTTCCACCATCGTGCTCGGCTGCGGGCCCTCGCTGCCCAAGGACTCCGGGACGCGCGTTCCCACGCCCGAGGCCTTGAAGGGCAAGTGCGACGCCAAGAACCACGAGCGCCCGTTCATCATCGAGTGGGACGCCACCGACATGTCGAGCTTCGAGGCGCGCGCGCAGAACGACATCATCTTCGTGAAGTACGAGGGGTGCGACCTCAAGGTGCTCGACCACTGCAACGACGACGCGGTCAAGGGGTCCCTCGGCTCCTACAAGCCGGTGGAGTGGACCAGCGGATCGCTCGAGAGGATCGACATCAACGACGAGAACGAGCTGGTGGCGAAACTCCCGTTGGGCGTGGCAACCCTCGGTGGGCGCGTGTCTTCGGGCGAGAAGTTCCACATGGAGTACTACGTCGCGGGCCCGCGCTCGGCGACGCGCGACGCGGTGTACTCCGACGACCTGCAGAAGATCGAGGGATGCACGGGGGCGACGCA
>CAYMUE010000402.1:0-2520 GCA_964393505.1 uncultured Polyangiaceae bacterium
GGTGGGGAGCGGAGCGTCAACCGAGGGCGAGGAATCGCCCGCGGTGCGCGCTCAGAGCGAGGGGCGGATGCGCTCGACCAGGGCGGTGATCACCTGGCGGTAGCCGTAGTCGGCGCGCGTCGGATCGGTGACCTGAGGAGCGCAGATCGACGTGACCACGGACTGGGAGGGGATCTTCTTGAACACGTTGAGGATGCGCGGCGAGGGGTAGGCCTTGGCGCGGTACTGGACCTTGCCGTAGGTGCCGTCGGGAGCCTGGCACAGCGGGTTGTTCGCCCCCTCATACTCCGAGCAGTCGCAGGAATCGTAGGTGGTGGAGCAGTCCTTCGGGGTCACGAGGGGGAAGGTGCACGCGTACTGCAGGTCGTTGCGGTACGGAATGCTCCACTCGTGTCCATTGATCGAGCAGGCGTTGACGCCCGAGGTCGGAGGAGCCGTGGACTCGCCCGCAACGGAGCTGGTGCCGGCGCGCGGCTCCACGGACTGCACCATGAAGGGATCGGTTGGCTCGACGTAGGTGTCGGCGTCGCCGGCGATCGCGTCCCACGGAAGCTGCGACGCGGCCTTGTAGCCCTTCGAAGGATCCTTGGGATCGTTGGCGAGCAACTGCCACGGCACGCCGACGATGCCTGCCAGGATCACCTGGCTCGGGTCGCGCATCTTCGCCGTGCACGACTTGCCGTCGGCGCTCGGTGCGGAGCAGAACAGCGGGTTGACGGTTCCGTCGGGAAGCGTGGTCTTGGACAGCGCGTTGGCGTAGCGCTGCGTCGGGTAGAGGAAGTCGATCCCGAACCTCTTCTTCTGGTGGATGCACCGGAGATTCAGGGAGTCTTCGTCCATGGTCAGCGACCCCTTCTGGCACTCCGGGTCGGAATCGGGTTCGACCATCCCGCAGCTCTTGCAGTCGGGGCTGGCGGGGTTGGTCTTGCAGGCAGAGGTCGCCCGCGGGAGATGGAACGGTTGCGAGCCGCTGTAGGCCTGCAGCGCGAGGTAGTTCTGCCCGCCGTCCATCACCGAGCAGTCGTCTTCGTCGGAGAGCATCGCAATCACGACGAGGGAGTCGGGACGAAGGAACGCGGCGCGCTGGCTGAGGACCGTCTGGTCCACACCGTTCGGTCCACGACACATTCCGTCGGCTTTGGGCTGACCGGTGCTGCAGTCCGTCGGGACGATCTTGGCGTAGGGCTTCGGATCGACGAGGAACCGGTACCAGGCCTCGAGGGGCGCTTCGAAGCCGCAGCCGTCCTGCCCCACGCCTCGCACGATGTTCTGGAACTTCGCGGAGAAGGCCGGCAGGTCACTGTCCCCCGCCGGAGTCCCCTTGGCCGTCGGATCCCAGTACAGAAAGCCCTTGTCCTGCCATGTGGGGATGCTCTGGTCGGGGCTCACCGGAGTGCGCGACACCAGATGGGCCATCTCTTCCATCCGGGGGTTGTACGAGGAGGTCGGGACGTTGGCACAGGAGTCGGCACCGTGGCCGCCGAGCGACGAGGAGATGATGCCGACGCGGAGGTCGAAGACGGGGGGAGACTGACGCGTGCTGCCGGATGGACAAGGGTCGAGGGGTTTGGGGGGCTGGTTGGCGACCGGGTTCCCCTGGGCATCGATGCAGGCGGGGTTGGCGAGACGCTCGACGAGCTCCGGGACGGCGGAGGCGAGGACCTCCTGCTTGTCGGCCATGGAGGCCGAGTTGTCGATCATGAGGAGCAGGTCGATCTTGTCGACTTTGACCGGCTCGACGCTGCCTCCTGTACCGGCGGTTCCGCCCTGGCCCGTGCCGGCGGTGCCTCCTTCGCCGCCGCCCGCGGTTCCCGCAGCGCCGGCTGCGCTCCCCGCCGCGCCCGCTGCGCCGTCTTCCGAATCCCCCGAGCACGCGGTCAACACGCCGAGCGCCAACGACAACACGAGTGCAGCTCTCCCAATCGATCCCAGGCTCTTCATGGTTTCGCCTCCATTCACTTCATCGGTGCCCGGATGACTCCGGAACGGCTCACGTTGGTACGATTCGGTCGGCCGGGGCCTTCCCTACAGTGACGGTTGCATGGCCTCGACGATCGCCTCGATCGCCGGCCTGTAGCCGAAGGCTGGCGACGCGGTATTGCGCGTATCTGCGGCGCAGATCGAGGCCACCACGGCCCGCTTGCCCACGCCCCGCAGCACCGAGAGGTACCGAGGCGCCGGATACGCTTTCGCACGGTACTGCGTCGTGCCGTAGCTGCCATCGGATGCCTGGCAGAGCGCGTTGCCCTCGAACCCCTCGGAGCAGTCGCACGCGCCGCCGAAGGTCGAGCACGACCTGGGCACCGGGAGCTCGAACACGCACGCGTACTGCAGATCGTTGCGCTCGGGGATCTCGCGCTCGTGCCCGTTGACCGGGCTCGCAGTCGGGCTGCTCGCGCCGGGCGGGGCGACGCTCTCCCCGGTGATGGGATCCACCCCGGATCGCGGCTCGATCGAAGAGACCATGAAGGGGCTGGAGGGCTCGACGAAGCTCGAGGGGTCGCCCGCGATGGCGTCCCA
>CAYMUE010000403.1:0-2489 GCA_964393505.1 uncultured Polyangiaceae bacterium
AGGACATCGACCTCGTGCAGGTCCGCGCCGAACCCTTCGGCGACATGATGACCGCGTTGCGGAACAAGCTCACGCCCTGGCTCGGCAAGCCGCAGTGGAAGCAGACGCAGGGGCGCGTGACGTTCGTGTTCCGCTTCGAGTCCGAGATCCCGCCCGTGGTCCCGCTCAAGCTCAAGGTCGAGGTCAACACGCGCGAGCACTTCACCGTGTTCGGGTACGCGCGCAGGCGCTTCGACGTGTCGAACCCGTGGTTCTCGGGGCATGCGGACGTCGCGACCTACGAGCTGGAGGAGTTGCTCGGGACCAAGCTGCGCGCCTTGTACCAGCGGAAGAAGGGCCGTGATCTGTACGACATGGCGCACGCGCTGGAGTCGGTCCCCGCGCTGGACGCGGACAAGATCATCGCATGCTTCACCGAGTACATGCGTCGTGAGGACAAGGCGATCTCGCGCGCTGAGTTCGAGCAGAACCTCACCGGGAAGATCTCCGATCCTGTGTTCTACGGAGACGTGCAGCCGTTGTTGGGGGCCGAGGCGCAAGGGTTCGAGCCGAAGCGGGCCTACGAGCTGGTCATGGATCGACTGATCTCGCGGATACCCGGCGAACCGTGGAAAGGGTGAGGGCTCGCCCCCCTTACCGCCGCAACAACCTCGCTGTGCCCACGAACGCTAGCGGGAGCGCGCGCGCCTCGTGATCCGCCGGATGCCGACCGGCATGTCCGGTGGTGTGGCGGCAGGAGTCGGCAACGGTCCCCGGCCACCCGATCGTGCAGAAGGGCTGCTGGGCTCGGGGGACCCGCCGAGACCGAAGTCGGCGGGAAACGACATCCCCCGATTGCTGCCGGAGCCGGGCGCATCACGCGGTGGCGGCTGCGCTCGTTCGCCCACCCGAGATCGTGCTGCGCGCGAGCGCGGCCAACGTCCCGGCGAAGCGTCGCCGCGGTCCCCCGCGAATCATCGTATAGTGGTTTGCGGTACTTGAAAGGAGGGAGACATGATGCGCACACGTCGTTCCTTGCTCCTGGTCTTGTTGCCGTTGACAGCATGGGGGTGCAGCGGCGACTCCGATTCCTCCCCGACGCCGCCCGGTGGTCAGGACGCAGCGGTTGCCGCTGATGGCGGCTCGGATGCGCTTCCCGAAGCGTCTGACAAGGAGACGGAGCCTGTCGACTGCAAGCCCGAGAAGGCGATCTCCACGCAAGCCGAGGTGGAAGCCCTCATCGGCACGGAATGGTCCTACGGCAACATCGGAACCAGCTCGGGCCTGCCAGTCACCAGCGATCTTCGCGCGTCCACGGCCCTCACGCTCGACGCGGACGCCATCCCCATGCCGACCAACTGCGATTCCCAGCAGTGCGGCGATCACGTGCTCTTCTACGGTCAATCGATCGCCGGAGTGACGCTGGAAACGCCGGGCGGCCAATCGAGCAACCTGTACCGCTATCTGAAGGCGGAGGCGGGGGCGGCGTTCCGGCTGCGACCGCTGGTGCAGGACAACCACCCACTCTTCCCTCCCAGAGTGGCGATCCTTCAAGTCCTCGAGCCCTGTACCACGCCCTGTCCCGAAGGCACACAACGCTGTCCGGGCGACACCCTGTGCTACTTCAGAGGCGAAAGCTACTGTCTCTCGTGCGAGGGCCGGAAGGCGCCGTTCTGCGCATGCGAGTCCGAGACCGGCACCAGGCCCGACGGCGAGTCGTGCTTCTACCAGATTTCGGGCGATCAGATGGCGGGCGGGAAGTGCTTGGCGGGCGAGTGCAAGTAGCGCCGGGATCCCCAAGACGCAGCCCCCGTGTCCAGACGAGCTCGCATCCGTCAATCCGATGTCACACTCGTGCCTGCGCCCGATGGTCGTTCGCTCTCCACGCGGACAGCGCTTGCCGGCATCGGGACCGCGTTCGACGACCCGAACGTCGAATCGATCCCGTCGCCGCTAAACAAATCCAGCCAATGATGGAAGGGACGCTCGCCCGGGCACTCCCCCAAGCTGGGCCGAGTTGCTACAGAGAGCCCTCCCGCCCCGTGCCCTGGCTCGCTAGCGGCGCGTTGACGTTGCCGTTGAGGTGGCCGTTGCCGATCCGGTCGCGTTGACGTTGCCGTCGTCGTCGCCGTAGCCGTGGCCGACTTCCTACTGGGTCATCCTGACCAGCATGGAGACGATGCGCACCAGCAGCGTCTTGCCCTGGATGAACGCTTGCTCATCAACCACGCCCAGGATCCTTGATGCATCGTAGACCGCGCCGCACTCGTGTGCCGAGCCGCGAGCGATGTCGTAGCAGCGGCATCGCTCCGCAGCGGAACGTTTGCCGTAGCCCTCGGCAATGTTGAGCGGAATGGATAGCGATGCTCGCCGTAGCTGATCTGCCAGGCTTGCATGACCGCGCCCTACTCTTGCGAGCACGGCAGTGGATAGGGCGAGGAACTCGATCGCTGCCTGGTAGGCGTCGAGGTCTTCGTGATGGAGTCGAGGAGCAGTACAGGTCGTCATGC
>CAYMUE010000404.1:0-2441 GCA_964393505.1 uncultured Polyangiaceae bacterium
CGCGTGGTCGCCAGGGTGGCGTCGAAGCTGTTCTCGGTCGAGATCCCGGAGAGCAACATCGTGGTCGAGTCCGTCACCGAAGCGGTGAAGGAGCTCTCGGAGCACTCTGGCCGTGACGAGGCAGCGCGCACCGGCAAGCCGTACCAGACCCGGCTCGACCCGCCGCCGGCGGACCCGCGGGTGGCGCATCCTGCATCCACGCGGCCGGATTGGGCCAAGGGAGGGCGGCCGTGAGCCGGACGCATGCGACGAAGACCCAGAAGCGCGCCCAGAAGAAGGGCTCCCTCGTAGTGCGCCAGATCGGTGACCGCGCGCTCGCCCCTCCAGACGACCCGACCGCACTGTTCGACCGCATCGCGGGCATCCTCGAGCAGGCACGCGCCCGCGCCGTCCGGGCCGTCAACAGCGAGATGGTCGTGGCCTATTGGCAGATCGGCCGGGAGATCGTCGAGCATCTGCAGCAGGGCTCAAGACGGGCCGAATACGGCGACCAGCTGTTGCAGACCCTCTCGGAGCAACTCTGCGCGCGTTTCGGCCGCGGCTACTCCGTCTCGAACCTGCGGTACTTTCGGCTGTTCTATCAAGCGTTTGCCGAGCGGAAGCCTGGGATTCGCCACTTCACCCGTGATGAATCCGCTGCTCCCAAGATTCATCACGGCGCCCGTGATGTTTTCGAAGACCTGGTCGGAGCGGCACACGACCCTCGCCTGGAAGGCTTCTCCGACCGGCTGAGCTGGACGCACTACCGAACGCTCGCGCAGGTCGAGCATCCCGCCGAACGTTGCTTCTACGAGATCGAAGCTGAGCGCGAGGGCTGGAACGTTCCTCACCTCGAGCGTCAGATCCACACGCTCTTGTTCGCCCGTCTGCTCAAGAGCCGTGACAAGGCCGGCGTGATGGCCCTCGCCCGTCGAGGCCAGGTGCTCGAGCGCCCGATCGACGCTCTGAAAGGCCCGTACGTGCTCGACTTCCTGGCGCTGCCGGAGAGCCCGTCACTCCGCGAGCGCGACGTCGAGACCGCCATCCTCGACAAGCTGCAGCACTTCCTCCTCGAGCTGGGCAAGGGCTTCGCGTTCGTAGGCCGGCAACGCCGGGTCACGTTCGAGGACGAGAACTTCTACATCGACCTCGTCTTCTACAACGTCGTGCTCAAGTGCTACTTGCTGGTCGATCTCAAGCTGGGCCGGCTCACCCACCAGGACGTCGGGCAGATGGACAGCTACGTCCGCCTGTTCGACGACCAGTGCACGACCGAGGGCGACAGCCCCACGATCGGCCTGATCCTGTGCGCGCAGAAGAACGAGACGGTCGCGCGCTACTCGGTGCTGCACGAGAGCGAGCAGCTGTTCGCTGCCCGGTACGTGACGTACCTGCCCAGCGTCGAGGAGCTGCAGCGCGAACTGGCAAAGGAACGGAGGCTGCTGGAGGCTCATGAGACCGGGCCGGTGAAGCCTCCGAAGCGGAAGGGGCGCAAACAATGACCATCTCGCTCCCCGTCGCCACGATGCTCGAGATGGCGGCCCGTAACAACGGCTTCGACCGCGAGCTGCCGCCCGTCGAGGGCTGGCTCGGGTTCTCCAGCACCAAGGCGCCGCTCAAGGTCTGGCTGGCCGTCCGGCAGGAGGTCGATTACGTGGCGGCGCTGTCGCAGCACAACGTCGTCCACGCGCTCGCCGACGGTGCGATCACGACCGGCCCCCTGCCCAGCGGCGCGGTGGGCGCGCGTGTCGTCCCTGGCCTCCCGGCACTACACAGGCTGCTCCGAAGGGCATTCCAGCTCTCCCGGTCCCTGCCCCACGAGCTCCTGCACTCCTTCGAGAAGAAGACTGCCAGGATGCCCCGGACCAGGGAGGCGGAGCGGCTCGACGTGTTCAACGGCCTGCTGCTGGCACCCCAGCTCGACGCCGCATTCGATCGGGGATTCATCACGGTGGCGGACGACGGGGTGATCATCGTGTCGGCGGCGTTGGCCGAGGGGGACCGCCGGGCGATCGGGGTGGAGGCGCAGCTGACCGTGAAGGGGCTGGGGGAGGGTCACAGGCAGTATCTCGTGTGGCATCGGGACAGGGTGTTCAAGACAGGAGTCGCCTAGGCAACCGCCCTGGCGTGCGCAGGAGAGGAACGAAGAAGGGAGCCCTCATGGCCATGCCGCAAGGGCAACTCTCCCCCGGCACCCTCGTTCGCTACGACGAGACGACCGCCCGCTGGACATCGCGACGGTGCGCGCGGTCGCGGACGGGACTGTCACCCTCGAGTATCTCGGCGGCTACCGAGAGGAAGTTGATCGCACCAAGGTCGAGTCGTTCGAGCTGTTTCTCCGGGCGTCCCATCCCCGCGCCTGCCGATCCCGATCGGCACCGGCCCAGAGCCGGCCCCACAAAGCCAGAAAGGGAACCTGCCCTCGAGCAAGTTCCCTTTCGGTTCCGTTTGGTTGCGCGGGG
>CAYMUE010000405.1:0-2418 GCA_964393505.1 uncultured Polyangiaceae bacterium
CGTCTTCGCCGCAGCGCTGCTCTCGGCGTCCATTCCCGTCTCTGCCCAGACTGACGAAGAGCGCGCCGGCGCTCGCGCGGCTGCGACCGAGGGGGCAGCGGCGATGGAGCAGCAGCGTTGGGCCGACGCCATCGACCTGTTCACGCGCGCCGAATCCCTCGTGCACGCCCCTCCGCACCTGCTGTATCTCGCGCGCGCCTACGAGAAGCAAGGCAAGCTCGTGAAGGCGCGGGAAACCTACGCGAAGCTCACACGCGAAACCCTCCCGCCCAACTCCCCCGCTGCGTTTACCAACGCGCAGGCCGAGGGCACCACCGAGCTCGCCGCCCTCGAGCCGCGCGTCCCAAGCCTCAGGATCTCCGTCAAGGGCGGCGCCGTCCCCGACCTCGTCGTCACCATGGATGGCAATCCCGTTCCCCCCGCTCTCGTCGGCGTGCCCCGCCCCGTCGATCCCGGCCGACACGAGATCCAGGCCACGGGCAAGGGAGTCGCCAGCGAGGTCGCCACCGTCACCCTCAAGGAAGGCGTCAAGGAGATCCTGGAACTCGAGCTCAAACCCGTCGCCGGCGGCGCTCCGACACCTCCCGTTGCCACCGGTCCCTCCCCGACCAGCTCGGCAACTCCATCTCCCGATGCTATCCCGCCCGGCAAGGATTCCGGTCCGCCTGCGTCGAAGTCCAGTCCGTTGCGGACCGTCAGCTACATCACCCTCGGCGGCGGTGTCGTGGCCCTTGCCATCGGCGGGATCTTCGCCGCGAAGTCCCACAGCAAGCGAGTCGAGGGAGACGACTTGTGTCCGGGAGGCGCATGCAAGGTGAGCGACAGGGACACGCTCGATTCGCTCGACAGCGACGCAACGAGCGCGGGGCGGATCGCCTACACGGGCTTCCTCCTGGGTGGCGCTGCAGTTGCTGCCGGCGTCACCCTCTACTTCCTCTCTGCAGGCAAGCAGGAGCCCAAGCGCGCAGCCCACAACGCGCCCGCCATCTCCCCCTGGATCGGCCTCGGCTCTGCCGGCGTCGTCGGACGATTCTGATCCCTCCGCCGGCCCTCCCGGTCACTTCTTGAGGATTCGTGCGCGCATGACTTGACGCGAAATCAACCCGCGTTCGCGCCAGCCCGTTACGTGCTCCACCGGCGCCAAAGGGGCCCAGCCCGCGAGGCGTCCTTCGAAGTCCTTCCAGTCCGCCAGCCCCGCTTCGACCCATTGGTCCGCGATCTCGAAGGTGGCCCCGGTGCTCCACTCGGGAATCCGCGAGGCGAAGTCTCGCCACCCGCACAACCCCCAGCTCGTCCACTCCGTAGCCTCCTCGCGCGATGCCGAGCCGATCCACTCGCCCACGCGCGGCCCAAATTCCTTCCATGCGAGCAGGCCTCCAGACACCCATGCGCGCGCCGTCTCCAATGACACCTCGGGGATCCAATCCGCAATCCGCGAGCTGAACGTCCCCCACCGACAGCACCCCAGTCTCACCAGCCCGGTCGCCTGCTCGAACGTGAGCGCAGCGGCCCAATCGCCCACGCGGTCCCGCAGCATCGCGGGCGGACAGAGCCCCGCTCGCGCCCAGGTCAACCCTTGATCGAGTGATGCCTCGCCAATCCAATCGTGGATTCGAGGCGCGAACGTCGCCCAGGAGCACAAGCCCGACGCAACCCATTCCGCTGCTTGCGAGAGATCAACGTCCAGGACCCAATCGCGGATTCGAGTGCGGAATCGGCCCCAGGCGCACAATCCGTCATCCACCCACGCGCGCGCCTGCTCGTAGCTCGCCGCCTCGCCCCACGCGTCGATGCGGCCGCGGAAGTCGGTCCACGCGCACGCGCCTCGCCGCACCCACGCATCCGCCACTTCGAGCGTTGCGTCGTTGCGCCACCCGGCGATGCGTCCGTCGAACGCCTCCCAGGTGCAGCACTCCGCAGCGACCCATTCCATCGCCTGTTCGAGTGTCGCCTCCGGGATCCAGTCGGGAATCCGGTTGCGGAAGTCCGGCCACGACCGGATGCCGGCACGGACCCATGCGGCTGCCAGCTCACGCGTGGCAGATCCGGTCCACCCGTCCACGCCGGTGCGGAAGTCCTGCCACGTGCAGAGCCCGCAGCTCACCCACTCGACGGCCTGCTCCAGGCTCGCGCTGCGCGCCCACCGCGCGATGCGTCCCTCGAACTCCCTGCGATCGCAGAGTCCGGCGCACACCCATCGTGCCGCCTGCGCAGCCGTCGCGCTCGACGACCACGCTGCCAGACGCTTGCTGAACACGTCCCAGGTGCAGAGGCCCGAATCGACCCAGGCGGTAGCCTGATCCAGCGACACCTCGCCTGCCCAGGCAGGGAATCGGGAACGGCACTCCTCCCACGAGCAGCGACCGTCAGCGACCCAGCGTGTCGCATCCTGCAGAGAGCTCTCAGCCAAACGCAGCC
>CAYMUE010000406.1:0-2413 GCA_964393505.1 uncultured Polyangiaceae bacterium
TCGAGTACGAATCGGAGACTGTCCAGGCGTCGGCCTTGGCCGGCGCCGACGAAACCCGCGCACGCCGCCCCCCCGCGCATACCGCGTCCATCCCTCCGCCCCCCCCCCGGTCCACTCCGGCGGGTGCATCCTCGTCACGCCCCCCCCGCCGGGTGGCAAGCACCCTACACCTCGTGAATCGCAAGGCCCGGATCGAGGCGCCGCAGATCTCCGGCGTCAGAGGTCATCACCGCTTCGCCTCGCGAACGCGCGCACAACACGACCGATGCGTCGATCACGTCGTGCGTGCCAGTCGCACCGCAGAGCTGCCCCGCAGCCCGCGCACTCGCGTCGTCGAGCGGCACCACCTCCACCGCAGGGGAGCCGAGCAAGCGCACGAGACGAACCTGCCGGCGGCCGTCGCGCCAGGCCTGCCCGACCACCCCGGCCGGCACCGAGAGGCGCAGCCTGTGCTGCACCGCGCGGAGCACGACCGCGACGACTTCGCGCTCGTTGCGCTCGAACGCGATCAGCGCGCCCGTGTCGAGGGTGAGCCCGCTCATCGTGCGGCCCGCTTCCCCTTGCCGCGCACTCCCAGGATGCGGTCCGCTTCGCGTTCCTCCGCCGGCGACAGCGGTCCCCCCGTGGCCTCGAGCATCTCTTCGAGCATCCCCTCGAGCTCGTCGAGCATGACCTTGTGTTCGAGCGCCGAGGTGACGTATGCGCTCACGCTGGCGGCGTGGCCTCTCGCCACGGCCCGGTGGACCTTGGCGACGACACCCGCCGGGATGCTGACGGCTATCTTCGAGGTGGTCATACCAGCAATCATACCGCCGGTGGCGAGGCCGTCAATGCAGGTTGCCGGACCCCGCGCCGCGGGATGCGACTCGACACGACGGATCAACGGCCCACCCCGCCGCGCCGATCGACGCCCTCCCTTGCGATCGTCCCGAACGCGGTTCCCTCCGCGCAACCCACGAACACCCCCACGCCCCGACTGCGCAACTCGCGTACACACGGCCTCGTACACCTCGCCCTCGGTCAGCGCGATCACCCCGTGATTTCGCCTGCATTGCGCGCATTCGCTGCCCTGGCGCGGCCGTTGCTCTCCGAAGCATCCGAGGCCCACGATGAACACCCACTCCACCCTGTCTCCGATGCCCCTCTCTTCGCGAACCTCCCTCGTCGCCACGGCCGCTCTGCTCGGCGGATTCCTGCTGTCCGCCTGTGGCTCCGAGGACGACACCGCCTGGACGCCGTCCGAAGTCGGCGGAGGCGGCAGCAGCGGCAGCGCCGGCGCGGCGGCGTCCGCAGGGGCGGGCGGGAACGCCACCGTGGGCGGCTCGGGAGCCGGCAACGCAGCCAATGGGTGCGCCCCGGCCTGCGCCGGTTCGACCCCTTCGTGCAACGCTACGACCCATGCGTGCGAATGCACCGCGACCTCGTGCGGCGACGGCAAGGTCTGCCAGAAGGGCGCGTGCGTCGTCGATACCGCGTGCACCGTGGCGAAGGTCGCGGCCGCCGCGGGCGTGGCTCGCGCGCAGATCGAGTCGAAGGCGGCGCTGCCGGACACCGTCTCCGTCTGCGACAAGCAGCTCGGCATGGGGTCGTTCCTCGCGCTGTCCACCTCTGCGGTGCTCGCGATCCAATCCGGCGCCAAGGGCGCCCTCGACCCGAAGGACTACGAAGCCGCGGCGAACCCCAAGGACGACACCGAGAAGGGCGATATCCCCAAGGCCGAGTACCTGGACATCGCCACGCGGGTCAAGCAGTTCATGGACGCCAACGGCCGCGCACCGAACTACTCCAAGGACTCGAGCATCGGCGCCTACATGGGATTCCCGAACCTCGTGTACATGTACTCCGAGGTCCTCGACGAATACCACGCCAACGGCAAACTGCCCGACTCCGTCCCGCTGGCGCTGTTCTACCGCACGACGACGAACCCCCTGAGCCCCTTCGCGGGCTATGCCCAGATCAACCTCACGACGACCTGGGGGAGCTGCGGGTCGCACTCCGGGGGCGTGAGCGTGGCGTACCTGCAAGGGCTCACGACCAACGCCGAGGCCGAGCAGGTGGAGAGCGCGATCTACTGGAACTACGGCGGACGCGTGTACGGCGGCCCCGGCCGTAGCGATCTGGCAGCTTCGATCAACGCCTACATGAGCGCCAAGAAGGTTCCCTACAAGGCGTTCCTCTTCTCCGATGGCGATGCCGTCCAAGGCTACATCGAGAGCGGGACTCCGGTGATCGCCAATACCAACCAGTGGGGTGGTCACTACGTGGCAATCTACGGGCTGGTCGACGAAGGCGGAACGAAGTACGTGCACTTCAGCGACGGCGCATTCAACGACGGTCTCTCTGGCTCGTACTCCACCGGGTACCTGAAGAAGTGGAAGTGGTCCTCGCTGCGGTCCCACGTCACCTCGGGGTA
>CAYMUE010000407.1:0-2407 GCA_964393505.1 uncultured Polyangiaceae bacterium
CCCCGAAACCCGGACCGCGGGCCCACTCGCCCCGCCCTGTCGCGAATCAGGTCTGGGGCGACGGGGTGCAGCGCCGGGACGGCGTTGGCGGCGACAACAGACCAGGGGGGCCGAATGCGCAGTCGAACCCATGGAAGTTGCGGGTCAAGAGACTCGGGTGCAGACACCACTTTGCACCGGTATCGAAGCTCGATATTTGCTGATTCAAGCGGCTGAATGGATGGACAAGGCTTTCGTCGTGATGGATAACGCGGTTGTTGAAGACGCAAGACCCATTACGAGAAAGCCCGATGCCTACTATCTTCGAAGCTCGCGCGAATGTCCAGCGCGAGATGCAGCAACTGGTTGCCCTGGTCGACCGGCAGTCGCGGCAGACTGCGACCGAGGTCGAGATTGCGCTGTGGTCCGGCATGCTTCGCCTGGGAGTCGCGATGATGACGCTGTTCTTCGCGCACCAGGCTGCGAAGTGGCCGACCGGGCTTCGGTACAAGCTCGGAGGTGTCGAGCACGAGGTGCAGGGCGCGGACGCCGTGGAGATCGGCACCAGGTTCGGGAAGGTCAGCGTGGATCAGCCGACAGGCCGTATCGTTGGCCGTCCCCGCGACCGGCGCGACTTTCCGATGTCGCGCGCGCTTGGTCTGCCCGGTGGCTTCACGCTCCCCATGGTGACCCTGGTCGCGAAGTTCTGCGCGCTGATGGCGTTCGCCCCGGCTCGGCAGATCCTGCGCGACCTGCTGGGCTGGGCACCTGCGCCGCGTTCGGTTCTTCGGATGATTGACACCGTGGGAGCGCAGGCCCGCCCGTTCCTCGAGCAGGCACAGGTACCGGAAGGCGACACCGACGTGCTTCTCATCACGGCCGACGGCAAAGGGGCGCCCGCGATCTCCAGCGCCGAGGACGCGAAGCGCCGGCAGCCTCACCGCAAGAACGCCGGCGGACTTCGCCAGAAGAAGAGTGGATCGCCCAAGAAGCGGCGCGGTCCGGGCAAGAAGTCCAAGAACGCCAAGATGGCTGCGGTCGGCGTCATCTGCTCGCTGAAGCTGGACGACAGTGGCAATGCGCGTCCCGTCAACAAGCGCATGTACGCGACGTTCAGGAGCTACCGCGCACTGTTCGTGTGGCTGAAAGCTGAGGCGGTTCGGCGCGGGTACGGCACGTCGAAGTTCAAGAAGGTCCAGTTCATCGCCGACGGCGCAGATACGCTGTGGGAGCTGCAGAAGGAGTTCTTCCCGGACGCCGAGGTCTGTCTCGACTGGGTCCACGCCGTCGAGAAGCTCTGGGATTGCGGCAAGGCCGTGAACCGTGGCTCGCGCACCAAGCGCCAGCCTCTGGAGTCCTGGGTTCACGAGCAGAAGAAACTGCTTCGACAGGGGAAGCTCACCCAGGTCCTCGCCACCCTCCGCGCGGCCCTGGACCGAACGCCCGCCACCGGCCCGGGCAACAAGTTCCGACGCAAAGTGCTTGAGGACACGATCAAGCACTTCACCAAGAACCAAGCTCGCATGCGCTACCACAGGCTTCGGCGGCAAGGACTCGTCATCGGCAGTGGACTGATCGAGGGAACGGTACGCCACCTCGTCGGAATGCGGCTCGACGGCCCGGGGATGCGCTGGGGCAGAGCGCGAGCCGAGGCCGTCCTTCACCTTCGATGCGTCCTGCTCAATGGCCTGTGGGCGGACTTCGAGTCGTACCTCGCCCGCCGTCCACACCTCCGGCTCGCCTCCAAGCCGCTCCCCACCGTGACCCATGACGCCAAGCAGCAAGTGCAGAAGGCGGCTTGAACCATGGGTCTGCATTGCCAGTCAGCTATCCCAAACAACTTGAATTACCCTGCAAATTGGGATCTGCACCCAAGAGACTCGGTGCAGCTCCGCCTCGGGGGGAACGCGGGGTCACTCTCGCATCGCATCGCATGCATCGCATCGTCAGCATCGGAGCGCTTGGCGAACTCGAGAGCGCGGGTTGAACCTTGTGTTGCTGGAAGGCCGTGGCGTGCAATGTGACCGCGTGGATGCATCGGACATTCTCCGGCATCACTGGCCGGGACGTTCGGGGCCAGCTGGGCGGTCGCCGCTCCCGTGTGAGGGGCTGCCGGGAACTCCGTCACCGCGCCCCAAGCGGGGGCGCGAGGAGACCATTGGTGGCCTGTGCTTTGTTGAGCCGCGTCATCAGCAAACGTCCGAACGTCTTGGCAGACCCCGCGGACAGGGGAGTCTCTGGTCTTCCACTTGGGGACGAGTGGCAGCCGTCGAGTCGGGCCTGAAAGTCGGACAGCGAGGCTGCTCGCTCTGGTTGCGTCCGCGGGACTGGTGGTGTCGCAACGCATCTCTCGGAGTCCGGCGCGTACAAGCGCAGACCTGATTCGCGACAGGGCGGGGCGAGTGGGCCCGCGGTCCGGGTTTCGGGG
>CAYMUE010000408.1:0-2382 GCA_964393505.1 uncultured Polyangiaceae bacterium
CGTGGGCAAGCGATTGCCGACGGAAGAGGAGTGGGAGTACGCGGCGAGGGGAACGGACGGGAGGACGTATCCGTGGGGGAATGGCGCCCCGGCGGGCCAGCTCTGCTGGAATGGCGAGGGCAACGACCTTGGGAAGGGCAACCGACGGTCCACGTGCGCTGTGGGGAGCTATCCGTCTGGGGATAGTCCGTTTGGACTGCACGACATGGCAGGGAACGTGGTGGAGTGGACGTCGAGCGGCTACTCGGCCGACTATGGCAAGCCTCGAGGCAATGATACGCGTGTCTCCCGGGACGGCTGCTGGGGCCCAGACAAGCCCGCCTTCGTCCGGGCCGCGAATCGCAGCAGTGTCGAACCGCAGACCCGAAACTTCTGCCGCGGATTCCGCTGCGCTCGGTAGTTTTCCTTGATCTGTCAATATGCTCTTGTGTTCGAGCTATCCGTGTTGGGATGCCTCCTGATCCCGTGAGCCCGTGCTGCGCCTCCCGATCGTGCGGCCCCGTCCGTCGGGCGTGAGTCGCGCGTGCGGGATTGATATCTTACCGTCCCGCCGCCGCCACGACGTTGTCCGCGTTCGCGTCTGCGGGCGCCGACCACAGCAGTTTCCCGTGTCCATCCACGACGAGCGTCACCGGCAGCTTGTCGACACCCATTCTGACTTCCGCTAGCACCTGCGCGATTGACGAGGAAAGGCCAGTCCACGCCCCAAGCGGAGAGCACCGACTTGGCCGGCTGGGTCGATTCCGCGTCGGTGAGCACGGC
This sequence comes from uncultured Polyangiaceae bacterium, assembly GCA_964393505.1. GTDB lineage: Bacteria > Myxococcota_A > Polyangia > Polyangiales > Polyangiaceae > JACRCQ01. The sequence continues at coordinate 763 of CAYMUE010000408.1, forward strand.
CACGAGGATCAAGCGTGCTCCGCGAGCCTGAAGCTCGGTGTTTTTCGCCACAAGCTCGGGCCGCTTCTTGCGGCATGGCTCGCAGGTTGGGCCCAGCAGTCGAGCGCTGTGGTCTTCCCATCTTGCCAGGGGATGCTGACGAGCGCGCCGCCGTTGGTGGGCAGGGCGAGGGTCAGACTTTGACCGAGCATGGGGTGCCGCGCCGAGGGGGATGGGGCGTGGCCGCAGGAGGCCAGGAGCAGGGGGAAGAGGACGACGAGCTTTCGCATGCGTCCGAACGCTACGCACTCTGGCGGTTTTTGGGTAATCTTCCCGGTCATGCGGATTCTGGGAATGGTTGGGATGGCCGTGCTCATCGCGGCGGGTTGTGGACCATCTAGGACCGAGGCCAAGGGGCCTGACCTGCCCGACACGGGCAAGGCCTTCGGCGGGGTGCAGTGCAACGCGGTGCGTCCGCAGACCGAGCCGGATCTGATGGCTTGGGATCCCGGGTCGCGTTTGAATTTGAAGGGGCTTGCGAACCAGGGCGTGGTGGCGGTGCGCTACGAGGTCAACGGGTGCGACGTGCGCCTTGAGGTGCTGTCGAACTGCATCGGGGAGGGGAAGTACGACTACGAGCCGTATGCCGCGAACAAGCGGAAGGTAGCTCACAACGCGCAGGAGCTTTTCACCGAGCTGCCGCTGGGCGCAGCATCCTTGAGCGGGAAGTTGAAGAACGGCCGCGCGCTGCGCACCGACTACATGCTGGTGGGCATGAGGCAGCTGAAGGCTGGGACGACCTTCGATCGCGCGCAGCTCAAGGGCGACTGCTCGAAGGCGACGCATGTGGTGAACCGTCTGTACGTGGGTGGATTCGCGATGATGGCCGGGGAGACGCAGAGCCTGGAGGCGGCGGCGAGCGTGTTCGGGGCCGCGGCGGGGGGCAATCAGACCGTAGCTGGCGAGGTTCTGGACAACGAGGGGGTGGCCGAGGCGTGCGCGGAGGCGCAGAAGAGCGCGAAGGAGAGCGCGCAGTGCGGGGTGCCGTTGAGGCTCGGGCTGGTGCCGCTGGGAACCATCCAGACGGTGTGCCCTGAGGGGAGCGAGCTGAAGGGCGATCAGTGCGTGCGCAAGGTGGCCGCGGTGGAGTGCCCCGCGGGATCGAAGTGGGATGGGAGCAGGTGCTCGGCGTCCGTGGACACGAGCTGCTCATCGGGGATGCACTTCGAGTCGGGGCGGGGGTGCGTGCCGAACGCGGTGGCTCCTGCGGTAACGCCCGTAGCGCCGGCTGTCCCCGCGCCAACGACCGCGTCAGCGGGAGGGATGGTTCGGATCCCGGCGGGCGTGTTCATGATGGGATCCAATGATGGGGATGCGGACGAGAAGCCCGTGCACCAGGTGCGGGTGAGCGCGTTCGAGATGGATGTGACCGAGGTGACGGTGGGCGCATACCGCGCATGCGTGAACGCGGGGAGGTGCCGGCAGCCGGACACGGCCCCTTACTGCAACTGGGCCCAGTCGTCGGGCACGGAGAACCACCCGATTAACTGCGTGGACTGGGACCAAGCGACCTCGTACTGCGGGTTCGTGGGCAAGCGATTGCCGACGGAAGAGGAGTGGGAGTACGCGGCGAGGGGAACG
>CAYMUE010000409.1:0-2378 GCA_964393505.1 uncultured Polyangiaceae bacterium
TCGTCCACGACCGTGGCGGCGAACGCCTGCGTGATCGTGACGCGTAGGGGTACCTGACTCACGTCGCCAGGATAGTGGAGCGGACCGGGTAGCACCAAATTCCCCCCGTTCGACCCCTGCTTCCTCTTGTCTTCCTTGCCTCGCCGCCCTGCGTGAACTACCCCACGGGCGTGCATCCCATCGCTCGCAAAGTCCTCGACCGCGACCCTCGCGGAGTCGCTCGCGCCTGCCGCTTCGTCGATGATCGCCTCGACGGCTACGTCGATCTGATGAAGGACCTGTTCCCTCACACGGGAAAGGCCTGGATCGTCGGCGTCACCGGCAATCCGGGCGCTGGCAAGAGCACCCTGACCGATCGCCTCGTGGAGCTGTGGCGCAAGCAGGGACGCCGCGTCGGCGTCGTGGCCGTGGACCCCACGAGCCCGTTCTCGGGCGGCGCAATCCTCGGGGACCGCATCCGCATGCAGCGCCACTTCGAGGACCCCGACGTGTTCATCCGCTCGCTGGCGACCCGCGGGGCGCTGGGCGGACTGAGTCGTTCGGCGGTGGACGTGGTCCGGGTGCTCGACGCATGGGGCGCGGATGTGGTGATCGTGGAGACGGTGGGGGTGGGGCAGGACGAGCTGGAGATCACGCGCAGCGCGCACTCGACACTGGTAGTGGTGGCGCCGGGGCTGGGGGACGACATCCAGGCGGCGAAGGCCGGCATCATGGAGATCGCCGATGTTTTCGCGGTGAACAAAGCCGACCGCGAAGGGGCCGATGCCACGGTTCGCGATCTGGAGCTGATGATCGCGCTGGGCCGCAAGATCCTGGAGCCTCCGCCGTCGGTGAAGGCGGATTGCCACTCGATGGCCGCGGCTCCCGTGCGTCGCAACGTGGGCGGACAAGAGGCGGACGGTTCGTGGACCACGCCGATTTGCCGGTGTGTCGCCACGCACAACGATGGCGTGGATGGCGTCGGCCAGTGGCTCGAGGAGCACCGGACGTGGGCCTCGCAGTCGCCTGCCGGGGTGAAGCGCCACGGCCAGCGGGTGCGGGATCAGTTCGAAACGGAGATGCGCGACGCCCTCGTCGAGGCGGCATTGCGGGCGCTGCGGCCGCAGATCGACGCTGCGGTGGCCGATGTGTCGGCGCGCAGGGCCGACCCCTACTCGGCGTGCGAGTCCCTGGTGGAGGCTTTCCGGCGCACCTGATCGTCGCCACGGGATCGCGGCGAGCGTTTGCCGTTCGTGCCCCTCCTGGTCTACCCTGCCGGACCACACGATGGTCCTGGCCCAATCCACCTGTCCCGCTTGCGGCGGGGAGTCCGAGCCGGAGGCACGGTTCTGCCCGTTTTGCGGAGCGTCGATCCCTCCGAGGCCCATCGGCGCCGAGGCCCTCGTAGGACTCGAGCTCGAAGGCGGCTATCGCCTCGTGGAACGTTCGTATCCCGACGCATTCGGGATCGTCTTCCGCGCCACGGACGCGTCCGGCGCACCGGTCCTGGTCCGCGTGCTGCACGACGTCCTGGCCCGTGTCCCCGCCTTCGCGGACAGGTTCGAGGAGGCCATGGCCCCCGTCCTGTCCCTCTCCCACCCCTGCATCCTGCGTTTGCTCGCCGCAGGACGCTCCTCCCACGGCCCGCGGCCGTTCCTGTACACCGTCACCGAGCCCTTCGACGCTCGAAGCCTCTGCTCGATCGTCGTGGGGCGCGGTCTGCTCCCGGTGGGGCAGAGCATCCTCATCGGCATCCAGGTGCTCGACGCTCTCGCCGCCGCGCACAGGGCGGGCGTGCTCCACCTGGATCTTCGCCCGGAGTCGATCCTGATCGGCGCGGGGGCCGACGGCATCGTGCGTCCGAAAGTGTGCGACTTCGGGCTCGGCGCGGCCGTTTCCAAGGCGATCGGGCGTCTCGCCCTGGGCGGCTCCACGCTCGGCACCGCGCTCTACGCATCCCCCGAGCGCATCCGAGGGGAAGCGCTGGATCAGCGCGCCGACGTCTACTCGATGGGCGCGATCCTCTACGAGCAGCTCACCGGCACGGCCGTGTTCGAAGGCACCTCGTCCCTCGAGATCGCCAGGATGCACCTCGAACACGACCCCGAGTCGCTCCGCCTTCGCGCCCCCGACCGCACGATCGATCCGGTCTTCGAACAGATCGTCCTGCAGTCCCTCACCAAGGACCGGCTCAGCCGCTACGCGTCCGCTGTCGAGATGGCCGCCGCCCTCGTGCGCGCACGCGGCCCCGGACCCACCGAGTCCGTCCGCCCTCCCACCGGACCGCGACGCGACTCGCGCATGCTGCCGTCCACCTTCCACACCAGCGCATCCGGCATGGTGCGTCGCTCGTTCGTGGTCGGCCGCGAGGAGATCGTGGATGCCGCCCGCGCGTGCGC
>CAYMUE010000410.1:0-2378 GCA_964393505.1 uncultured Polyangiaceae bacterium
CTTCGCAGACGCGCCGATGGTGTCACGCGCATCCTTCGCGATGCACCGACGAGCCCAGAGCTGCGGCCGGTTTGATGCCGCGACCTTGTCCGCAACGACAGCGTCGGAGTACCCTCCGATGCGAATGTCCCTCGCTGCTGTCCCTTGCCTGCTCGCCCGTCATCGCCGCGCTCTGGTCCACGCCACGGCTGCCCTCGCGCTCGGCTCGCTCGGAACGGTCGGCTGCGCGGAATGGTCGGCTCAGGGAGAGCTGAACGCTTCGGGGATCAACGGCCCCTCGCCGCAATCCTCACGCCCCGCGCGTCAGGCAAGGAACTGCCCCAAGGGCTTCGGCGACTGCGATCGCGATCCGACCAACGGCTGCGAGACGCAGCTCGAGCCGTGGGAGACGGAGTGCTCGATCTGCGAGCCGGCGTGCCGCGACGGGATGGTGTGCCGGAGCGGCGTCTGCCGCGATGCCGACCCGCCCGTCAAGCTCGGAGCCGGCAGCGATCACTCCTGCGCCCTTCGGAGATCCGGTGCGGTGGTCTGCTGGGGGGACAACAGCTACGGCCAGCTCGGCGACGGAACGACGGTGGGGCGCACGCGTCCGGTGCGCGTGAGCGCGCTCAACGACGCCGTCGATCTCGCGGTCGGAGATCGCCACACCTGCGCGGTGCGCGCGTCGGGAGCGGTCGCCTGCTGGGGAGACAACTCCTCGCGACAGGTGGGACACGACGCCGGAACGGAGAGTCCCCTGCCCGCTCCGGTCCCTGGCGTCCGCGAGGCGGTGCAGGTGACCGCGGGGCAGGTGCACAGTTGCGCGCTTCTCGCGAGCGGCAAGGCTACCTGCTGGGGCTCGAGCGAGAGCGGACAGCTCGGAGACGGCAATGTGGACGGCCGGAGCATGCCGCCGGTCCCGGTGCACGCGACCGGGATGCAGCTCGTTCAGCTCTCCGCGTCGACCACGCACACCTGCGCGCTGAACCGGATGGGACAAGTCGCCTGCTGGGGGCGCAACGATCGCGGGCAGATCGGCGACTCGACGTCGTCAGCGCACCGACCTTCCCCGGTGCTCGTGCGCGGCCTGTCGCACGTGACGCAGATCGCCTCGGGGCCTTCGCATGGATGCGCGGTGCGCGTGAAAGGCGACGTACTCTGCTGGGGATCGTCGGAAGGCGCCGCCAAGGACGCGGGCAAGCCCGTGGCAATCCCGGGGTTGAGCGACGTGGTGCAGATCGGTGCCGGCGCGAGCCACACGTGCGCGCGCACGAGCGACGGCAGGGCCCTGTGCTGGGGCTCCAACGAGCATGGGCAGATCGGAGTCGAGGGCCGGTCGCGACAGCCTCAGCCTGCGCCGGTGTCGGAGCTCGAAGGTGTCGCGCTGATTGCGGTGGGACGTCGCCACAACTGCGCGTTGACCGAGACTCGGCAGGTCGTGTGCTGGGGGGACAACGCGAAGGGGCAGCTCGGAGACGGAACGCGGGTGCGACGCCTGGCGCCGTCGGAAGTGATTCTCAAGTAGCGTGCGCGCTGCGAGCGCCCCCGGAGGACGGTGGCGCCGTCCGGATCACGGGCAGGCCAGTCGCCACGCGTCGAGCTCGAGCAGCTTGACCAACGTGGAGAACCCCTGGACCGAAGACGCGCCGCAGACGTCGTCGAGCTTCGCCTGTCCCTGCCCCTTGGAGTCCACGTATTCGACGTGGAAGACCGCCTTGCCGGCCGCGATAAACGACGCGAGGGACCCGCACTCGTCGTACTGGAAGCACTCTTCGTTCAGCGCCCAGTCGAACTGGGACACGAGCGTCGCCGCCAGCTCGACCGAGTTCTTCAACCCCACGGACAACCCACGCGCGTGCGCCTCGGTCGCGAGAAACCCGTCGAAGTCCAGTTGATCCGCCTTCGTGAGCGGGAAGCCCGAGTCGTTGGCGTACCCGTCTACGTTGTCCGGCTCCACACCGTCGCACTTCTTGGCGACCGCGAGATCCAGCCTCGCCTTCATGATTTCGCGCACGTTCTGCGACCGGATGTCCAACCACGTCTCGCCCGCCCAGCCATCGAGATCGTTGCCGTAATCCGCAGCCTGGAACTGCCCCGCATCGGGCCGCCAGTCCTCGCGGCTCCCCGCGGAGAAGTAGCAGACGACCTTCCGCCCCGCCGCGTGCAGCGCGTCGATTGTCGCCTGGCTCGTCTCGAACAAGTCGATGTCGTACATCGCGACATCCACGGTCGTATCGATCGTCCCGGTGAGCTGCCATTGCCAGCTCGTACCCGGTGCGGGGTGCCAGATGGAGCCCGCGCCGGCCGCTCCGGCCGCACCGCCCTCGTTGCTCGCTCCGCCGTTGTTGCTCGCTCCGCCGTTGTTGCTCGCTCCGCCGTTGTTGCTCGCTCCGCCGTTG
>CAYMUE010000411.1:0-2376 GCA_964393505.1 uncultured Polyangiaceae bacterium
GTGACCGTCGCCGTGACCGTGACCGTGGGTTGTTCGGAGGGCGGCGGGAATTGGCTGCGAATCGGTGGGGCCCGGCGGCCGGGGGCACGCCGTGTCCGGACAACAGACGCATACGGTGGGGCGGCACACGTGGGGAATGGCGGTGATGGGGAATGTGAGGGAGGGGGATATCCGGGGATTGGGAATGCCGCGGTGTTCGCATCGCGGGGGACGTTTCGCCGCCGGCCGTTTCGCCGCCGGCCGAGGCCGATTGCGCCAGGACAAGCCTGGGCGAGGAGGAAGAAGGATGGAGTAACGAGTCGTTCGGAAACCTCACAATGGAACCCATGCGGAGGCAACTTGCCCCGCCCGGCAAAGGCAGGGCCGCCAGCCGGAAGCGAGTCTTGCGTGGTGCACGGGTGACCGTGGCTGCGAAGCGTAGACAGCGAGCATGCAGGCCGTGAAATTGAGCCCCGAAATGGCCGTAAGTTGGGGAAGCCGACACCGTTCGGTTGGTGGAAGGCAGCACCGAAAGAGCCAAGACGTAGGACCGGAGGTCCGGAGGCCTGGCCGAGTAGGTTCCCCCGGGGTCGTAGCTCAGGGCATGCAGGCATGGGGTTCCCCGGGGAACCTGGGAGACCCCGTCGTCTCCGCCGCGAGGCGGTAGCGCGGAACGAAGGCAACGAAGTGAAGCGCGATGGGCGACGGGGAGTCGGAGCACTGCACGGTAGCAAGGAGGCAGGGGAACGCGCCCCAGCGGACCCTGCGGAGCCAAGGCGGTGCCGGGGCACGGAACTGCTGGAGGGAAAGAGGAGCGAGCCGCAGACCTCGCAAGACATCTCCACGAAACTCGAGCGGATAGCGAAGCTGGCGAAGCAGGCGCCCGACATGGCGTTCAGAACGCTGGCCCATCACATCGACATCGACTGGTTGAAGGAAGCGCACCGCCGAACGCGCAAGGATGGAGCGCCCGGGGTGGATGGACAGACCGCGGACCGATACGCAGAGCGACTTCAGGAGAACCTGCAGTCGCTGTTGGACCGCGCGAAGTCCGGCATCTATCGAGCTCCGCCCGTACGCCGAGTCCACATACCGAAGGGAAACGAAGGGGAAACACGCCCCATCGGAATCCCGACGCTGGAGGACAAGGTGTTGCAGCGTGCGGCGGCCATGGTGCTTGAGGCTGTCTACGAGCAAGACTTCCATGACTGCTCGTACGGCTTTCGGCCCAAGCGCTCCGCGCATCAGGCCGTGGAGGCGCTGCGCAACACGTTGATGGAAATGAGAGGCGGCTGGGTCCTCGAGATCGACGTACGCAAGTTCTTCGACACCGTGGACCACGGATGCATGCGGGAGATTCTTCGCCGCAGGGTGCTCGATGGAGTGCTGCTACGGCTCATCGACAAGTGGCTGAATGCGGGGGTGCTGGAAGACGGAGGCGTAAGCTATCCGGGCGAGGGCACACCGCAAGGTGGGGTGATATCGCCGCTACTGGCGAACATCTACCTGCACCACGTGCTGGATGAGTGGTTCCAGAGCGAAGTGAAACCAAGGCTGCAGAGTGTCGCTCACCTGTTCCGATACGCGGATGATGCCGTGATGGTCTTCGCGTCGGAGCGGGATGCGCGGCGGGTGATGGCCGTGCTCCCGAAGCGATTCGACAAGTACGGACTGAGCCTGCACCCGGACAAGACGAGGCTCCTGGCTTTCGGACGTCCCCCCCGGCGTAAGCGAGGGGAAGACGGCCGGGACGATGGACCCCGCAAAGGTCCAGGCACGTTCGACATGCTGGGTTTCACTTTCTACTGGGGGCTTTCGGTGAAGGGGAACTGGGTCGTCAAGCAAAGGACTGCCAAGGACCGACTCCGCCGGGCCCTGCATCGGGTTGCAAGCTGGTGTCGAGAGCACCTGCATGACCCCGTGCGAACGCAGTGGCAGATGCTGTGCGCGAAGCTGCGTGGGCATGATGCCTACTACGGCATCAGCGGCAACAAGCGCAGCCTCGTGGCCTTCCACCTCGGGGTGGTCAAGGCTTGGAAGCAGTGGCTCGACAGAAGGTCGAGTCATGCGCGGATGTCATGGCACAAGATGACGCGGCTGCTGGAGCGCTATCCGCTCCCGGCACCGCGCATCATGCACTCTTACCTCTCGCGAGCAGCGAATCCCGTGCTCTGAGGAGCCGGATGCGTTAATTGCGCACGTCCGGATCTGTGGGAGCCCGGGGAGGGATAACCTCCTCGGGCCACCCGGCCGGCTGGACAGCACCGGTCGAACGGAAATACAAGCCCCCTCCGGGGGCTCATCTCGTGTGCAGGGAGCGATGGGGTCGATCGGGCCGACTCCCCCATGCCACGGCCGTAATCATCGGATCCAGGGAGCCCGCGGAGCGGGCTTGAA
>CAYMUE010000412.1:0-2369 GCA_964393505.1 uncultured Polyangiaceae bacterium
GATCAGATCGAGCTGCGCCATCCCGTGCAGCTTGCCGTCGCTGCGCGGCGACCGGATCCCGACCTCCACGATTCCGCCGGTCACCCTTCCATACTGTGCGCTGAAGTTGCCGGGGTAGAAGTCGATGCGCACGAGCAGCTCCGTGGGCACCGCGCTCGACAAACCACCGAAGTGTTAGATGAGCGGCACGAGGGTGCCGTCCACGAACACGTTCGTGTCCTGCGCGGACGATCCACGCACCACGAGTACCCCAGCGAACCCCGGCGGGCGCGCCACACCGGGCAGGTTCTGCAGCGATCGGAGCGCGTCCCCGTTCGTGCCCGGTATGCGCTCGATCTCCCGACGCTCCAGCGTCCTTCGCGTGACCTCCCGGGGCGGCCGCGCACCCCGGATCACGACCTGCAGCTCGCCGTCGGGCACCAGACGGTAGACCACCTCGGTCGCTTCTCCGCGCGCGACCCGCTCCTGCACCTCGAGCTTCCGATACCCCGGCGACTGCACGATCACCGTGTAGAGCCCGTCGGGCAGCTCCGGCAGCACCCACGTTCCGTCTTCCCCGCTGCGTACCCTCTGCTCGCTTCCCGTCGCGCCGCGAACCACCAGCTCCGCCCCGGCGACGGGCGCGTCTGCCGCGGCGCGCACCACGCCCGAAAGGCGCCCGAGCGGAGGGGAGGCGGGCGTCTGCTGCGTTGCCTCGGGCGGCTTCTCCGAAGGTCTGAACGTGAAGGCGTAGCGATAGAGGATGCGTGCTGCGACCGGCTTGCCGTCGCGCAGGGCCGGGGCGAACTCGAACCGTCGCGCCGCTTCCGCCGCCGCCTCGTCGAACCCATGCCCCGCGGGGTTCACCACCACCACCGCCGTCACCCGTCCCGACGTGTCGATGTCGAGCTGCAGCACCACGTTGCCCTCGAGCTTGAGCTCCGCGGCCTCGACCGGATAGGGCGCTGCAACGAACCTCGTGAGCAGGGGCGGTGTGAGCCCGGACTTCGGCGGAGCCTGCTGCGCAGGGGGCTGCGGAACTGTTACGGCACCCGAATCACCTCGAGGCACCGCTCCGGACTGCTGTCCCCGGGCGCCGTGCGCAGAAGCGAGGAGGCACGCTGCGAGCGCAAGCCCCGACGCGCACGCCGGCAACGCGTTGCTCGGGAACGAGTTCGGGCTCCGTGTCATCGGGCTCGTCGGCCTATAGCGGCGACGGCCGTGCGACACCAGCCGCCGAGATCGCGTGCCGGTTGCCGGGGCGCGAGGACGGCGCGCTTCGCGGGGCTCAGGGATGCGTGTACACGATCGTGCCGCCGTGGATCTCGAGGTACCCGTGCCACCCCTCCGGAACCTCCGGCGTGCTCCACCCGAACAGCCACGCCGCGTCCTGGGGCGCGAGGTTCACGCAGCCGTGGCTTCGCGGCGTGCCGAACTCGTCGTGCCAGTACGCCGCGTGCAACGCATAGCCCTCGTGGAAGTACTGCACGTAGGGGACATCCCGCAGATCGAACTCGTCCCCCACCTCGTCGCCGTCCATCGTCGCCGACACGTGCTTGGTGTGCACCAGGAACGCACCCTGCACCGTCGAGTGCGTCTTCTTCGGATCCCCCAGCCCGTCCGCTCCCGTCGATACGAGCGTCGCGTACACCGGCCGCGTCCCCTCGTAGGCCACCAGGCTCTGACGCAGGATCGAGATGTCGATCCACTTGCGCCCCTGGTTCGCCCATCCGGGCACGTTCTTCATCGGCGGGATCACCACGAGGTTGTCCTTGCCGCGAAGATAGGTGCCGTCGCGCGTCTCGTAATACACCTCCCCGCCCACGCGCACCTGCTTGCCGGTCAGCGCGGCTCCCTCGCGGTAGCCCACCGCCCCGGCATCTGCCATCGCGCGCTCCTGCAGACGGTAGCGGCGCGCAGACCTCGCGCGCACGAAGGCCGCAGGCAGCCCTTGATCGGGCTCGAGCGCGATGCCGCGGAAGCTCGACGGCTTGATGACGCGCGTGCGGTCCAGCGGGATCACGTTCATGTCCGTGGTGAGACCGAAGGCGCGCCCGGTCCACTCGAAGACGTCGAGCAGCGCGAAGCCGGACCGCGCAACCGGCCGTCCCGACAGCAACGACTCGCGCGCGTGCGGCGGCCCCTTCAACGACGGCGCAACCTGCTCGTAGAGCAGCGCCCCGGGGATCGGCCCGAGCTCGAGGGGGAACGACGCGAGCTTCTGATCGCGTGCAATGGACGCGTCCCGTTCCACTTCCTGCTGCTCTTCTTCCGAGGGGAGACGCAGGTAGAGCGGCGGCGGCGGGAACTTCGACATCACGTAGTCGTAGGGAAGCCCCTGCGAACGATCGGGACGTCGCGCCGCTGCCTCGAGCACCGCGTTGGAGGCC
>CAYMUE010000413.1:0-2353 GCA_964393505.1 uncultured Polyangiaceae bacterium
CTTCGCAGACGCGCCGATGGTGTCACGCGCATCCTTCGCGATGCACCGACGAGCCGAGAGCTGCGGCCTGCTTCACGCCGCGACCTTGTCCGCAACGACAGCGTCGGAGTACGCTCCGATGCGAATGTCGCTCGCTGCCGTCCCCTGCAGGCTCGCCCGTCATCGCCGCACCCTGGTCCGCGCCACCGCTGCCCTCGCGCTCGGATCGCTCGGAACGGTGGGCTGCGCGGAATGGTCGGCGCAGGGAGAGGTGAACGCATCGGGCCGGCATGGCCCCTCGGCGGAATCCTCTCGCCCCACGCGTCAGGCAAGGAGCTGCCCCAAGGGGTTCGGCGACTGCGATCGCGATCCGACCAACGGCTGCGAGACGCAGCTCGAGCCGTGGGAGACGGAGTGCTCGCTCTGCGAGCCGGCGTGCCGCGACGGGATGGTGTGCCGGAGCGGCGTGTGCCGTGATGCCGACCCGCCGGTCAGGCTCGGAGCCGGCAGCGATCACACCTGCGCGCTGCGCAGATCCGGGGCGGTGGTCTGCTGGGGGGACAACACCTACGGCCAGCTCGGTGACGGAACCACGGTCGGGCATACGCGCCCGGTGCGCGTGAGCGCGCTCAACGACGCCGTGGATCTGGCGGTCGGGGATCGCCACACCTGCGCGGTGCGCGCGTCGGGAGCGGTCGCCTGCTGGGGAGACAACTCCTCGCGACAGGTGGGACACGACGCGGGGACGGAGAGTCCCCTGCCCGCTCCGGTTCCTGGCGTTCGCGACGCGGTGCAGGTGACCGCGGGGCAGGTGCACAGTTGCGCGCTGCTCGCGAGCGGCAAGGCCACCTGCTGGGGCTCGAGCGAGAGCGGACAGCTCGGGGACGGCAACGTGGACGGCCGGAGCATGCCGCCAGTCCCGGTGCACGCGACCGGGATGCAGCTCGTGCAGCTCTCCGCATCGACGACGCACACCTGCGCGCTGAACCGGATGGGACAAGTCGCCTGCTGGGGGCGCAACGATCGCGGGCAGATCGGCGACTCGACGTCGTCAGCGCACCGACCTTCCCCGGTGCTCGTGCGCGGCCTGTCGCACGTGACGCAGATCGCCTCGGGGCCTTCGCATGGATGCGCGGTGCGCGTGAAAGGCGACGTACTCTGCTGGGGATCGTCGGAAGGCGCCGCCAAGGACGCGGGCAAGCCCGTGGCAATCCCGGGGTTGAGCGACGTGGTGCAGATCGGTGCCGGCGCGAGCCACACGTGCGCGCGCACGAGCGACGGCAGGGCCCTGTGCTGGGGCTCCAACGAGCATGGGCAGATCGGAGTCGAGGGCCGGTCGCGACAGCCTCAGCCTGCGCCGGTGTCGGAGCTCGAAGGTGTCGCGCTGATTGCGGTGGGACGTCGCCACAACTGCGCGTTGACCGAGACTCGGCAGGTCGTGTGCTGGGGGGACAACGCGAAGGGGCAGCTCGGAGACGGAACGCGGGTGCGACGCCTGGCGCCGTCGGAAGTGATTCTCAAGTAGCGTGCGCGCTGCGAGCGCCCCCGGAGGACGGTGGCGCCGTCCGGATCACGGGCAGGCCAGTCGCCACGCGTCGAGCTCGAGCAGCTTGACCAACGTGGAGAACCCCTGGACCGAAGACGCGCCGCAGACGTCGTCGAGCTTCGCCTGTCCCTGCCCCTTGGAGTCCACGTATTCGACGTGGAAGACCGCCTTGCCGGCCGCGATAAACGACGCGAGGGACCCGCACTCGTCGTACTGGAAGCACTCTTCGTTCAGCGCCCAGTCGAACTGGGACACGAGCGTCGCCGCCAGCTCGACCGAGTTCTTCAACCCCACGGACAACCCACGCGCGTGCGCCTCGGTCGCGAGAAACCCGTCGAAGTCCAGTTGATCCGCCTTCGTGAGCGGGAAGCCCGAGTCGTTGGCGTACCCGTCTACGTTGTCCGGCTCCACACCGTCGCACTTCTTGGCGACCGCGAGATCCAGCCTCGCCTTCATGATTTCGCGCACGTTCTGCGACCGGATGTCCAACCACGTCTCGCCCGCCCAGCCATCGAGATCGTTGCCGTAATCCGCAGCCTGGAACTGCCCCGCATCGGGCCGCCAGTCCTCGCGGCTCCCCGCGGAGAAGTAGCAGACGACCTTCCGCCCGGCCCCGTGCAGCGCGTCGATCGTCGCCTGGCTCGTCTCGAACAGGTCGATGTCGTACATCGCGACATCCACGGTCGTGTCGATCGTTCCTGTGAGCTGCCACTGCCAGCTCGTCCCAGGTGCGGGGTGCCAGACGGAGCCCGCGCCGGCCGCTCCAGCCGCACCCCCGTTGTTGCTCGCACCCCCGTTGTTGCTCGCACCCCCGTTGTTGCTCGCACC
>CAYMUE010000414.1:0-2293 GCA_964393505.1 uncultured Polyangiaceae bacterium
GAGGCATGAAGTTCCTCGAGCATCTCCGCAGTGACGACGCACAGGGTGGAGTAGCCAGCGAGGCACGCCGCATGGGCGATCGCCTTGGCGATGCGAGTCTTGCCCAAGCCGGGTCGGCCGAGGCACAGCACGTTGCGCTTGTCCTCGACGAATCGGCAGTTGAAGAGTTCCTTGACGACACGAGGTTCGAGCTGCGGGCGGATGGCGAAGTTGAAGCCCTCGAGTCCTTCGATGGTGCCGAGGCGAGAGCGTCGCAGGCCGCGCTGGAGCTGACGGTTCTTGCGAGCGAGCACTTCGGTGCGCAGCAGGCTGAGACCGAAGTCCGTGAAGGACGAGCCCTCGCGTTCGGCGCGATCGAGGATCGCGCGCAGGTCAGCCGCCAGGGCGGTGAGGTCCAGGTCGATGGCGAGCTGGATGAGCTCCTCGACGGGGTCTTGGACGGGTGGGCGTCTATTGTTGCGAGCCATGGGCGTCCTCGTTCAGGGCGGTCGTCGAATCGAGTCGTGAGAAGGAGTCGAGCGAGCCGGAGTCCACTTCGCCGAGAGCAGCGGGACCGTGGCCCGACAGCGGCGTGACGGGGCAGGTCGCATCGGCCTGGGCGGCAGCGGCGGGGTAGTCGCTTTCGAGGATGCGCCCGACGGCGAGGGCATCGAAGCGACGGAAGTCCTGGGCCCGGCGAGCAGCCACCAGGAACGCCTCTTCGCCGAAGCGGTCGCACAACCGCAGCAGGGTGCGAATATGGATGGGGGCCAGGGACTTCATGCGACGCTTCAAACCGTCGACCAGAGGCTGCAGCTCGGCGAAGCGGCGGACGAAGGCCTGGTCGATGCGCTCGTCGCCTGCGCTGCCGGTGCGGGGCCGTCGAGGCAGGTTGGCGTAGTGGGTCTTGTCGATGACCAGTCGTCCCTTGTCCTGATCGGAGACGTATCGGCGGCTGAATGCGACCCTGCCGTGCTGGTCGAGCACCTCGAAGTGTTCGGCAAACAGGTGGACTGCGACGGAGCGATTGGCGAGCGTGGCAGGTACGCTGTAGGGGGTTCCGCGAATGGATAGGGTGGAGTCACGGTCCACGACGCGCACGGACTGCTCGCAGACGGAGAAGGGGTGATTGGGCAGGCGGACGAGAAGAGGCCGCTCGTGCTCGAAGGCCTCGTTGGGGACCCTTCGTGTGGTGCCGTGCACGCGCAGGTTGCCGCACTGGGCAGTGCCATCGAGCCAGATGCGCAGCTGCTCGTTGAGGTGATCGAGAGACTCGAACGAGGAGCCTCGGATGAAGTCGTCTTCGAGCAGACGGAAGGACTTCTCCTTCTTGCCCTTGCGATCAGGATCCCGGACCCTGCAAGCGAAGGGCACGGTGCCGTAGTGACGGGTGAAGTCCAGGAAGCGCGAGTGCCACAGCACCTTGCCGTCGGAGCCGACGCGTCCGAGCACAGCGGTCGACATGTTGTCGAGCACGATGCGGGCGGCGACCCCGTCGAAGTAGACGAAGGCGCATGCGAGTCCTTCGAGCAGGGTGGGCTGGCGCTCGTCGCGGAAGGCATAGGCGTACAGCTTGCGGCTCCAGGCCAGCAGACAGCCCAGGACATGGACCCTGACGAGGTGTCCGCCGATCGGGACCTCGTAGGGAGACCAGTCGATCTGCATCTCCTCGGCCACGCCCGTTTCAAAGCGGCGCTTGACCGAGGCGGTCGGCAGCGCCCCCGTTTGCGCCCGAAGTTGCCGCACGTAGTCGCCCAGAATCGTGCGTCCTCCCCGGTATCCGAGCTTGCGGATCTCCCGGAGGATGCGAGTCACTTTCAGGCCCTGCGCCATCTTCTCCGCGACAAGAAGCTGGAACGAGTCGAGCTTGCTGGTGTCGCCATCCGGCTGCTCGGGCTCCAGACCCGGTTGCGGGCCAGATGAGAGCCCGTGCTCGTGCAGCACCCGACCCACCATCTTGCGGCTCAGCCCCACGCGCGGAGAGATCTGCCGGGCGCTGTAGAATGGCTGCAGGCGCAGGATCTCCTGACGGATCTCGTCCGGGATCTGGATACGCTTGCGGCCCCGTTTGCGCGGAGGCGGCTGCGCCTCGTCCGGGGGTGAAGTCGGAAGGGTCATCAGGCTCTCTGGGTCGATATCGATCATGGTCATTCTCCTGTGCTGGTGTCGGGATCGCCCGCTCGGCCGCAAGCCGCAGCAGGTCTGCGACCGCAGCGCGGTGCAGCGCTTCAAGACGCCGCTGCTCGGCAGGCGAAAGCTCCGCAGGGATCTGGAATGCGGCGAGGTCGGACAGGGCTCGCCGAATACGATGCAA
>CAYMUE010000415.1:0-2280 GCA_964393505.1 uncultured Polyangiaceae bacterium
GGGTATGGGTGGGGGAAGCGCGGGCATGGGCGGGGGGAGCGCGGGTGCTGCGGGCGCTCTGGAAGCGGCGTGCGAGTCGCAGTGCGAGGACAACTACTGTCCAGGAGGGACCGCGACCAACGCGTGCCTGACGTGTCTCGACACGGTGTGCGGAGAGATCGGGTCGCTCTACACGAACGCACCGGATCTTCCGGGCTATCACGACTGCCTGGCCGCATGCGGGGACGCCCTTTGCTACGACGACTGCTGCACCGCGCACCCCAAGGCGTGCTTCTCGGGGAAGCTGTGGGGCGGGTGCTCATGTGGCTGGACCGAGACCGACTGTTCCGCGTCGTGCGGCGATGCGTGCTCGGGCGGATTCATGGACGAGTGGTGCCAGGACTGCGTGAAGGAGTCGCCGTGCGGGCTGGCGCTGTACGAGTATCACAACGCCGCGGGGGCGGGTGAGTACTCGAGCTGCCGCAACGCGTGCTACGGCGATGCTGCGTGCGAGCAGAAGTGCTGCTCGCAGTACCCTGTTTCCTGCGCCGCCAGGCAGGCTGCGGTCGACTGCGTATGCAACTAGAGCGCACGCGAAGTCCTGGGCGAAGTCTCCGGGAGCTGCTCGAGCCCCTTCGCAAGGATCGTTGGCTCGCGATGGTGACGGGGCTCATGGTCCTGTTCGGCGTGGTGATCCGCGCGCAGAGCCTCTCGTTCCCGAAGCAGATGACCTTCGACGAGCATCACTTCGTGAACAACGCCCGCAACTACCTGCAGGCGAAGCCGGATTGGAACGATCACCCGCCCCTTGGCAAGCTGCTCATCGGGTTGGGGATGAGCGTCTTCGGCGACAACTCGTTCGGGTGGCGAATCGTTCCGTTGTTCTTCGGCCTGGCGGCCATCGGGATCGCCTACGGTATCGGCGCTACGCTGTCGCGTTCGTGGAAGGGGGGGGCGGTGGCCGCGGCGGTGCTCGCGGTGGACGGCTTCTTCATCGCCTACTCGCGCACGGCGCTGCTCGACGGGATGCTCGCGACGTTGCTGCTCGGAGCGGCGCTGGCGACGCTGCGGGCGCGCAGGCCGTGGCAGGTTGCGGGGGCCTGCGTGCTCGTGGGGTTCGCGGTGTCCGTCAAGTTCACGGGCGCGGTCATGATCGTGCCGATCGTGCTCGCGACGCTCGTGCTCGCGCAGGCGCCGCGCTGGACGGCGGCGCTGGTCGCGATCGTGCCCGTGGTCTACTGGGGCTGCTTCGCCACGGGGCTGGCGAAGCTCGGGCTGCCCTGGGGGCCGGAGGCGGTGTGGAGAGCGACGCGCGGACTGCTCTCCCACCACCTGGCGCTCACGGAGATGACGAACCCGGCGACCTCGCACTGGTACACTTGGTTCCTCCCCGAGCACCCCATCTTCTTGCGCTTCGATCAGACACCCACGCACGTGCGCGTCATGACGAGCATGGGCAATCCGCTGTTGTGGTGGAGTGCATCGCTGCTGCTGGCAGCGACCGTCGCGTCCACATTGCGCAAGGGCGTCGCGCTGCTTCGCCCCAGGCTCGACGAGCCGCGGTCCGGCGGAGTCGGAGGCTTCCTGCAGGATCACGCGCGCGCCGCGGCGATGCTCTTGCTGTTCTGGTTGCTGCCGTTGCTTCCTTGGGTGCTGACCCGGCGCGACTCGTACATCTACCACTACCTCCCCTGCTACGGCTTCGGTCTGCTGCTCGTGGCCCTGTTGCTCACCTGGCTGTACGAGCGTCGCGCCGTGTGGGGCCTCGCCGCGATCCTCCTGGTCGCCGACGTCTCCGCCTTCTACGCGCCGGTCTGGGGGCAGCTCCCGATCTCCCGCGATGCGATGATGCAGCGGATGTTCCTCGAGAAGTGGCGGTAGTACGATGCGCACGCCGATGCCTGATACCCACAGCGATCCCGCGCCGACACCGTCGCAACCGGACCCCTCCGCGCAGCAGTCTGCGGAGCCGTCCGCCACGACCTCCGGTGAGCCGACGACTCCCGAGGATCGGGAGTCGTCGTTGCAGTTCTGGGTCGTCTTCGCCGGGCTCGTCGTCGCCCTCGTGCTCTTCAACATGCGCGGAGACCCCGCATCGTCCAGGCCTTCGGTGATGCAGCCCGGCGCCGTCGTCGATGCGCCGATCACGCTCATCACGGCGGACCGCAACGATCTGGCCTGCGCGAGGGAGGGGGATGTCGACGGGTTCGCATGCGCCTTCACCGCGCCTGGGGTTGTCCGGACGTCGCAGACGGCAGCCGATCGGGTGCTTGCGCCGTACATGACGACGCAGGGGCAACT
>CAYMUE010000416.1:0-2278 GCA_964393505.1 uncultured Polyangiaceae bacterium
GTGCTCGGCATGGCGCGACACCAGGCGGCTCCGCACATCCAGGTCGCCCCCGCGCGAGAGCAATCCGCCGCGCCGCAGGAGAAGGCCGAGCGGCCCCGCGAATCGTCGCGTCCCAGCCAGAGCGCGATGGCCGCGGTCGACAAGGAGCTCCGGGCATTCCTCGAAGGCTCGAGCCCGACCCCCTCTGCATCGCCGCCGATCGCATCGCCATCTCCCTCCGCGCGCATATCGAACAGGCCCCCGGCGCCTCCGCGCGAAGCGCAGCCCCCGCCGATCGCATCGCCATCTCCCTCCGCGCGCATATCGAACAGGCCCCCGGCGCCTCCGCTCGACGCGCCGCCTCCGCCGGATGCACCGAGGGGCTCGCGGTTGCCGCCGGAGCCCACGCCCTCGCAACGGCCTGCTCCCCGAGGCGCGGCATCGATCCCCGGCAACTCCCACGCCCCGCTCGACGAGCGCCCATCGATGGCTCCCCCGGGCGCTCGCGGCTCGGTGCCCCCGGGCGCAGCGCTCCCGAACGAGGGCCGATTCGTGGGCGTGCAGGGCGCAGAGGACATCCTCCGCCTGCCGTTGCGCCGGGCCACCACACCCGCCGATCTCGATCCGATCCGGCTCCCGTCGCTCCTCATGTCCTTGGGACGCCGCAAGGAGTTCTGCGGCGTGCTCGAGCTCGATCGCGGTGACGAGTCGATGCGTTGGGAGCTGAACCAGGGGACGATCGCGCTGGATACTCCGCGCAGCAAGGACCGCTTCCTGGCGACGTTTCTCTGGAGCGAGGGGACGTACCGGATCACGGTGCAGGCGGTGGGACGGCACGCGGACAGAGGCGAGGCGCTGGCGAAGCTCGTGGTGGACGGGCTGCGATGGGTGCTCCGGCAGGAGCGGTCCGATCGGCTTGCATCGCTGATGGAAGGGAAGCTGTCGATGGCGCCGACGTCGACCCCGCGAGGGTTGGCGCTGGCGCGGGCGGTGGGGTTCTGGCCGTCGGAGAGCCGGTTCCTGCGCTACCAGTGCGACGGCACGCTGACGGGGCTCGAGGCGGCCAACAGCGGCGGTATTGCCCGTCCGACGGCGCTTCAACTCATGTTCCTCATGGACGCCCTGGGGGAGCTCACCTGGGCGCCTTCGGCGCGCAAGGAGGGGCCGTCGCTGCAGCAGCAGGTGGAATCCCGCGCAGCCGAAGCGCCCCACGCGAACTACTTCGACCTGCTCGGTCTGCACTGGAGCGTCGAGGACCGCGATGTCGAGGCGGCCCACGCCGCGATGGTCGAGCAATACGGGCCTTCCTCCGAGGCGTTCCGCGTTGCTCCCGACGCGTGCCGTCAGCTCCTGTCGCTCGCCAAGATCGCCTACGAAGCCCTCGGGAAGCGATCGTCGCGCATCGCGTACCTGGCCAAGATCAAGCCGGACCTCGACTTCCTCTCGTTGTCCGAGCTGCTGCGCACCCGCGCCGAGGCCCAGTCCCTCAAGGGCGACTCGATCACGGCGGAGGCATCGAAGCGTCTCGTGCACGACGTCGATCCGCTGGCGCAAGTATCGCGCAAGGAGCTGGATCTCAGGCAGTTGAAGGGGTGACGGGGGACTCACCTGCGACCGCGCGACCGCGATGCGCTCGTCTTTCCGTGCGAGGGACGTGAGATGGAGTGCGAGGGGCGACTCTTGTGCACCGACGGGGAGGCTGGGCGATGGGAGACGGAGGGGGTCGCGGCTCGACGGGCTGCCTGGGATGCCGAATGACGAGGCCCGGTGGATACGCGCGCAGCCGCGGGTCCCCCATGACGATGGTGCGTGGGACTGCCAACCACCACCGTGCTCGTTCCGTAGTACGTCGGATGAGCGGCCACGCAACCGTCGTAGCAAGCGTCGTGATACGTGCCGAAGCACCCCGTGAGACCCGTAAGGCTGAGCAGGGCGAGGGCGAAGAGGAGGATCGTCGGCTTCATGCCCGCGACCAGAGCAGGCCTCATGCCATCGGCGCTTCGTTCGAACGGCACGCGACGAACGACCTTGCGCCGCTTCCCGCGACAACACCGGGACCCGCGCGCCCCGTGCACGGTCGTTCATCTCCGACTAACGTGGGACAATGGACTGCCCCCTCTACGCCCCGCCCGACCGCGCAGGCCCAAGCGGGGCATGGGGGCTCAGGGCTAGCCGGCCAGCGCCACGAAAACCGCTTCGAGCGCTGCCGCGCGCGCGCTCGCGCGCTTCTCGGCCTGCTCGAATGGCTCGTCGTCGGCAACCGCCACCCGCAGATCGAAGTAGTACTTGATCTTCGGCT
>CAYMUE010000417.1:0-2277 GCA_964393505.1 uncultured Polyangiaceae bacterium
GCTGATCGGTGCGGATCGCGATCGTGGGGACCTCGCCAGCGTGGATGGCCAGGGGGGGGGCGTTGTCGGCGGATCGCAGGAGTCGGGCCTGGATTCCCAACCCCTCCTGGATGCGTTCGAACACCTTGCCTGGACCCGTGCGGGGATCGACGCCGGTGAGGCCGTCGTCGGATGGGGCGGGCCACATCCGAGCGCAGAGATCGAGCAGTGCGGAGGAGAAGGGGGTGGGGTCGGGGAGTGGGCCCGCGGCGGAGACGACATACGGTTTGAGCACGCCGACGGCGTCGAACCTCTCGAACTGCTTGCGCAGCTCCGCGACGGCGCCCTTGGTCCAGGGATCGACCGGGGCGGCGCCGAGCAGGGCAGAGAGGATGGCCCATGCCCAGTGCTTCTGGCCGCTGTCATAGGCGAGGTGAGCGGCCTCGATGAGTCGCTCGGCGTAGGGGGGGCCGAAGCCGAGGAGGCGACCGATGAGGGGCAGGCGTTCGCTGCTGCGTGACGGGTCAGCCTCGACGATTCGGAGCAGGTTCTCGATGGCTTCGCGAGAGGGAGCGAGCGCGACGAGGCGGAGCAGGTACTGCTCGCCGCGGGTGGTGTCGTCGAGGTTCTCGAAGCAGATCCTGGTGAGGGCGCGGAGCGCTTCGATGCGCTCGGGGCGAGTGCCGGTCTCGGTGCGAGCGTCGAGCAGGTCGGCGAGCTGGGCGTAGTCGCCGCGCTGCTCGAGGACGGACCGCAGAGAGGCGAGGGCGGTGCCGTGGGCGGGGTCATAGCTGAGGGCGATATCGAGGGCTTCGACGGCGGCGTCGGGGTCGCGTTCGGCGAGGATGGAGCCGCGCAGGGCCCACATGTCCGCGAGCTCTGCGGGGTCGGTCGAGGTCTGGATGAGATCCTCGAGCGCGGTGAGTGCCTGGTCGGCCCGGCCGGTCCTCCGGTAGTGCTGCAGCAGGCGTCGCTGCAGTGCGGAGTCGGAGACGCCGGCTTCCACGGCGAACTCGAACCAGGCTCCGGCCTCGTCGGGGCGCGCGAGGTCGGTCTCGAACAGCTCCCCGATGCGCCGAAGCAGGCCGCCGCGGGAGTCAGCCTCACGCGTGACGAGAAGCGCCTTGAGCAGATGCAGCGCGGCGTTGGCGGGCTGGGCCTGCTTGCGGAGCAGGTCGGACATGGTGTCGAGGGCAGGGGACAGCAGCGGGGCGACGAGGAGCGCGCCGCGCAGGCTTTCCTGGGCCTTGTCGAGGTCACCGGCGTGCAGGTGCAGTGCGCCGCAACGGAACATCGCATGGGCGCGTTGCGCGGGAGTGAGCGAGCTCGCCATGTCCTGCAGGATGCGATCGTACAGGGCGAGGGCACCGGCATTGTCGCCGGCCTCGAAGCGAGCGTCGGCCACGAGCGCAGCGGAGGCGGGCACGTTCGGGTCGATGGCGAAGGCGATCTCCGCCAGCTCCCTGGCCTCCTCGGCGTGGTCGGTGCGCGCGGCGATCTCGGAGGTTCTGCCGATGCGACGAGCCATGGCAGCGGGCTCGGCGTTGGCGGGCGAGGCGGTCCGCTCGAAGGCGAGCTCGGCCTCGACGCTGGCGAGCCAGGCGTAGTCGAGGTCCTTGCGTTCGAGGGAGATGGCGGCGATGGCATCCCACGCCTCGATGTCGTCGGGCCACGCGGCGACGGCTCGCTCATACCATCCCAGAGCTTCGTTCGGGTCACGAAGCTTCGCGTCGTCGCCCCTGAATCGGAGCTGCTCTCCGCGCATCTGCTCGGTCAGGTTCTCCTCGTCGGGGACGGGAAGCAGGGCGGCGGTGGAGCGCCAGGTCTTGACGCCACGGCCGAGCCCGCGGAGGGCATCTGTTGCGAGGGAGTTGTCGGGATCGAGGGTTCGCGCCTCCCGGTAGAGCGAGAGCACGCGTCCCTTGAGCTTGATGTTCTGATCGCAGTACTCGGCCAGGTGGCACAGCACCATGGCGCCGAGACGCTTGGGGAGCCTGGTCAGATGACGTCGTCGCAGATCGATGTACTGCGAGTGGTCGGCGCGTCGCTGCGCCATGGTGGCGAGCCACAGGGCGCTGTCGGCTTCGATCTCGGCGGCGCGCGGGCCGACGCTCTTCACGCGCAGCAGGTTCTCGGCGTCCATCGAGCGGTCGAGCGCGAGGTCGTAGAGCCTGACCAGCTCGCGACGCATCCACGTGGAGGTCCAGCCGTCGCCCGAGAGCGCGCCGGCATCGACACGGGCCTGCAGCTCCCGCGCGAGCTCCTCGAATCTTCGGGAGTTGCGCAGCAGACGGGTGA
>CAYMUE010000418.1:0-2270 GCA_964393505.1 uncultured Polyangiaceae bacterium
CCCGCCGAATCGAGCACCGTCGTTGCCACCCGCCCCGCCGCGGAGGTGCGCGTCCACGTGCGCGTCGCGGCGTCGTATGCGGCCACCGATACCCTGCCGTTGAGCGTCTGCATCTCGGTCAGCGACTGCAGCGTGCTCGGGTCGTTGGGGTCCGCCAGCAGTGCGCTGCGCGCCATCGACCGTGTCGAGGTCAGCCCGCCCGGCGTGACCGTCGTCGATTCCGAGACGTACTCGGCAGCCATTCCGAAGCGCGGGTCCGGAGCCGTGCGCGCCGTGATGGTCCTGCCGTCGGGCAGCCACGTCACCGACGTCCCGTCCGTTCTGCTCTCGGTTCTCGCCTTCAGCCCCCCGGGGAAGGTGTTCTCCATGGCCCCCACACCCGCCGACGTGGTCCCCGATTCATACCTCGTCGTCAGCCCCAGTGCCGTCGTCTTCGTCGTGACCGTCTTGCCGCCCGTGGTCTGCCCGTCCAGCAGCAGCCATCCTCCCGCCGGATCGTCGGCGCGCGCGAGTCTCCCCCAGGCGTCGAACTGGTAGCCGTGAGGCAGGCCACGCTCATCCACGTAGCCCTCGAGAAGACCGTCGGCGCCATAGCTCGCGGACACCTTGTGCTGCGCCGGATCCTCGATCTGCTCCAGGTAGCCGCTCGCATCCACGGTCAGCGTCGTGTGCTGGCCGAACGGCGCGGTGATTCCCAGCGGATTGCCCCCCGGGTCGCGATCGATCGACGTGCGGTCGCCGCTCGCGTTGGTGATGCCGGCAAGGCGCCCTTCGACGTCGTAGTCGAACACCAGCTTCGCTGAGCCCGTCACAGCGTCCTCGGTTCGCATGTGCCGTCCCTGCTCGTCGAAGACGAACCGCTCGGTCTTGTCGTTGGACAGCGGAGCCCGGGACCGGGTCACCCGGTCCACTCCGCCCTTGAACAACAGATACGGGGTGCCCTGCGCGCTGACCGCGATTCTGGAGTCGCCCCGCAGGCTCGTTGCCGTCGCGGGCCACCCATCGGCACATGCCTGGCTGTCGAGGTCCCAGCAGTAGACGCCGTTTCCGGCAACCGTCGAGACGATTCCGCGGGCGTCGATCCTGCGAAGCCTCGGTGAAAGGTAGTCCATGAAGTAGAGGACCCCGTCTGGACCGACGGCGAGGTCCACGGGCGAGACCGCTGTCTCGGTTGCCGGAATCCCGTCGGCCGTCTGCGCGCACCCATCACAGCCCGCCACGGTCGCGATGATCCCATCGGTGCCGATGCGGCGGATTCGCGAGGATCCGCCGGCGTCGTAGTCCGCGACGAACACATCTCCGGAGCCGCTCACGTCGACGGCCAGAGGAGTTGCGAAGGTTGCCAGCTTCGCCGGACCGCCGTCGCCGGAATGCCCATAGTCATTCCCACCCGCGATCGTGTGAATCAGGCCATCTGTCCCGATCTTGCGAATCCTGCGCCCGTCGATCACCAGCAGGCTTCCATCTCGGGACACCGCCAGATCCTCGATCCAGTTCACGAACGTGCTCGCAGCCGCAACGCCCTCTTCGTAGCACTCGTCCCCGTAGCAGTATTCGGTCCTTCCCGCGACGTGATGAAGCGTCCCGTCGGGCGCGAGCCGTTTGATGAGCGAGATCGCACTTGAGCTCGTCAAGACCATCAGGAACACAGTCCCGTCCGGCGCCACAGCGACTCTGCGCGCGTCCGTTCCCCCCGGCACCTTCTCGACCATCCCATCGCGGCGGACGCGGTACAGCGCCGAACAGTGGCTTGAGAGGTACAAGCCGTCGGGACCTTCGGCGAGGTCGGAGATGCTCAGGTCTGCGACGTCCTTCGCGGGAACGGGGGTGTCGAGCTGTGGGCAGTACGATGGCCCCTTGCCCACCCACGGCTCGAGCACCGGGAGCCCCGCGCCGTGCCTCCTTATGGTGCCGTCTCCGAGATACAACGTATCGGTGTTCGGGTCCGCGATGTGATGCACGTTCAGCGTCCAGCCCCCGAGTCCGGCCTTGCGCAGGTCCAGTCCCCCGAGCATCACGTGAGACTCCCCCCAGAGCGTGACCTCCGAGGTGCTGCGATCCCCCGTGATCTTCGTCCCGTTCCCGTTGGCCCCGAACTTGTCGGTCTGCTGGTAGCTGAGCTTGTAGATGTAGCCCACCGAAAGCCTCGCGCGCTGCTCGCCCTGCACATCGCGGCCGTAGCGTGTAGCGGGCGCAAACGCCTGAGGTCCCCGAGCCCCCCCGCCTCGAGCCCGCTCCCACGCTCGATCAGCGCCCACACGGCCGCAAAC
>CAYMUE010000419.1:0-2241 GCA_964393505.1 uncultured Polyangiaceae bacterium
TACACTCTTTCCCTACACGACGCATACGTCGAACCAGGAGCAGCCCTCGCACGGTCCCGACCTGCGCCAGGAGACGTCGCGGTGCGCAGCGAATCGCTGGAACCAGATCTCGGAGAACCGGCGCTCGAGGGCAGAGCCCTGCGCCCAGGAGCGAGGCAACGACGGACACGCGCTGACCTGACCGTCACTCAGGATCGAGCCCACGCACAACCCCGCAAAGCACTGACCGTCGGTGGGACGCACCCGCAGCTCGTGACGCACTCCAAGGAATCCCCCGCACGAGAACTGTACGTGGAAGGGATCTCCGGCCCGTTCGAGCGCCGCCTGGCGCGTCGTGATGAAGTCGAACAGCGCACGGATCTGCGGCGGGTGCAGCCACATCTCGCGATCGAGCGCGCCCGCCTGACGCCCCATCCGGTCGATGGTGATGAGCCGCCACATCCCCGCCCCGGCGTCTCGCACCGCACGCTCGACCGCGTCGAGCACGGGCAGATTGGCCGGGCGCACGCACGTGATCGCTTCCACCACCTCGAAGCCGGCCTGCTTCGCGTTCGTCATCCCCTGCAGCGCACGCTCGAACGTCCCCCGCCCACGCACCGCCTCGTGCTCCTGCTGCGTCCCGTCGATGCTCACCGATACCACCCGCATCCCCGCGTCGTACAAACGCGACGCCGCCTGCCGGTCCAGCAGCGTTCCGTTGGTCACGATGCACGGCCGCATCCCGAGCGAGGTCATGTGCTCCACGACCTCGAACAGGTCGGGACGCAGCAGCGGCTCCCCCCCGGTGATCGACACGAAGATCCGACGGGCGTCGAAGTCCTCCGCGATCGTGTCGAGGATCCCCCGGACCTGAGCCGTCGTCAGCTCCGGATCCCTGCGCTCCGGGGAACACGAGGAGCCGCAGTGCGCGCAACGCAGGTTGCAGCGCAGCGTGCACTCCCAGAAGAGATACGTCAGGTCAGGAGTCTTCAGCAGCGGGATGCGTCGACGCGCGTCGCGGACGATCGACACGATATGCGGCAGGTCACGGAGGCGCGCGTTGGCTGCGTTGCGCATGGCAGGCAATCAGTACGTCACGTCCGGCCCGCCGTACTTCCTCGGCGTATACCGCGTCACACCGTACTTGGGTCGTACCGTCGTCACGGGCGCCGACGAAGACGGTGGCACGTTGAACCCGCCGTACATCGGGCTCGGACCCGGGATGGGATTGGGTACCGGCGGCCCGCCGTACTTCACCACCGGCGCCGGATCGGTCTCGATCGGATCCGCTGTCCCAGTCGGGGGAGGCGGAGGCACCGGCCCCTCCGGATCCACCAGCGTGGAGACCGGCGGAGTCGTGGAGGTCGGCGCAGTCCCCGGATCCACGACAACGGTCGTTACGGGCTGCGTGGGCAAGGGAGGCGGAGGAGGCGGAGGGGCGCTGGTCTTCTCGCACCCGGTCAGCACCCCGACGGTGCCCCCCACCCACACGCTTGCGATCGTGAGCAGAGCCTTCACCAACCACGAGCCGCGAGCGGGGTTCGAAACGGACATGAGCACTCTCCTGCGTTCCGAATCCTACCACGAACGGTGCATCGCGCTGTGCACCAGCATGACACGTCGCTCGTGCAGCAGAGCAACACAGCCCCACGAGTGCCCGGTTGTCGCCAGGCACCTCGTCGCCTGGGTTGTCCGTGGAACCCGCCCGCACGTGCCTGGGCTCAGCGCACGCGCGGGCTGCGTCCACATGGGTTTCGTGACTAGTCGGTCGCGGCGTCGTCGACACCGCCGTCCGCAGGAGGCGTGCAGGCCGAGGTCGGCACGCCCGAGCACGTGGAGAACGCCTCGAAGCAGTTGGCCTTCGCCGTGTTGTCGCCGCACTGGCAGGCGTTGCACGCAACGCTGCCGGGATCCGACCCGCAGGCGGCGAAGCAGTTGGTCACGGTGCCCTCGATCGTGCCGCCGTAGCAGTCGCCGCAGCCCTGGGACATGCCGGTCTGAGTCACCACGCACGCGGAGACGCAGGACTTGACCTTGGTCATGTCGCTGAGGCAACTCATCGCGCACGCGGTGGCCACGGCCGAGATGTCGCCGGCCTCGTAGGTCGCCTGGATCGCCGCGAGATCGGTCGTCCCGAGGCAAGCGCCCGTGCTGCCCGCTGCGCCGGCCGCGCCAGCTTTACCAGCCGCACCGGCTGCGCCAGCTTCACCAGCGGCGCCGGCCGTGCCAGCGGTGCCCGCCGTGCCCGCCGTGCCAGCGGTG
>CAYMUE010000420.1:0-2173 GCA_964393505.1 uncultured Polyangiaceae bacterium
GAAGTCGGGGCCAACGCGCCTCCCGTTGCGGTGAGCGACGAGGCCCGCAAGAACGGCGCTGCGAAGACGGCCGAAGGCCACAGAGCCTTCGCTGAGGGACGCTTCGCGGAGTCCAAAACGCACTTCCTGGAGGCCTGGAAGACCGCAGCGGATCCCGTCGCTCTGGTGCGCGCGGCGCTCGCGGCGCGCGAGGAGGGAGACTCAGCGCTCTCCCGCAAGCTCTTTGACCGCGCCTCGGCCGCCGCCTCCCGGAGCGCCGGCCCCCTGCGCGTGGAGCAGCAACACGCTATGCTCGGCCCCACGCGCGCCGCGTGGTCGCGGGACGGTGCGCTCATCGCATTGGCACACGGTACAGCGATCTCGCTCCTCGACGGTCAGACGTTCGTGGAGCGGACTCCGCTGCTTCGAGGACACACGCAGAAGATCAACGCCCTGGCGCTGAGCCCCGACGGTCGCACGCTGGCGTCGGCAGCGGCCGACGGGACGATCCGGTTGTGGGACACGTCGACGGGCAAGGCCGGGCGCAAGCTCGAAGCCAACTGGAACACGGTGCATGCGGTTGCCTTCAGCCCGAACGGCAAGCTCCTGGCCTCGGACACCAACCACCTGGTGAGGCTGTGGGACCCGGTCTCCGCACGCGTGCACGAGACCATCAAAGGGCACAAGGACGGGGTCAACGCGATCGCGTTCCGGCCCGACGGCGTGTGGATGGCCGCGGGCGCCTACGACAACGCGATCGGGCTGTGGGACATTCGCAGCGGCGGCTTCGTGCGCAGGCTGTACCGCGAGGGACTTCCGGGGAGCACGATCGCCTTCAGCCCCGACGGCAAGCTGCTGGCAGCGAACACCGCGCGCAAAATCCTGCTCTGGGACGTCGAGAGCAGCCAGGTCGCCAAGGAGCTCGGCGAGCGGGAGTGGGGCGACTACCTCGCGTTTCATCCCGCGGGCAAGCTGCTCGCATCTGCGGCCACGGGCGCCGCGGCCGCGGCTCCCTCCTCCGCTTCGCCGGCGGGGTCGGCTCTTCCCGGCGCCGGCGCGGCACGTGTCGTGAAGCTCTGGGATGTCGAGTCGGGCAAGGTGCTGCGCGAGCTGGCAGGCCACACCGCGGATCCCACGAACATCGTCTTCGACGGCGATGGCACCCTCGTTGGCGCGGGCTCGGAGGATCGATCGTTCCTGATCTGGAGCTCGTCATCCGGGCGCCTGGTACACGCGCTCAAACGAGACCGCCGGAAGGTCACCGCAGGTGCGGTCAGCGCCGACGGCAAGTCGATCGCCCTGTCGGCGGGGGACGAGAGCGTGATGTCGTGGGACCTGTCCCTCGGCAAGCCGGCGTGGACCGCCCGGGCGAACGCGTCGGCAGTCTGCTACCGCAGCGACGGGGCCGTGGTGGCGGGGAGCGGCAAGGATCTGTCGCTGCGCGTGATCGACGCCGCCGGCAAGGTGGTGTCGGAGCTTCCGCGGAGCGCGACGCCTTCGGCCGGCAGTATCGCGTGCAGTCCGGATCGCAAGCGGGTTGCGCTCGGGGCAGCCGACGGAACGATATCGGTGATCGAGTTGGACGGGGGGAAGCTCGTTGCGAAGGTCCAGGACGCCGAGCGCACGCAAGCGCTTGCGTTCAGCTCGGATGGCAAGCTGCTCGCCGTTGGACCGGGCTACAAGAACCTCGCCGTGCGGGTGTGGGATCTGGAGACCTCACAGCTGGTGAGGAAGCTGCCAGGGCACAAGGACCACGGCACCGCCATCGCCTTCTCGCCGGACGGGACGAGACTGGCGTCGGGCGCAGAGGACCACTCGGTGCAGCTCTGGACGCGATGGGGGAACCCAAGGTCCTTGGGGCACGGCCTCGCGACGGTCACGTCGTTGGCGTTCTCGCCCGACGGGTCAGCGCTGGTGACGGGAGCAGACGACGCGGTGGTGCGGGTGTGGGACGTAGCGGGGACGAGCGGAGTCCGCGAGCTCACGGGGCATGAGGCCGCCGTGCACTGGGTGGGATTCGTCGCGGAGGGGAGGGTCGTGGCGGGCGGAGGCGAGGATGGAACGATCCGCTTCTGGGCCGTGTCGGATGCCCGCCCGCTAGCGACGATCCGACTGGTCGGCGCGGATGCCTGGTACGTGCTGGCGCACGGGGATGGGAAGGGCCCCGGAAGAGCGGCGATCGGCGGGGCGAACG
>CAYMUE010000421.1:0-2171 GCA_964393505.1 uncultured Polyangiaceae bacterium
CTCATGACATCCCCTCCGGCCACACGACCACGAGCCCGACCGGCGTGAGCCTCGTCATCTTCACCTCGTACAGCGCTTCGATCGCCTCCGGCTCGGACACCAGCTCCCTGGCCGCATCCCCTCGCCGCTTCTCCAGGTGCAGCAGATCCAGCTCCACCTGGCGCTTCTGCTCCTTGTCCTGCACGTGGAAGAGCGTCTGCTGCCGCAGGGTCGCCTCGGCCTTGTCGATGGCCACCTGCTGGCGCTTCAGGAGCGTGCGCAGATCATCGGCCTCCTTGCGCGCCCGCTGCGCCAGGCCCTTCTTTGCCTCGATGGCCAGGGCGTCGGCCTCGGCCTCGAGGTGCGGCCAGAGCGCCTTGAACAGGGCGTCGCCGTGCTTGCGCACGTGGCTCGCGATCTTCTTGTTCGGCGCCGCTGCCCCCGTCGCCAGGAGCTTCTCCGCAAGCGCCACGCTGCGCGTCGCCGTCGCCCTGTCCTTGTACGGCTCGACCTCGCTCGCCTCGCCGGACCACGCCGCCGCAAGCCCCACGATCTCGTCGTGAAGCCGCGCGGCCCCGGTCCCAAAGAGCGTGAGCCGCGCGAAGCCCACCACGCGGACCACCTGCTCGTCCGGAGCGATCAGGGCCGTGACTCGCCCGAGGTCATGGGCGCCGAACCCCTGTGCAAGGAAGCGGTCGAGGATGCGCCGCACGAACGGATGGGCGAGGTGCAGTTGCTCGGCGTCCTCCGACAACCGGGTCAACGGATGAAACGTCACCGGGCGCGGCGGCTTCTGACGCCACTCCCAGAACGGCTCGGTGCGTCCACGAGGGGGCCGGAGCGTGTCGAGCGTGCGCTCCCACGACCTGTCGAGCGCAGGCAGCTCGAACGTCGGACGCTTGTCGCTCGTCAGCCCCGCAGGCTTCAACGCGCTTGCCCCCGCGAGTTGCAGACCGATCTCGACCACGCCTCGCAACGACTCCGGTGCGACTTCGAGGGACTTCCTGGAGTTCTCCATCCTGCGCGCCGCACGGTCGATCTCCTTGCGCAGCTCGGCCAGGTCCTTGCGCTGGTCTTCCAGCTCGGCATCCACCGTCGTGGTCCTGGCGTCCTTGCCGATGCGCTCGACCTCGTCCCGCGTCTTGCGCTGGATGCCGTCCTGCAGCGTGCTCTCGATCTGCTGCAGAAGCACCGCCCCGAGCGACCCGAGCTCGCGCTGCACCGTGTCCACCTTGCGGATGACGGTCTCCAACACCTGGTCTTCGACCCGATCCGGGTACAGGAAGTAGTGGCAGCGGACTTCGTCGGCGGGCTGCAACGTGCGGTCGATGCGTCCATTGCGCTGCTCGAGACGCGCCGGGTTCCATGGGATGTCGATGTGGAACAGGTCCGCGCAGTGCGCCTGCAGGTTCACGCCTTCGCGCGCGGCGTCGGTGGCCACGAGGATGCGCACCGCGTGATCGCGCGGCTCGCTGTTGAACGCGCGCTGCACCTCGTCGCGCGCCTCGTCGCCCATGCCGCCGTGGTACTGCATCACGCGGCTCTCGGCGTCGTCGGTGCCTGCAAGGGCCTGCGCGAGCAGGTCCACGTAGTAGCGCTTGGTGTCAGCGTACTCGGTGAACAGGATCACGCGGCGGTCGGACCACGCCTTGGAGGCCTTCGCATCCTCGCCAAGGCCGATGGCGGGACACAGGTTCTTGCGCATCCAGTCGAGCAGGGCGAGGGCCTTGGCATCGGGCTGACGCCGCGCCTTCTCCGCCACCGCGCGCATCTCGGACAGCAACGCCTTGGCTTCTTCCGTGGGGCTCGGCAGCGACGCGCTCGCCGCCCGCACGGCCGCTTCCTGATCCTCGGCCACCGCCTCGTCGTCCTCGCCGTGAGCCTCGGGGTCGCCCTCGAGGTCGAGCTTGCGCTGCACGGGGGCAGCCTTGGGTCCGCCCTTCTTCTCGAGCCCTTGTGCATGGGCTTGCAGCGTGCGGGCGAAGGCCTCGGGGCTCGAGAGCAGGCGTTGCTGCAGGTGGATGAACGGCAGCCTTCCAGTGCCTCCCGACGGCGCACACAGCTCCGTGTATCGCGCGAGCTTCTCACCCAGGACCAGCTCGGAGGCGAGCCCGGCCGACAGCGCTCGGCTCTCCGACGGCATCTTCTCCCCGGTCTCTGCGTCGTACGAAGTCTGCTCGACGCGCCACGCG
>CAYMUE010000422.1:0-2166 GCA_964393505.1 uncultured Polyangiaceae bacterium
AGGCGACCTTCTTGCCTGTGGTCGTGCGACAGGAGCCGGAGACGGCCTGCCCCGTGCTGGAGGTGGTGGTGCGCGACATCGTGGTGCGGGTCACGCCCGGCAGCGACCCGACCTACGTCGCAGCTCTGGCAGGAGCCCTTCGGCAATGCTGAGCCCGCCGGCTGGCACCAGGGTGTTCCTCGCGACCGAGGCTGTCGACATGCGTCGCGGGCACGACGGGCTGTGCGCGCTGGTTCGCGGACGATTCTCACTGGACCCGTATTGCGGACAGGTGTTCGTGTTCGTGGGCAAGCGGGGCGACCGAATCAAGGCGATCTTCTGGGATCGCGGCGGCTTCGTGCTCTACTACAAGCGCTTGTCCCGCGGGAGATTCCAGGTCCCTCGCGTCTGTGCGGCCACCGATCACGTCATGCTCGATCCCACGGAGCTGTCGATGCTCCTGGGCGGGTTCGACCTGAAGACCCGCAGGGTCGCCGCGTGGGAGCCGAAAAGGGCTCGTGTGGCGTAGCACGAAGATTTCTTCGTCGAATAACAAAGCCAGATCGATCACTTGCAGATCGCCTGCAGAATAGGGATCGACATCTCTGCTCAGCCATGAGCAGAGCGGGTGGATGGTTCCTCCTCGCGACGATCACGACTGCGGCTGGAAGGCGTATGCCGAGTACCAGTCCAGCCAAATCGCTGAGCTCAAGGAGCAACTCGAGGAACTCAAGCGCCGGCTGTTCGACAGGAAGAGCGAGAAGCGCAAGTCTCCGAAGATGCCCCCGCCGTTGCCGCCGCCCGGCAGCACTCCCGAGCAGGCTCGCAAGCGGCGCAACGACAACCAGATGCTTCGCGACTCGAAGCTCGAGACCGAGGTCACGCACTCGGCGGTCTGCAGTTGTGACAAGTGCGGCTCGACCAATCTGAAGTTCCTCACCGAGAAGCCGTCGGTCGTCTACGAGTACGTTCAGCCGCACTTTCGCAGGCGGCTCGTTCACCGCGGCGTCGTCGTTTGCGAGAACGGCCACGTCACCACAGCTCCGGGCCCCGATCGTGTCGGCGAGAAGACTCGGTATGCGCCGAGCTTCCTTGCGCACCTGGCCACAGCCAAGTGCCGGGATTCGATCCCTCTGTACACGCTCGAAAAGGGGTACAGAAGCATCGGTATCCCCATATCCCGCAGCACCATGACCGACCTGCTGCAGCGTGTCGGCCTGGAACTGGCACCGCTCTACGAAGCCGCCCTCGCGATGATCCGCGAAGCCGCCGACGTGCATGCCGACGAGACCAGCATGCGACAACAAGGGCTCAAGACGAAGGCCTACATCTGGACCTTCACCTGCCCGGAGCTGACGGTCTATCGATACGCCACGACGCGCAGCGGCTCCGTTCCCGTGCAGGTCCTCGGCGACTCCGAGGGGCGTCTCGTGGTCGACGCCTACACGGGCTACAACAAGGTCACCGCCACGGGACGGCGCGTTCGGGCGGGCTGCCTGGCCCACGCTCGCCGCGGGCTGTTCGCCCAGCGCGAAACCCCCGGTGTCGAACAGGCCCTCGATCTCATCGCTGAGATCTACCAGGTCGAGCGTGACGCCAAGCAAGCGGGGATCGTCGGTTCCCCCGCCCATCTCGAACTGCGCAGGATGCGCAGCCGTCCACTGATGGCCCGGCTCCTGTGCTGGGCGCGTCAACAGCGTCGCCTCCACGACCCTCGCTCCGCCATGGGCAAGGCCGTGCGATATCTCACCAAGAACTTCCGCGAGCTCGGCTGCTTCCTTCGATTCGCCTCCATCGAGCCGGACAACAACAAGGCCGAGGGCGCACTGCGTCGCGTCGCCAAAGGCCGCTCGAACTTCCTGTTCGTCGGCAGCGAGAAGGCGGGTCACAACCTCGCCGTCGTCTACACTCTCGTCGCGTCCTGCGAACAACACCACGTCGATCCGATCGCCTACCTGACCGACGTGCTCATCCGTGTGCAACGTCATCCGGCCAGCAAGGTTCGAGACCTGCTGCCTCACCGCTGGAAGCCGTCGACCGTCCGCAATCGATCCTGACCCGACCGATGATGCACCCCGAGCCCTGCCGAACCCGGCGCCGGACCAGGCGTTCAGGCTTCGGTCCCCACTCGGATTCGACTTCGCGC
This sequence comes from uncultured Polyangiaceae bacterium, assembly GCA_964393505.1. Taxonomy (GTDB): domain Bacteria; phylum Myxococcota_A; class Polyangia; order Polyangiales; family Polyangiaceae; genus JACRCQ01. The sequence continues at coordinate 2,126 of CAYMUE010000422.1, forward strand.
TTGAATTCGGTCGCATCGTGCGGCTCGCACGATGCGATCAA
>CAYMUE010000423.1:0-2164 GCA_964393505.1 uncultured Polyangiaceae bacterium
GCGACCTGGCCGAGGGGCATCCAGTCGGCCTGGCCTTCGCCCCACACGAACGTGTCGGCAGTGACGACGCCGGAGTTGTAGGCGGAGACCAGATCGGCCAGCGACATGTCGCGCTGATCGCCTTCGGCCACGAGGACCGAGAACGCGGCCCCGCTGGCTTCATCCGGCGCGCCCGGCGGTGTGGAGGCGGACTCCTCCGCGCCTCCCGACGTCACGTGGATCGTCTCGCCGCACTTGCGACATCGGACTTTGACGGACCGACCCTGAACCTTGTCATCAGCGATCGTGTACTTGGACTGACACGAGGGACACGAGATCTTCATCGATGGGACCACCGGGGTCTGAGAGAACGGCGGCAGGCGGGCACCCGCCATGCAGCGCTGGATGCCACGTAGTTTTGCCCATTATGTAGCGCGAGTCGGGCCAGAATTGGGAGTAGTTCGCAACGAATTCCGAAACCGTGACAAACCCGTGGGCTCATGTGGGACAGGTCGCCCCCGCCTGGCCCCCTCCGGCCCCCCCGGAAGTGTACTAGGCTGGAAACCCGATGCCCCCCCGGACGCCAGCCCTCGGCGGCACTCTGATCCCTTCTGCCGCCTGGGCGGTGATCGTGCTGGCCTGTTCCGCTCCGGCCCTCGCACAGGACCGATCCCCCTCCGCCGTCCCCCCCCCCCGAACCTACGTCCACCTGTTCGCCTTCGGCGACCTCGGGGACTCCCTGCGCTTCAACAACCCGTTCCGTCTCTCCAACCAGCTCGGCGATACGGGCGAGTCCCTCTCCCGTACCCCCGTCTACTCCAGCCTCGGCGGCGGCGCCGCCCTCGGTGACCCCAACGGCTGGCAACACGGCCTCGCCGTCCAGTGGTCTCGTCAGCTCGCCGGCCTCCCACAGAACGTCATCACCCCTTCCTACGTCCTGCTGCTCAACGCCTGGCGCCCGTGGATCCCCTATGCGCGCGCAGGCCTTCCGATCATCCTCAACCCCGACGCCAACGTCGGCGCCGAAGCGGCCGTCGGCGCGTCGTACATGCTCCTCGCCGGCATCGGCGCCCACGCCGAGCTCGTCGGAAGCATGTTCTATGGCGCCGCTACCTGGGAGATCGGTCGCACCACCATCCCGATGCTCTCCCTGCAGATCGGGATCACCGCCGACTACGAGGTGCTGCCATGACCCCATGGCGCGGCCCGGGACGTGTCGAGCTCTTGGCGCTTGCCATCGTCGTCGTCACCTTCGGCGCTGCCCCCACCCCGGGGGACATCGGCGGTTGCGGGCAACCCGCCCAGGAGCTCGACCCCCGCATCTTCCACGCCAGCAAGGCCGACGTCGATTGCGACCGCTGTCGCGAGTGCAACCTCGCCTTCGCGTCATGCGACGACGCCTGCGACCCGTCGATCGCAGTCCCTGCATCGTTTCCTACCGGATGCTACCCGCTCGTTCACGACGGTGAGGTCTGTCTTCGCGCACTGGTGAACGCGTCCTGCGACGACTACCTGCGCTTCATGGACGACCAGCAGCCGATCGCGCCCACCGAGTGCAACTTCTGCCCGAATCCGGAGAAGCACTAGCGATGCCTCGCGCTCCGCTCCTCCGCGCGATCCGTCTTCTCGGTGCACTCTGCGTCGTCGCGTCGTGCTCCGCTTGCGCCGGCGTCGCCAACACCCTGGTGGCTCCTCACGACGAGTACTCCGCCTACCGCAACGTGCGCACCGCGCGGGGCTTCGAGCAGCGCCTCCGGGCCTCCAGCCAGTACCTGCAGGCGTATCCCAACGGGCGCTGGACCCAGGACGTCCGCCCCTGGTTCGATCGCGCCGAAGCCCGGTACTGGTCGCGACGCGAGGAGTCGTACGAAGGCCTCGCCGAGTACCTCGCCCTTCTGCCGCGTGGCCCCCATGCCGCCCGCGCCGAGCTCGAGCTGCGCTTGCACCGCAAGAACGTCGAGGACTCCTCCTCCTCCGACATCGTCGAGCGCGCTCGTGAGCAGGAGGCGCGCCTCGCTCGCATCGCACGCGAGCGAGAAACCGCGCGAGATTCCTTTGGCACCTGGCTCGGTCGGCTCCTCGAGATCCAAACCTGGGGCGACCGCACCAGCGCCCTCGACTCCGAGTTCCTCTTCGCCTGGCGCATCGACAAGCCCCGCGCACGCTGCATCGACGACCGCTGCGC
>CAYMUE010000424.1:0-2114 GCA_964393505.1 uncultured Polyangiaceae bacterium
GCTCCGTCAGGTCGGTTCGTCTGCGCCGCTCGCACCGTCGAGGCCATGGTGCTTGCGGACGTTGAAGGCCTTCCATTTGAGGCCCGGGTGCTCGCGGACCGTGGCCTGCATGGCCGGGTCGGTCGTGAGCAACTCCGGGGCGATCTCGCCCCGATCATTGAGGCGCCGCAGGAACTCCAGCTCTTGGTCGTTGAGCGGGAGTACCAGCGAGAGCCGCTCGCGGCACTCTGCGACGAGCTTCTCGGCCCAGGGAGCGACGTCACGTTTGGAGGGAGCGAGGCCGGCCCGCAGCATGGGGACCAACGCCATCTGCACCTCGTTGGGATCGGCCGTCACGTCGGCGGTCGATACCGTGCGCCAGTCCTTCCGGTTGATGCCCCCGTAGACGACGAAGCCCAGCCGCAGCTTGGCAGCGTCGAGACCTGGCGTTGCGAGGAGCGCATGCGCATCGAAGATATCGCGGCTCGCGCTGCGAGCGAGGAGCGCCGCGAGCTTGCCGGCGGTCAGCTCGTGCAGATCCAGCACGCGAACCGGCGCCGCGCGCAGCGAGCCGACCGAATGGAAGTCCTTCATCACGCAGGGCCACAGCGGTGTCCGCAGCATGAAGTTGACGTCCAGCACGAGGTGCCCTGGCGAGCCCTTGGTTCCAACGTAGGTCAGCCGCCACTTGCCGCCGGCGTGGTCGGTCGGGACGCGCTTGATGGTCAGCCCCTCGCGCGAGCACACGGCCTGCACCGCTTGCTCGACCTTCGGCTTCTCGGCGAGCATCGTCTCGCGCAGGGCGGCGCCGATGTAGTTCAGGTCAATGTCCACCGAGAGGCGCGGCACCTCGAAGTGAAACAGGTTCAGCGCCGTGCCGCCCTTGAGCGCGATCCGGGCCTTCAGGAACGGATGGCTGCCAAGGGCGTCGAGCAACGCCATCAACCGGAAGACCTTCTCCAGAGGCTCGGCGCCGAAGCCCGTCGCCGCAACCTCCCTCGCCATCGCTGGTGGAGTCAGGTTCATGTGACGTCTGCCCAACTGCGGTTGAGGATGCGCTCCGGGACCACGAGGTTCCATTGCGAAAGGAGCTTGCCGGACTCGCGCTTGCCCCGCTCCAGGTACATCGGACGCATGGGGCGGCGCTCACGCAAGCGATCGAGGTGCTGGTCTTCGACCATCAGCGCTTCCCGGTGCTGCTCCAGGTAGAAGCCGACCTTGGCCACGGTCACGGCCGAGGCCAGCTTGAACGCGTACTCGATGACGGCGTCGAGATCGAAGAACTCGACCGACTCGAGAGAGCGCCAGATCTCCTCCCAGCCGCCACCGTGCCGTGGCGCATCGAGCACATCGACGAGCGTGCGCTCCAGGGTTGTCGCCCGCACGGCGGCACCGTCACGCGCCTTCTCTGCCACACCGCCTCCCAGATCGGGGAGCGCGCGCAGCGGCGGCGGAACGGGAACTGGGACAAACTCCGTCCCTCGGAAGTCGAAGGCCCTGGCCCTGGTCGCGGTGAGGAACGGCACTCGCCGGGTGAGGGAGTGCGCCTTGCCGTGGAACTGGAGCGCGCCGTGGTAGGCGACCACGGCATCCGGAGCGGAGTTGGTGGCCAGAACGTAGGGGTCGACGACGACGCTGTCGGGTGTCTGCCCGCGCGGGACTACCGCATAGACGCCTCGACGAACGCGCAGCAGGTTCCCCGCGCGGACATGTTGCTTCACGATCGCGAGGCTTGAACTCGGCTTGAGCTTGTCGCCCGCCTGGTGTGCGGCGACGAAGTCCTCCAAGCGGAAGACCGGGTGCGCTGCGAAGTAGTCGAGCGGTTTCATGGCACTTGCCGTTTCTGCCTCCAACGGATATCAATCATATCCGTTTCGGCGCGAAATGGCAAGTCACATCGACGATGAGTTGCCGTTTCAACCCAAAACAGAGGTCGTGATCTGCCCTTTCGGGCACAAACGGCAAGTCGCCTCCGATGCGAGGCCGCCGCCTTTACTGTTCAGTCAAGCGCAGACCGGGCGTTCCAACGATTTCAGCCACTTGCGAGGCCCCCTACCAGTACCCGAGGCCGGTTTATGTACCCGCGTGTAGGCATCATGGGGGTGTGACGGCCCCATCGCTACCCGAAACCTTCC
>CAYMUE010000425.1:0-2074 GCA_964393505.1 uncultured Polyangiaceae bacterium
GGGTTTCGCCGGAAAAGGCGAGCCTCGTCCGCGGGGTTGCCTGTCCCCTCGCGCCCGCCTCGTTCCCCTATCCCCAGGTCGTCCGGACCTCATCGACCTGATACACTGCGCCCCCCATGACTCCCGCGCCCCCACTCCCGGGCTCGCTGCCTCCGTCGATTCTCCACTCCCCCCCAGGGCCCTTCTCCCGCGCGGCCCTCGCCCGCCTGCAACGCGCTGAATGCCCGATCAGCTTCGACCCTCCGGGCGCTGCCATCGAGCCCGAACCCTCCATCGTCTACGCCTCCGCCTCGGGCTCCAACGTCTTCGACGTCGATGGCAACCGCTTCGTCGATCTCGCCTCGGGCTTCGGCGCGATCCTGCTCGGCCACGGCGCCGGCGCTCCAGCGGAGGCCCTCGCGCGACAGTCCTCCCGCACGTGGACCTCGCTGGGCGACGTCTTCGCCTCCGACACCAAGGTGGAGTTGCTCGAGCGAATCGCCTCGATTCACCCCGCGGGGGATGCCCGGGTGCTGCCGTGCCTGTCGGGCACCGACGCCATCACCGGCGCGCTCAAGACAGCGGTGCTGCACACCGGCAGGGCAGGGGTCGTGGCCTTCGAGGGAGCCTATCACGGCCTCGGGTACGCCGGCCTCGCCGCCTGCGGCTACCGCGAGAGCTTCCGGAACGCGTTCCGCGATCAGCTCAACCCCAACGTCGTGTTCGCCCCCTTTCCCGAGCAGCAGCAGGATACGGCGCGATCCCTCGATGCCGTGTGTGCCGCCCTCGCCGCCAGCCCGATCGGCGCGGTCCTCCTCGAGCCCATCCTCGGCCGCGGCGGCTGCGTCGTGCCCCCCCCGGGATTCCTGCGAGAGCTGGCCGGCCTCGCCCGCGCCCACGGCGCGCTGCTCGTTGCCGACGAGATCTGGACCGGCCTCGGGCGCTGTGGCGCAATGCTCGCATCGTCGCGCGAGGGCGTGGTCCCCGATCTGATCTGCCTGGGCAAGGGACTCGGCGGCGGGTTGCCCCTGTCGGCCTGCGTCGGACCCGCACCGATCATGGAGGCCTGGAAGCGCACCGTCGGCGTGGTGCACACCTCCACGTTCCAGGGCAACGCCCTGAGCTGCGCCACCGCACTGGTCTGCCTCGATGCGATCCGCGACGAAGCGTTGTGCGAGAGGGCCGATCGTGTGGGCTCGAGGTTCATGGCCCGCCTGCGCGAAGCACTCGGTCCGCTGAAGGGGGTCCGCAAGGTCCGCGGCGCCGGCCTCATGATCGGCATCGTGCTGTCCTCGGGCGTCCTGGCCGCCTCGGTCCGCAACGAGCTGCTGCGGCGCGGCTACATCGTGCTCACGGGGGGGCCCGACGGCGACACGCTGACGATCACGCCCGCGCTGACCATCGCGGAGGAGCTGCTCGACGGCTTCGTGGACGAGCTGTCGCGGGTGCTCGAGGCGAAGGGCCGAACATGACGGGTCACGAACCATCCGACAGGCTGCACGCCCGGGTGAGCGCCTTCATCCGCGCCACGCAGGCCGGCGCCGCACCTGCCGACGGCTTCGACGCGATCGCCTGCGAGCTCGCGCGATTCCAGGCCGGGGCAGGGGGCCCGGTCGCATCGATGCTCCGCGCGCGAGGCGTGGACGCATCCTGCCTCTCGAGAGCCGATGACATCCCCGCGGTGCCGACCGACGCGTTCAAGCTGCGGCGGGTGGCTTGTCACCAGGAGGGCGACGATGCGCGTGTGTTCCGCACGAGCGGAACGACGGCCGGCGTGCGCGGGGAGCACGCGATGCGCACGACTGCGACCTACGAGCTTGCGGCGATCTCGTGGGCCCGGGTGATGCTCTTCCCCGACGCTCGCAGGCTGCGCGTCCTGCTTCTCGCTCCGCCCCCGGAGGCCTCTGCCGACTCGTCCCTCGGATTCATGCTCGAGCTGTTCGCCCGGGAGATCGGTGAGCGGTCCGCCTGGTTCGTGCAAGACGAGACCCTCCGGGCCGGGCTGCTTCGTGACGCGATCGCGGAGGCTCGTCGCGACGGGGTTCCCGTGCTGCTCGCCGGCGCGTCGTTCGCCTTCGTGCACCTGCTCGACTCG
>CAYMUE010000426.1:0-2036 GCA_964393505.1 uncultured Polyangiaceae bacterium
ACGCCACCCCCTCGGTGCTGCACTTCGACGATCCCGTCACGGCGTTTCGCGTGGGCACCCTGGCCCTGGTGCTGATCCTGTTCGACGCCGGGCTGCAGACCCCCTGGTCGAGTGCACGCAAGGTCCTCGCGCCGTCCGCGCTCCTGGCCTCCGTGGGGGTCTTCTTCACCGCGCTGATCACCGCGCTCGGCTGTCGCCTGCTCGGTATGTCCTGGGCGACAGCGGCCCTCGTCGGCGCCGTCACCTCGTCCACCGATGCCGCCGCCGTCTTTGCGGTCCTACGCGGCACCGGCCTGCGCCTCCGACAGCGCGTCGCCGCCACCCTCGAGTTCGAGGCGGGCCTCAACGACCCGGTCGCGGTCATCCTCACGCTCGCCGTCACCGCAGCGATCGCGTCACCCGCAACCTCCTCGGTTCCGCACGTCCTCGGCGAGACCTTCCTGCAGCTCGCGGTCGGCATGGCGGTCGGCGTCGGCGCCGGGCTCCTCGGCAGGCTCGGTCTCGAGCGCGTGCACCTGACCACCGGTGGTCTGTACCCGGTGCTGACCACGGCCCTTGCCGCTACGACGTACGGTGTCGCAACCCTCACCCACGGGAGCGGGTTCCTCGCGGTGTACGTTGCGGCCCTGATCCTGGGACGCGGCAAGCTCCGGTATCGCAGCGGACTGGTGCGCGTGCACGAGGGCCTCGCGTGGCTCGGCCAGGTCGTGATGTTCCTGCTGCTCGGCCTGATGGTGCGTCCCGCGTCCCTGCTGCCCACCGCTCCCATCGCCCTCGGCGTGGTCGGCATCCTCGCCCTGGTGGCCAGACCCGCCGTCGTGACCGCCTGCCTGCTTCCGTTCCGCTACTCCGTACGCGAAATCACCTACGTCTCCTGGGTCGGCCTGCGCGGCGCCGTCCCCATCGTCCTCGCCATCTTCCCCGTCATGGCCGGCCTCGAGGTCGGCACCTACGTCTTCCAGGTCGTCTTCTTCGTCGTCCTCGCCAACGCCCTGGTCCCCGGAGCCACCGTCCGGTGGGTGACCCGGTTGCTCGGCATGACCTCCCCCCACCCGCCTCCGCCCCCGGCCGCCCTCGAGATCACCTCCACCGGACGTCTCGACGGCGACATCCTGGTGTTCCGCATCGATCCGGCGGCAGCCGTGTGCGACGCCACCCTCGCCGACATCCCGATGCCGCTCGGATCGTCGGTGATGATCGTGATGCGCGGTCCCGATCTGGTCGTGGCCCGCGGCGGTACGACCCTCGAGCCGGGCGACCACGTCTATGTCTTCGCCAAGCACGAGGACAAGCCGCTCGTGATGCTCCTGTTCGGCGACCCCATCGCGGAGTAGTTCGGGTCACGAACCGAGCGCGACGGTCGGACCGGTCTGCGGTCCCTACTACCGCGTGCCCCGTCCCCGGCCCTTCTTCTTGCCCCTGCGCGCTCCCTTGCCGTCCTTCGCGTCCTCCACGTCGAGCGGCTTGCTGCAGCAGCGGAAGCCCACCTCGTAGCCGAGGTACTTCTCGTCGTGGTGTGTCACGATGGGACGGCACCGTGCCCGGACCGGACCCCACCAGCCCCCCTTGAGCGCCGAGCGGTTCGGCGGCTGCTTGTAGCGCAGCATCACGAACTCGTTGGCATTGCCATTCAGGTCGAAGACCCCGAAGGGAGACACGCAGTTGGGGTGGCTGCCGATGGGCTCGCGCTGATCGAGCTTGGCCAGGGTTGCCGTGCAGCGCTTGTCTCTCATGCAATCCGCGATCGGGCGCAGGGGCTCCTCGGGCGGAAGGCGGTATTCCTTGTCCTGGTTGCACTTCGACGCATCGCGATCGAATCCATACGAATACGGGAGCATGTCCTCGCCCTCGCAGGCGAAGTTGAACTCCGATTCGGAGCAGAGCCGTTTGCCCTGCTGCTTGCACAGTTGGGAGGCCTCGAGCCAGGTGGTCAGCACCCGCGGCAGCTCCCCCTCGGTGTTGGGGTATTCGTAGCGATCCATGCCCTCGCGCAGGGCCCGCTCGCCGGCGATCAGGGCCACCAGTAGCAGCGCCAT
>CAYMUE010000427.1:0-2008 GCA_964393505.1 uncultured Polyangiaceae bacterium
GGACTCGCCGGCCTCGCCTGGAGCCACGTCTTCGACGAGCCACTGGCGATGGCGCGCGTGGACGATCTGACCGCGAGTCGGCAAGTCTTCCGCGCGGGGCGCTGGCGGCCGTTCGGTAGCTGTTTTCGGATCGATCCCAGCGGCGCGGAGCACCAGGGTCTGCAGCTCGACACGGGCGCGAGCGTCATCGGGCAGGCCGTGCTTGCGGCACGCGGCGCGCAGCTCATCCCGACCAAGCTCGCGTAGAAGGCGCGGCAGCCCTCCGCGCAGTTGGCTCGCGAGCTTGCGCACGAGCTTGTCCTTGCTGCTGGCGGCGTCGCGGACCTCACAGCCGAAGAGCCTGTAAAGATCGAGCAAGCGCTGCTGCGCGAGGGTGTCGAGGACGGTCTCGATGGATGGTGTGGATGGCGCGGGGATCGACGTCATTGTGCACGCGCGCTGGCGCATGCGGTGCCCCAACGCGGGGGCATCCTAGCTCCATCGCGCACGGCAAAGAACGATGCCTTGCGCGTCTGCACAAGCGAAGCGCCTCTCAGGCCAGAGGCGCCGGCTTTGTACCGAAAGCGACGAGGAGTAACGCCGAGGAACGTTCTTGCGGGGCGCGTCACTCACGCCATGCCGTCAAGTCGAGGCTCGCACCGAGATGATCAGGTCCACGGCTTCGCTTCAGTGAATCCCGCAGCGTTCCCCACGAAGAAGCGAGCGTCACGCCACTCCGTTCGGTCTTCAGGTAGCACGACGACCCCAAGCTCATCCCGCTCGTGCAACAGCTGTTCGGCGTACAACTCGACGATGTGCTTGAGGCTGGCGACAAGCGCATCCCGTCTGGTGCAACCCGACTCCTTGCCGACGGCCCCTACACGGGCAAGGAAGAGTCGCAACGGGCTCCGCACAAGCATGAGCTTGAAGAAGTCCCAAGAGTAGTCGTGAGCCCGCGTTAGCTCATCGCCCACCCCGTGGCCCGCGAACATCTCGCTCTCTGCTGTCAGCAGGACCGGAGAATTGGCCTGCCAATCGTGTACCGAGAAGTCCAAGACGATCTCATAGACGTTGTGTGTGCGCCGCGTTCCGTTGCTCGTCCACACTTGATGAACGAGCTTCGAGCGCAACTGTTCGTGCTTTTTGCCATGAAACGGAGCGGAGAACATGATCTGCCCCTGGTCCTTGGGGCACCGCTCGTTCGCCGCATGCAACACCACGGCCCACGCCCACGTCGTTGCGAAGCCCTGCCCGTTCTTGCCCGATGGTGGCCACCAGTCTGGCGCTGACTGTGGCTTGAGAGCTTTCGAAACGTCCGCGTAGCCTGCATCCACCCACCCCACGAGTTCGTCGATCATCATCGGTAGTCGACAAACGTAGCATCGCGCAGAGGTCAGCGCGCGCTGCACTTGCCGCATGCGGAGGGACGGACCTTGTTTGGTTCGGCGTTCGGCATGTCATGCGTTCACTCGGTGGCTCGGCGCGGCTAGGCTCCGGTCATGCGCACTGCCCGAAAGTCACCTCGTACCGGGGTGCTGGCCAGCCGCCCGCAAGTGCTCGTCGAAGACGTGCGCGTGGAAGCGGCGCACGCTGGGCTCGACGTGGTTCGGTTCATCGAGCAAAGCGAGCGGCTGCTCCAATACGTGCCGGACAGTCGCCTCCCTCGGCGCACACAAGGTCATCTACACCCGCGAGTACCGCCCCGAGGGACACGGCAAGATCGAAGCCTTCAATCGCACGGTCCGTGGACAGTTCCTGTGCGAGCTGAAGGCCTCCAACGTCACCACGCTCGACCAGCTCAACGAGGCGTTCCGCGCCTGGATCGACCTCGTCTACAACGTCAAAGCGCACTCGGAAACCGGCGAGCCTCCGCTGCAACGCTGGAAGGCCGGAGCAGATCGCGTGAAGTACGCAGACGACGAAGTGCTGCGTCAGGCATTCCTGTGGAAGGAGGACCGCACTCCCGACAAGGCGGGAGTCTTCTCTCTGCTGGGCACCCAGTATCAGGCCGGGCCAGGCCACGCGCGCC
>CAYMUE010000428.1:0-1997 GCA_964393505.1 uncultured Polyangiaceae bacterium
CTACTACGGCGATCGGCTCACCGTCCTTCAGCCCCTCTTCGACGACGGTGCTGGTGCCGTCGGTGTGACCGAGGCGGACGACGTGGATCACGAAGTCGCCGGGGCCTTTGGCGGGGTCGTGGACGAACACGGCGGGGGCGCCGTCGAACTCGACGATGGCGGAGCGCGGCACGACGACTTGGGCAGGCGCGCCGGTGGCGGAGAGGCGCACGGTGACATCGACGAAGGCGCCGGAGACGAACTGGGGGCAGTCCTTCGCGAGGCTGACCATGACGCCCATGGTACGTCGCTGCTCGTCGATGCGATCGAGGCGCGACTGGATAGTGCCCGCGCAGGTTTGCTCGGAGCCGCGCATGCGGACGGCGGCGGGTCCGCCGAGTTCGACGCGGCGAGCGAGGACCTCGGCGACGTTGGCGCGGACGAGGAGTTTCTGGGGGGCGACGACTTCGAACAGGCTCGAGTCGGAGGCGACATGTCCACCGAGGATGGCAGAGCGTTTGGAGACGACGCCTGCGATGGGGGTGGTGATGGGGATGCGTGCCGCGCCGCCCTTGGCGGCCTCCTTGGGGACCGGAACGCGGGAGGCGACCAGGAGGTTGAAGGAAGCGCGTTCCTCGGCCTGGGCTTCGCGCAACTCCGCTTCGGCCGCCTGTAGGGAGCGTTCGCTGGTGGCCTTCTCGGCCCACAGGGCGCGCTCCTGGGCGACGACCTTCTCGCTGCGCCAGACACGGGCGCGGGCGCGGATCCAGTCGCCCTGCATGCGAGCGGCCTCGGGCGCGTCGATCCAGGCCAGAACCTGGCCAGCCTTCACCGAGTCGCCCTCCTTGACCAGGATGCTCGACACGCGTCCGGACACGAGGGCGCCGATCTCCGCCTGACCGTCAACCGCGGGAACGACCTCGCCGGAGGCGAGGGCTTCGTCGGCGAGCGCGCGCTTCTCGGCGGCCTTGACCTGCACGCGGCCCGATTGGATGAGGCCGGGGTCCACGGACACGGTGTGCTTGGCGTCTTCGGCGGGAGATGCACTCGCGGACGCAGAGGGTTGGGAGGCGGCGGCATCGGGGACGGTGACGCTCTTCTTGCAGCCACCGAGGGCCGAGAGGAGGGCGATCGCCTGGACAGCGACGATGACGGCGAGGGGGTGAAGGGGTTGCCGTATCATGGTTACTTCCTCGGTGCCGGACCGCCGACGGCGTGTTCGAGGCGGATGTCGGCCCGCTGGACATCTGCGGCCGCCGCGAGGAAGCCCTCCTCGGCGACCAGGACTTCGCGGCGTGCGGCGAGCACGGTGGACAGCTCGGTGGCGCCGGCTTCGTAGCGACGGGTGATCTCGCGGACGGCGTCGCGCCCGGGCGTGACGGCCTGGGAACCCAGCTCTTCGCGCACCTGGCGCGCGTGATGCCGCTCGTGGACCGCCTGCCTCACCTCGCGTGCGACCTGCGCCTGCACGTCAGCGACGGTGGCCTTGCCGACCGCGGCTTCGGCGCGCAGGGCGGAGGATTCGAGGACGTTGGGGTTGAGCACGGGGAGGGGGATGGAGACAGCACCGCCAATGATCCGGTCGCCGGTGGCCTCGCGCGTGTAGGACACCCCCACGCCGAGGAAGGGGCGCCCTGCGGCGGTGTAGACCTCCGCGGACCGCTCCGCGGCCACCGCATGGGCTCTCGCCTGCAACACGGTGGGGTGCGCCCGCTGCGCGGCTTCGATCGCCCCCGCCTCGTCGATCGGACGATCGTCGCTCTCGGTCAGCTCCCCCACGGGGGACAGCGCCGCATCGGGCGCAAGAGCGAGTGCGAAGCGCAGCTCGCCATCGGCCTCGATGATCGCCCCCTCCGCGGCGAGCACAGCGGCGTGCGCGGAGCCCACCACGGCCCGGGCGAGGGAAGCCTCTGCAGGGGGAGCGGTGCCGGCCTTCACGCGCGCCTCGGCGATACGCAGGAGTTCCTCGGCGGCGGCCGAGCTCTCCCTGCGCAGCTTGAGCAGCTCGCGTCCATAGC
>CAYMUE010000429.1:0-1937 GCA_964393505.1 uncultured Polyangiaceae bacterium
CCCGCCGCGCCCCGCAATGCGCTCCTCCGCCCCGGCCGAGGCGTCCGCCACACGCACGATCAGGTCCGGCGCGAACCGCGCGATCTCCGCCCTCCAGTTCGCCAGCAGCGACGCTGGCGCCACCAGAAGGCTCGCCGCCCGCGATGGCTCCCGCCGCAGCGCCATCAGCAGCCCCAATACCTGCAACGTCTGGCCGAGCCCCAGGTCGTCGGCCAGACACCCGCCAAGCCCCAGGGTCGCGATCGTCTCCAACCACCGCACACCGACCTGCTGATACGGGCGCAGCGACGCCTTCAGCCCTCGCCACGGCTCCGTCCCGTCTGCCCGATCAGGCGAGCGCAAACGCTCCAGCACTCCGGTCAGCCACTCGCCCGCCTCGACCTCCACCCACCCCTCGGCGCCGTCCCCGTCCGCCGCCCCCGGCGCGCGCCCACCGCTCGCCATCATCCGCAGCGCGTCGAAGAACGTCACCCCTTCCTCCGCCACCTCCCGCTCGACCCGCTTCCAGTGCTTCAGAACCTCATCGAGCTTGCCGCGATCGACCTCCACCCACCGGCCCTTGAGCAGCACCAGCCCGTCGGTCGATCGGCTGATCGATTCCCACTCCTGCCGCGTCAACGACTCGCCCCCAAGCGAGACATCGAGCGCGAAGTCGAGCATCGCCTCGGCGCCGAGCCCGGCGGGAGAGCCTGCGCCCAGCGTGACTCGCACCGAGGGACGCGGATGCCGTCGTGCGTTCCACCAGTCCGGCACCCGAACGAGGATTCCGGAGGCCTCGAACAGCGGCAGCTCCCGAAGGAACGCGAGCGCTTCCCGGGGCTCCCATGCGATCGGGTGGAAGACCTCTCCCGAGTCGACCAGCCTGCGCACCAGCTCGGACTTCTCCGCCGCACGGTGCAGCGGCGCGAGCAGATTGAGCAACGCACCGCGCGCGCCGTCGCCCGCATACTCCACCAGGGCCTTGCCCAAAGGCACGTGCTGCGGACGCGACTGCTCCCCCACGCTCGAGGTGTACGTGGCCAGGAACGCGAAGGGATGCGTGGGGTCTTTCTTGTTCTCCGCGAGGTGGAACCACACGCGACCGACCAGATTCCAGACCGGGTTCCACGCGCGCAGCAGCTCCTCGACCGGCCCCGGGTGCGCCACCAGTTGCTCGCGCGCCGCTGCGACCAGCCCCTCCCACCAGCGGCGCAACACGAGCTCGTCGACATACTCGCCGCCGGCCATGGGAGGCACCGACGCTGCCATCGCCTGCACCGCAGCCTCGGGACACGGCGGGCTCACCGAGTCACGATGCGTCTCGAGGTCGGGGATCGCGCAGAGCGAGGCGACGAGCTGCCGCGCCAGGGCGCGCGCATAGGCCAACGTGGCCGGCAGAGCGGTCTCGGTCTCCACGGCCCCCAGATGGAGCACGCCGTGAAAGGGGCCTCGTCCGAAGGCGTTCCGAATCCGGGTTGCGACCTCGGGGGGCAACTCGACGCCGGAGTCGTCGATCAGATCGGGTAAGCCGGAGGGACGAACGATGAGGGACAGGGATGAAGCCATGATGCGGTGCTGTGCGGTGTCCGGGGCGGAGACTGCAGCCGCGACCAGCGCGGGACAAGCCGAACCCGACCCGCCGACAGCCCCCAGAGGCCCCCGGACGCCTTCCGGAGCGCGCCATCGCCTTCTGGATCAGGGCCATTGCGTGCCGATGCGCGGGCTGCGCAAGCCGACAGCGTGCGTTTCCCCCTCCGAGTGCCCCGCCTCGGGAAGCACACCCGCTGCCATTCCAACCCAACGCTGTGCCATTGCGGCATGATTGCCGTGTCATTCCATGCCAGACAGGCATCTGACCGCGGCTCCCCCCTCTCCATTCCATCGCTCAACCGCCGCCATTCCAACGCGCCCCCCCCGCCATTCCAACCCGACGAGGCGTCATTCCAGGGAATGGCCCC
>CAYMUE010000430.1:0-1925 GCA_964393505.1 uncultured Polyangiaceae bacterium
GACGGGGCCTCGATCACGATGGATGTGGTTTCGAAGTAACCTGAAGCCCTACTAGGCACCCCGATCTCGCTTCGACCACAACGCCGCGCACGAGGCAGTCACTGCGCGTGCCTTCTGCGGCAGAACCGATGGCACCTTCGGGACCACCGCATCCGGCACCCTGCGCCCAAGCTCGGACGACAGCTTGGGGGATGACTGCGGGACGTAGGGGTCGGGCGGCCAGCCGTCGCCGGGATCGTCGTCCTCGAACAATCGACGGTTGGTGGAGTACGAAGGCGAGGAGCTGAGCGGGATCGGGGCGCGGCGTTGGACGCTGCGAGCGCCCTGCTGGCGGGCGGCAACGAGCACCACGACGTCGTTCCTGTCTACGAAAGCGACGCCGGAGTACAGTCTCCTGTCGGTACTCACGAGCTTGACGCCAGGCGGGGGCTTGGCGTTCTCCCTGAGCCATTCGACCGCACGCTCGATGTGCCGAGGAGCGTCAGCGACTGCCTGTCGACCCAGGTCGAGCATGGCATCGCCGATGGCTTCTTCTACTGCTGGCTGGGCCACAGCGCCTGCGAGATCACGGCCACCAGTACGCCGGCGAGCATGGCTGCCGCGCCCTTCATGGCGGCGTCGTTGCCGATGACGCGCTCGAGGTAGGTGTTCTTGGTGGGTTCGATGCTGGTGTTGTTCATCCTGTCCTCGATGTTCTTGTCGCAGTCGTAGCTGCAGACAGTCTTGTTCTTCTCGTGCGCCGCAAGGGCCTACGAGGGGTTCCGGAGCTGCTTCGACGGCACGACGACCGTCACGACCTGTTCAACCAGGCCGAGGACGATCACCACGATGCGAAGCACGGGAGCGAGCTGCATGAGCACCTCCGGGGCTTCGTTGTTCTTGTTCCGCCTTGCATTCGCAAATCGTGGCCACCGCTACTTCCGCGTCATCTTGCAGTCGTAGGTCGACGTGCACGAAGATCCGTCGTTGCACTTCACGGTGATGGTCGAGGTGCTGGTAGCCGAGCTCCCGTCGGCCGTGAACGTCGTCATGTAGGTCGTCGTGGTGTCGCACCCGTTCTGCGAGGACTTGCATGCCGTTCCTCGCTCCACGCAGTCCCCCTGCGTGACGGCCGCGCACCAGCATGCCGTGATCGCCGGATCATCGATGTTGATGATCTGGTCGGGCATCTGCCCGCACGTTCCACCCGCATGCTCGACGCATTGCTGCAAGTACGAGGCTCCCTTCGTGGCGCATGCATTGACCTGGTTGCGCACCTGACCACTCGAGCCCCCGCTGTCATCCGATGAACATCCGAGCGTGACAGCGAGCAGAACCACAACGAGCATGTGACGTCGCATCGTGTCTCCTCTCATTACGCCGTGCAATCGATGCCCACCTCGCGGTACCACACTGGTGCGACGCATCTCGTCGCTTCCGAGCCGGCTATGCCCTCAGGATGGAAGACGGCCGTTCTTGCTCGTGAACCCGTTACTCTTCGCTCAGATCCCGCCCCATGGAGCTAGGATGCCCCCGCGTTGGGGCACCGCATGCGCCAGCGCGCAGGCGACCACCATGGCATCCATCGCAGCCCCCGCCGCACCGTCCCTCGAGACCGTCCTCGACACCCTCGCGCAGCCCAGGCTCCTCGACCTGTACCGCCTCTTCGGCTGCGAGGTCCGCGACGCCGCCACCAGCAAGGACAAGCTCATCCGCAAGCTCGCCCTCGAGCTTCGCGGCGGTCTCCCCCGTCTGCTCAAGGAGCTTGGCCGCGACGAGCTCCGCGCTGCGTGCCGCAGACACAAGCTCTCGGACACCGCCCGAGCCCGCATCGAGCTGCAGGCCGCGTTGCTCGCCGCCGCAGGCATCGACCCCAAGGCGGCAACCGAGCGTCCCCCGGCTCCACGCGCCGAGGACCTGCCCGCCCAAGGCCAGATCGTCCACGC
>CAYMUE010000431.1:0-1924 GCA_964393505.1 uncultured Polyangiaceae bacterium
TCGTCAAGCACTCGAAGGTCCCTCTGCGCCTCACCACCTTCACCGGGTTCGTCGTCGGCCTGCTGAGCGCCCTCGTCGCCCTCGGCTACCTGATCTACAAGCTCGTCTACTGGCATTCCTTCAGCGTGGGGATGGCCCCCGTCGTCATCGGCCTGTTCTTCTTCTCGTCGGTCCAGTTGGTGTTCCTCGGAATGCTCGGCGAGTACATCGGTGCGATCCACGGCCGGCTCTTCCAGACCTGGCTGGTCATCGAGAAGGAGCGGATCAACTTCGACGCGGGAGACGAAGAGACGGACGTCCCCACGACCGCCTCGGAGTAGCGGGATCGCTTCTCAGGCTCGGGTGGCCCGTTCGACGACCTCGACGATGAGACTCGCCTGCGCACGAAGCATCTCCTCGTCGAGCCCCGGGTACACGCCGACGAAGAAGCCCCCGGTCAACACGTGGTCCGAGACGTCGAGCGTACCGACCGTGCGATGCGGCACGTTCCTGTAGGCGGGATGGCGCAGCAGGTTCCCGGCGAAGATGCGCCGGTGCCCCACGCCCTTGTCGTCGAGCCCGGAGCAGATCCGACACAGCAGGTCGTGATCGGCGTTCTTCAGGACCATGGCCAGGCCGAACCAGCTCGGATCCGAGCCCGGCGTCGGCTCGACGAAGTGCAGCACGCTCTCGAGGGGCGCCAGCAGCTCCCGCAATCTGGCCCAGTTTCTGCGGCGCGCAGCGCCGAAGCCGTCGAGCTTGCGGAGCTGGACCCGCGCGATGGCAGCCTGGATGTCGGTCGGCTTCAGGTTGTAGCCGACGTGCCGGTAGACGTACTTGTGGTCGTAGCCTTTCGGCAGGTCGTCCCAGTCCCATTCGAAGCGCTTGCCGCAGGTGTTGTCGCGCCCGCACGCGCACCAGCAGTCGCGCCCCCAGTCGCGGAAGCTCTCGGCGATCTTCGCAAGCCGAGCGTCGTCCGTGTAGACCGCGCCCCCCTCCCCTGCCGTCATGTGATGAGCGGGATAGAAGCTGGAGGTTCCGAAGTCGCCGAACGTGCCGGTCAGCCGGCCGCGATAAAGGCTGCCAAGGGCGTCGCAGTTGTCCTCGATGAGGTACAGGTCATGGGCCCGACAGAACGCCTGCACGGAATCCAGATCGAAGGGGTTGCCGAGGGTGTGAGCGAGCATGACCACGCGCGTGCGTTCGCTCAACGCAGGCTCGAGCATCCGGACGTCCACGCCGAGCGTTCTCAGATCGACATCGACGAAGACAGGAACACAACCCGCCTGCAGGATGGGATTGACCGTCGTGGGAAACCCGCAGGCGACGGTGATGACCTCGTCGCCCTTTCGAAGGGGACGTTCGAGCAGCTCGCTGGTGAGAGCCATCAGCGCGACGAGGTTCGCACTGGAGCCGGAGTTGACCATCAGGGCTCGCCTGACGCCGAAGAAGTGCGCGAGCTCCTTTTCGAAGGCGGCGCCCTCCGGACCCAGGGTTAGCCAGAAGTCGAGGCAGGACTTGACCGCGGCCTGGACCTCCTGCTCGTCGTAGACCCTGCCGGCGTAGGGGATCCGGCTCACACCCGGGATGAACTCGTCGCGGCGGGACAGACGCCTTCGGATCAGCTCGCCGGTCAGCGCGAGGATTCTCTGTTCGAGAGCGGCATCCTCGACGGGGACGTTGTCAGGTTGCGCAGGTGCAGCGACCTCGCAGGCGCAATCCCTGGTCGATTCACTCACCGTGCGCCTCCCGCTGCGATGATGCCGCGGTGGCATCCCCGGCGCGACCGTGGGCGTCGAGGTCGCGGGTGGACAACTCGCGGATGTCGGTGAACCCGTCGTTCCACGAACGATACCACGCAACGGCGAGACGGACGGCGTCACGCGGAGCGAAGCGCGTGCGCACGCCGAGCAGGGACTTCGCCTTGGCCGATTCGAGCCGGAGG
>CAYMUE010000432.1:0-1913 GCA_964393505.1 uncultured Polyangiaceae bacterium
TGACAAAGCAATATTAAACGGCTATCTTTGTATATGACTAACGGTCTATCTTGCTGATTGGAAGGATAGGCAACAGGAGGGCTTGTATGAAGTCATTGGATCAGGCTGTTCGGGATGCGTTCCTTAAAGCTGCCCGCGGGCGCGGCGTTTCGGCGGGTGAGGTCTGGGACTACGTGAAGTGGCTCCGGTATTACCTCGACTTCTGCGACAAGTATCGTCGCGAAGTTCTCGACCGAGAGAGCCTGCAGGCGTTCCTCCTGAAGCTTGCCTCAAAGAACCAATCGGCAGAGCAACAGGCGCAGGCCGCCCGAAGCGTGAGTCTCTACCTGGAACTGGCCGCGCCGCGGATCGCGCCGCCCAAGGCCCCGGCACCAGCCGCGCCGCAATCGGTCGCCGTGCCTCGGGCAACACCTCCAGCCCCGCCGCCGGCCGCAGCCGCTGTGCCGCACTCGGCCTATCCCGTCGCCCCCCGGCCCCGTCCGTCCGGGGCCGCTCCAGAGGTCGCCGGCGGGGCGCTCCCAGACCGGGTGGCCGAACGGGCGGCACCCTGGCCCGGATCGTCGCCATGGGACGCGGTGATCGTTCGGATCAAGGAGGAGATAAAGGTCAGGCAATACTCCCCCAAGACCTTCGACGCTTACGCGGGATGGGTCCGCCAATTCGCCGGTTTCGCCGGGAAGCCGCCGAACGGCATCGTCATGCAGGACGTGAAGAACTTCCTGACGCACCTGGCTGTGGACGAGCGGGTTGTGGCCTCCACCCAGAACCAGGCCTTCAACGCGCTTCTGTTCCTGTTCCGCCATGTGTTCAAGAAGGATTTCGACGCCGCCGAAGGAATCGTTCGGGCGCGGCGCAAACGGTACATCCCCGTGGTGCTCTCGGCGGCGGAGGTCGAAGCGGTGGTCGCCAAAGCCGCATATCCTTACGGGCTGATCATCGGGCTCCTTTACGGCTGCGGGCTCCGGCTGTTCGAGTGCCTGAATTTGCGGGTCCAGTGCTTCAACTTCGACGACGGCGTACTGACCGTGCATGACGGGAAGGGCAAGAAGGACCGGACGGTGCCCCTGCCGCAGGTGCTCGTGCCGGAACTGCGCGCGCATTTGTCCAGAGTCGAAAATCTCTATAGACTGGATCTCCGCGACGGTTTCGGGGGGGTCTTCCTGCCCGGCGCACTGGAGAGGAAATACCGCAACGCCCCGCGCGAGTGGATCTGGCAGTGGTTCTTTCCGGCCAAGACCCTGACGCTGGTTCCGGAGACGGGACTACGCCTCCGCTACCACCTCCACGAGAGCCACGTCCAGAAGGCCATCCACCAAGCCGCAGGCCTGGCGCGGGTCGCCAAGCGCGTCACGGCCCACACCTTCCGGCACACCTTCGCCAGCCACCTCCTGCTCGCCAACTACGACATCCGGACGATTCAGGAGATGCTGGGACACAGCGACGTGCGAACGACGATGATCTACACGCATACCGTCCCGAGCCGCACGCAGAAGGAGCGGGCAAGCCCGCTGGACTTGGGGAAACGCGCGACGCCGGTCTGAGAAACTGCGGGCCAGCCGCCCCCCCCCGACACCCCAACGGCTCGCCACAGGCTCGCCCCCCAATATCGCTTTCTTTTTCACGAGCATCCCCCTTTTATAACGCTACACATTCCGTCATGAAACTAAAAAAGGACGAACCGTTCACGGAGTGACGGTCGTCCTTTTCCACGCATCTCCTGCGTTCGGCTTACTTACCGTAGATTTCGACTTCGGTATAGTGGTTCATCTCGTTCGAGGTGTTACCACGACTATAGAAGCGGACGTAGCGGCCCTTGACAGCTGCAATCGGGAAAGGACGGCCCCATGCATCTTCAATATACTCCTTGTCCTTGCCTGCACCGAGCTTCGCGCTGTTGTCGTGGTCGTTATTGA
>CAYMUE010000433.1:0-1901 GCA_964393505.1 uncultured Polyangiaceae bacterium
AGGTCCCGGTAACGCTGACGCATCCATTCCTGATGCAGCAATACGAGGTGTCACGGACGTTGTGGCTGTCGCTGGAGCCGGTCGACCCGAGTTTCGACATCAGCGAAGTTGCCAACTGTACGGAACCAGGTTGTCCGGTCACCGGAGTGACCTGGTCGATGGCCCTGGAGTTCGCAAACAAGATGTCGGAGAAGCACGTACCGCCGCTGAAGCCGTGCTACAAGATGACGGGCTGCGGGATTCCGGATTCCAGTATCCCGGGCCAGGGGTGGATGTGTGACAACGTGGAGACCACGGCGGCCTCTGTCTACGAATGCGAAGGGTACCGGCTTCCTACGGAGGCGGAGTGGGAATACGCCGCGCGAGCCGGCACCAGGACCGCTTTCTACTCGGGAGACATCACCCCCTACGCCATGGGTCCGGATACAGTGCCCTGCATGGAACCCGAACCCAAGCTCGATGAGATCGCCTGGACGTGCCTCAACTCTGGGCCGACGCTGCCTCGCAGGCTCCACCCGGCGGGGCTCAAGAAGGCCAATGGTTGGGGGCTCTACGACATCCTCGGCAATGCAGATGAGTGGGTCAGCAACACCTTCAACGGCCTGTCCCACGGGAAGGAGCCGTTGGTGAATCCATTCCCAACACCCAGCCCCGATGAGACGGTTCAGTCGCGAGGCTGTTCAGCGAACATGTGGTCGCTGCTTTGTCGCGCAGCGTTCCACTACTCCGGTCCCAGGTACGCACACGGTCCCACCTCTGGTTTCCGCCTCGTGCGCAGCGTCCAATAGCCGTGCTCTCCAGAGCCGCGGAACCTTCGCGCGAATGCTGCCAGCTTTCGCCTTCCGGCGACAACCCGAGTCGGCCGTCCACGCGAGCACTGGTCTTCCTTCGCCCACCTCGGGATGACCACGCCGGACGCGACGGGTCACCTCCCCGCAGCGTCCCTGCGATCGAGCTCGTTGATCACCGTCACAACCGCATCCTCGGCGTGCAGGCTGACGGGCCCCACTCCGACCCGCGACGCACCCGCAAGCCCCTCCAGGGTGGCGGAATCGAAGCCAAGGTGGTCGCCCACGAAGAACGTGCAGTCCTCCGTGGCAATCTCCACCTCGCGCAGATCCGCTGCCCCCTCTTCGAGTACATATCGGCTCGAGCCGCCGATATCCTCGATTACGCACTCCATCCCGCCGCGTGCCACCGACACGCCGGGGCGCACCTCTCGGAATCCCGCCGCCCCGGCATCCGGCGCTGCCAGCGACTTGCCGATCAACGTCGCAAGGCTGCGCTCGTCGGGACGCAGGAACTTCGCCGTCGCCCCGTCGATCCGCACCGTGCGCGGCGCCTCCGGCCCTCCCAGGAGCACCAGGTACACCCGCGTGTCGCGGCGAACCCCGTGGGACACCAGCAGGGCCGCGCGTATGCACCGCAAGAGCACGTCGAGACGCCCGCTGGTGCCCGGCAGATCCTTCGGAAGAAAACGCCCGGATGCGATCGCCGTCCTCCCAATGATCACGAATCGACGCACGTTCTGCTCCGATCTGGGGGGAGGGAAATCGACGCGTGGCACGAGTCGGGGAGGCGGTCGAGCAGCTCGACTTCGGCCGGCGTGAGCTCGCGCGTCTCGCCCGGGGCCAGGTCCCCGAGCAGCAGCCCATTCAAGCGGATGCGCTCGAGTCGCACGACCCGGAGCCCGGCAGCCCTGCACATGTATCGAATCTGCCGGTGCATGCCCTGGGTCAGCGTGATCTGGAATCGACGCGGACTCGTCTGCACGACCTTGCACGGCCGCGGCTGGTAGCGATGCGGTCCCACCTGGTAGCCGGCGCCGGAGCGGAGACGCTCGAGCTGCTCCGCGCTGAGATCCGTGTCGACCGTGACGGCATACTCCTTCTCGTGGCAGC
>CAYMUE010000434.1:0-1881 GCA_964393505.1 uncultured Polyangiaceae bacterium
TCGAGCCTTCCCCGAGCAACTGGTAGCGCGTGTACAGCGCCGGATTCTGTGCGCCGGTGGGGTCGTAAGCCGATACAGGCCCGTCCGCAGGGTTGTCGGTGGCGGCCACGTTGGCCGCCATGCCGGCGTTCAGATAGTGCACGCCCCACACGAAGCTCTGCCCCGCCGTGCACGTGTTCGCGTTCGCCGACGAAGGATCGTAGGTCGTGAAGTACAACGTCGAGTTGAACAGCGTCATCGGGCCGAACACACGTGCACCGTTCGCCATCCGGGAGACGGAGATCGCATCCAGCGGGTTGCGGGCGTTGTATTCGTTCAGGTACCAGTTCGCGTACGACGTGAACTTGTTGTTGATGGCATCGACGCGCTCCGTCAGCGACCAGACGAGCTGCTTGCCCGCGCTCAGGTACGGGTTCTCCTGATCGCCCGTGGAGAACGCGAGCGTCACCCGCCCCATCGGATCCACCGACACGATGGGCGGCGTCTGCAGCGGCTGCGCATCCTGCCAGGCGTACTTGCTGTCGAGCCCCAGCCCGGACGCGGGATAGGCATCGAAGAACATCGCCGCGCTCCACTCCGCCGGATCCGACGACGACAGGTCGAGACGCCACAAGCGGCCGTCGTTGTCCCCCACGAACGCGCGGTCGGCGATGGTGCCCACGGAGGAGGGGTAGGTGATCACGCGGCCGTTGATGGGCGCGTGGAACTGGGCCTTGGTGATGCGTCCCGCCGTGTACAGCCCGGTGGGGGCGAGCTTGTCTGCGGGATCCAGCGGCGTGGCCGGGGCACTGAAGCGCAGCGTGCGCACCACCTCGCCGGTGTCGAGGCGCACGATGGTGAGCGAGCGCGCGCCGTTGAAGGTCCGAACCCCGGAGTCCGTCGTGTTCAGCGGCGCCCACTTGCGGGTCGTACCGCGGACCGTGAGCCGGGAATCGACGCTGGTCTTGTCGTAGGCGACCGTCTCGCCGACGTTGGTGGGCTGTCCGCCCATGCCGCCCGGGAGGATCGCGACGGTGTGTTCTGCGGGCTCCGTGTCCCCCGAGGCCTTGAAGTACAGCGTTGCGATCGACGGCGTTGCGGACTTGTCGCCGAACAGCGGCAAGCCGTCGATGTCCGTCGTGAGCTGCCACAGGAACCGCGGTCCCTGCGAGTAGCCGCTCATCGGCGGCGCCGTGTTCGGATCGGGCCACGAAACATCGAGCGCGTAGTAGCCGCCGTAGGATCCGAAGGAGCCCACCAGGATCGAGTACCAGCGCGTCGTGGTCGGCTGGATCGTGTCGGCCTTCGTGCGCGACAGGAAGCGGCCGTTCGTCCCGTCGAATACCTTGCCCGGCACGTTGCGCACCACCACCGGCCCGTCGAGCAGGAACTGCGGCGAGGCGTAGTAGCGGCTCGTGAACTGCTCCTTGAGCAACGGCAGCACCGCCGGCGGGATGAAGGACCACAGCTCGCTGCGGGAAGTGTCCAGGCTCTCCGCGCGGAAGGCGTGAAGCTGGCCGTCGATGGTCGCCGCGTACAAGACCGCCGGACGCATCGCGAAGGCCCGCTGGAATGCGGTGTAGGAGTCGTCGCGAAGCAGATCGTTCGGTGCGTTCACCACGATGGGCGTCGACTTGTTGATGGCGCCGAAGGCCGAGTTGCGCACGTACGTGATGTCGGAATTGCCCGAAGTCAGACCAAGCTCCAGCTTGAGGAAGCGATCGCGGCACTGCGTGACCGACGGAGCCGTCTGGTTCGGCGTAGGGAAGCAGCAGCCGTTGGCGTTGCACACCCCCGTTGACCCGAGCAACGCTGCCCCCGGCACCTGCGCCGCGAAGCCGCTCGCGAGCGCCGTCACCATCTTCGTGTTGTTCGTGGACTGCGCCCCGTAGGCGCCCAGCT
>CAYMUE010000435.1:0-1857 GCA_964393505.1 uncultured Polyangiaceae bacterium
AGGTAGGTGTTGCCCTGCTTGGTGATCGAGCCGAGCTTGTGTTTACGATGGTCCGATTTCCCCACCCACAAACGCCAAAGGCCCCGCGGGTTGATCCGCGAGGCCTTGGTGACCGCCCACCCCTTCGTTCTTCGCAAAGAGGTGGACTTGGCTCAAATTCTGTCTGCCTTACCTCGGGGCGTTAACCACGCCAACCATGTGTATACGCTACGGATTGTCTGTTAACCACCGGGTCGCTTGTTCGGCGGCGCCCGTCGCCAAGAGACACATTGCCTTCACATATTCAGATCTGCTGCTATCTTGTCTCGGTATGACGCGGTCCCTCAACGAAGCGATCGGCATCTTCGAGCGGCAGGGCGGAACCCTTCGCATGTCGGACGCTCTCGCTTCCGGGCTTAGCCGACGCACGCTCTACGCCATGCGCGACGAGGGCGTCCTGGTCCAGCTCAGCCGCGGCGTGTACCGGCTGGCGGCCCTCCCCGAGCTGGGAGCGCCGGACCTGGTCACCGTGTGCGCGCGGATCCCGAACGGCGTCGTCTGCCTGATCTCGGCTCTCGCTTTCCACGGGCTCACCACCCAGATCCCCCACGCGGTTGACATCGCTCTCGCGCGCGGCTCCTCGACGCCGCGCATCGACTACCCACCGGTGACCGTTCATTGGTTCTCGGGCGCCGCATTCACGAGCGGCATCGAGACGCCCACGGTCGATGGGGCGAAGATCCGCGTCTACTCCCCGGAGAAGACGATCGCCGACGTCTTCAAGTACCGAAACAAGGTCGGAATGGACGTGGCCCTGGAGGCGCTCAAGTCGTGGCGGGCGCGACGCCACCCGCCGGTGGAGCGCCTCATCGAGCAAGCCCGCATTTGCAGGGTCGAGCGGGTGATGCGCCCGTACCTGGAGGCGACGACGTGACGAAGAACACTGCAGCATCCGTACGGGCGCGCCTGACCAACAAGGCAAAGGATGCGCGGCGTCCTTTCCAGGAAGTGCTGCAGCACTACGGGCTCGAGCGCTTCTTGTACCGACTCGCAACGTCGAACCACAGCGGCCGCTTCGTGCTGAAGGGCGCGCTGCTGCTCAGGGCCTGGGGCGCCCCCGTGTCGCGCCCAACGCGCGACATCGACTTCCTGGGATTCGTCGAGAACGAGACCGGCGTCGTCGAAACGATCATGCGCGAGGTGTGCAGCACGCCCGTCGCCGACGACGGTCTCACGTTCGACGCCACGTCCGTTGTGGGCCAGCGCATCAAGGAAGACGCCGACTACCAGGGCGTCCGGATCACGTTCCGCGGATTGCTCAACAGGGCACAGATCCCGATGCAGCTCGACATCGGCTTCGGCGATGTGGTCCACCCGCGCGCCGAGGAACGCGACTACCCCGCGCTACTGGACCTGCCGGCACCGCGACTCCGCATGTACCCGAGGGAGTCGGTGGTCGCCGAGAAGTTTCAGGCCGTGGTGTACCTCGGCGCGCTCAATAGCCGGATGAAGGACTTCTTCGACATCTGGCTGCTGGCCCGCCAGTTCGACTTCGAGGGACCCGAGCTTGCATCCGCGATCGACAAGACCTTCTCCCATCGTGGCACGCCGCTCGATCCCGATCCCGTTGCGCTGACCTCGGCCTTCACCGCAGCGGAGAGCCCCCAGAAGCAATGGTCTGCGTTCGTGAAGCGGTCACAACTCGAAGGCCCCGTGACCCTCGACGAGCTTCGCGAACCGCTTCGGGCGTTCTTGCTGCCGCCGGTCCGCGCTGTCTTGGAGGGTCGGGCGTTCGAGCAAAACTGGACGCCTCCAGGCCCGTGGCGTCCATCTCCCGGCCCGTCCCATCGCTGAAGACCAAGCCGCGTTTGCGTGTAG
>CAYMUE010000436.1:0-1846 GCA_964393505.1 uncultured Polyangiaceae bacterium
TTCTGCGCGATCTCGCGCGACAGCTCGACGGCGGCCTCGCGATCGGTCGTGCGCCAGAGCTGACGGGTCAGCGCCGCATCGAGCGCGGCGAAGTCCCCGCGACGCTTGTGGATGCCGTTGAGCTCGCGCTGCACGCTCAGGTCGTCGGGATCGATCGCCGTGACCTCGAGCCAGCAGCGCTGCGCCTGGGCGTCGTCGTGCGCCCTGTGCGCGTGGTGATCCCCGAGCCGGCGCAGCACGCGAGCGCGGGCCTTGGGCTCTCTTGTCACACGGGCCAGGCCCTCCAGCGCCCCGGTGACGCCTTGCGTGTCGCCGAGCCGGTCGTAGATGGCGACGAGAGCCTCGTAGGCGGCCGCGTTGTCCGGGGCCGCGGTCACGCTGCGCTGCCAGAGGGACGCGGCCGTGGCGGCGTCGTGCAGGTGCTGGTCGGCGACCTCGGCCGCGCGGGCGAACAGACGCGCCTTCTCTGCGGGCTGGCGGTTCTTTTCGGCGCGTCCGACGAGGAACGTGACGAGTCCCTGGTGGTCGCCGATGCGACGCAGGTGTTCTTCGCGGGACTGCACGGCGATCTTGTCGGAAGGAGCGAGCTGCAAGATGCGCTCGTAGGCGATCGCTGCGCGCTCGTGCTCCGAGGCACGGGTGAGCAGATCGGCAACGAGCCGCAACACGTCGAGGCGGGCGGTGCCGGGCACATCGGGCATCTGACGACGCGCGACATCGGCGAGCTCGTCCCACCGCTTTGCGGAGGCGAGCAGCGTGCTGAGGGAGGCGAGGGCCACGGGATCGTCGGAGCTCTCGGACAGGATCTGCTGCAGGAGCGCCTCCGGGCGCGAGGGGTCGAGGCCGCCGGCGAGGAAGGCCTCGACGGCCTCACGCAGCAGGGCGACGCGCATGGTACCGGAGGCGGAGCTCGCGCGGTTCTCGAGGAACTCGCCGAGGTCGGTCCAACGCCCTGCCTCGCGGTACACTCGGGAGAGCTCGACGGTGACCTGGTTGTCGGATTCGCCGAGCTCGAGCAGACGCTCCCAGTCTCGCGCAGCGAGCTGCGGGTCCTTGAGCTGATCGAGGGCGATGCGGGCAGCCTTGCCCGTGAGCTCGAGGCGACGCTCCGGGCTCCACTCGTCATCGACGGCGGAAGCGTAGAGCTGGTGGAGGGCAGCGTGATTGCCCTGCTCCTCGTAGGCCTCGGAGAGGAACTTCATCGCTTCTTCATGGCCAGGACGCGCTTCGATGAGCTGCGCGAACGCGCGCAGCGCGCCCTCGCGATCCGCGATGCGATCGCGGTACAGCCGCGCAAGCTCCAGCAGCAACGTGGCCTTCAGATCGTCGGTGGCTGCCCAGGGCGCCATCGCGATCGCAGACTCGTGCAGCGCTGCGATTCCACGGTAGTCGCGCGCACGCGCGAGACGCATGGTCTCCGCGCGGAACGTGTTCTGGTTGGTCAGCGACGGTGCACCCTTTGCGAACAGGCGCGGAGCCTGTCCGGCAGACGGCGACTTTGCGACCGGCTCTTCCACGGGCGCCACTGGCGGAGGCTCGGGCACAGGTTCCTGATCGAGCAGCCCCTCGACCTCCGCATCTGCCTCTGCCGGCGCGGCCCCCACCGTCACCTCGCCGTCTTCCCAGCTCGTCGCCTCCGGGGCCTCACCCTCGGATACCCAGCTGTCCTCATTCACGTCACGACCGTCGCTGCTGTCCGATCCACGCGTCGACATATCGTTCGTCCTCCACCCGCTCGCAGGAGACTTGGGCAACCGTCTCCGAATACCACAACGGGAGGCCAGACTGGCGGGGTTTCGCCGGAAAAGGCGAGCCTCGTCCGCGGGGTTGCCTGTCCCCTCGCGCC
>CAYMUE010000437.1:0-1805 GCA_964393505.1 uncultured Polyangiaceae bacterium
CCTGACACACCGGACACTGCAGCACGTTGATCCCCAGCGTGCGCCTCATGAGCTCCGACCACGGCACATACGACGTGCTCGTTCGCGAACGACACTTCGGCGCCTCGGCTTTCGACTCGTCAGCCTTCGACTGCGGCTTCACCCGGTCCTGCTGCGCGCACCGTGGCTCGCTGTCTTCGTCGGACTGTCGAGCCCGGGAAACGATCGCCCGACGCCAGCTTGAGATGACGGCGGCGGTCCAGCGCGCCGAAGCTCACCCCCGCGTGCAGCGAGAACCCCCTCCAGTCCGCCGACCACCGCGCGTCCTTCTTGCGCCTCATCCCCTGCTCGTCGTCGGCAAACAGCCGCTGCTGCGCTCTGCCCTGATCGTCGAGCCGCTCGAATCTCCCGCGGCTCAACGCCACCGTGCGACACCCGTCGAGCGCTGACAGCACATGTTGCCGAACCGGAGCGTCAGGCAGGACTCGATCCGTCAAGTGCACGCTGGCCGCGGCCATGCGCCGGCCCGCGCACGACGGACACACCGTCCTCGCACCGCAACTGAACGCCACGAAGAACTCGTGCCGGCACCGCGGGCACCGGACGCGCGTGAACCCGTGCCACGGGTCCCCACAGCGGACCGCCACCTGTCCCCTCACCCCTGTGCTCGTCCTCCAGCCTCCACGCAGCATCCAGCTGCACTCGCTCGCGCTTCGGGACGACCCATTGCCTTTCCCGCGCCAGCAACCGACCGCGATCCGCGGCGGGGAGCCTCACCCCTGTCCGGGCCGTGCTCCCGCTGGGCTCATCTCGTCGCCGACACAGCGGGCGGAAGCCCTGGGCCTCGCGCCGGCGCGCCTCCACCTGGAACACCAGGGCGTCTTCGAGAACCAAATCGTCGTGCCGCTCGACGCGTACCTCGAGCTGTACCGCGTGCTCAAGCAAGGCGCCGACGAGCTGGGCGACAAGGTCAGTTTCAAGCGCATCGACCTCGGGCTCTTCGACCTCGACATCACGCGGCGCATCATCACGTGCCGTCTCGTCGAGGTGAAGTGCTGGGATGCTTCATCGCAGTCTGGGGCTGCAGCAGATGTGGTAGAGCCAAAGAGCA
Organism: uncultured Polyangiaceae bacterium; assembly: GCA_964393505.1. Classification (GTDB taxonomy): domain Bacteria; phylum Myxococcota_A; class Polyangia; order Polyangiales; family Polyangiaceae; genus JACRCQ01. The sequence goes on from CAYMUE010000437.1 coordinate 1,091, forward strand.
AGGGGCTTGCGAGTCGTGGATTCCCGAAGCTCGGTGGCCTCACTGACTGCCGGAGCCGCTCGACCCGTCCCTACTTCAGGTCCCAGAGGCGGTTGAATCGCTGGAAGATCTTCTCGAGATTGAGCAGCGGCTCGTCGATGCGGACCACCGCTTCCAGCTCGCGGGCCATCGACGCTTCGACTGCTTTGCGACGAGGTCCCGTCCCCGCCCCGAAAGACCTCGCCTGCTCACCTAGGGGTGGAGCGCCGAGTTCCGCTAGCTTCGCATTGACGAGGCGGACGAACTCCGGGGAGCTCAGGTCTGCACCGGCACGAGCGAGCTGTTCGAGATCGTACAGGTCGCGAACAGCGTCTCGCGTGAAGCTCGCCCGCACCTTCTCGGCGCGAGCTTCATCCGCACCGACCGCGTAGCAGAACGCGGAGCGATACGAACCGACGAGGGGATCGACGAGGAGCTGCAGAAGGAAGACCCGCCGCGCCGGTCGAATCGTCGGACGCAGCGAGACCTCCAACTTGATGGCTTGCGGACCGAACGCAGACTCGTAGGGGAGATCCCATTGCCGATGTGCGCCTTGCTCGAAGTGAACGCCATCCGGGAAAGGCAGCTCGAGCCCGACCTCGTCGACGACCGCGCGCAACATGTCCCTGACCTTGTTCAGCGCCAATACGTTGGCGCGCTTCTTCGTCGGGGCCCGTGGCATCACGAGGTCGACGTC
>CAYMUE010000438.1:0-1800 GCA_964393505.1 uncultured Polyangiaceae bacterium
GCAGCTCGAGCAGCACCGTGCCGCTGTCGTCGCGCACCGTCGCGTTGAACTCGAGCCCATCGCCGTTGCGACGGGCCGAGGTTCGATACCCGCGCAGCTCGAGCAGCACCGTGCCGCTGTCGTCGCGCACCGTCGCGTTGAACTCGAGACCATCGCCGTTGCGATGGGCGCGCTCGACCTGCGCCGTGCGCGGCGCGCTGTCATTGGCCCCGTGGTGGATGCGGATCTCCTCGATGCTCGAGGGCAGCCCGAGCTTCCTCGTCGATCCGATCTCCACGACTCCCGCGGTCTGGAAGCAGAGCTCCAGCAGGCGCGGGGCCGTCAGCGCCACCGCCTCCGGACTGTTGAACAGCGCCGGGAGAGGCTGCGCGAGCCGTCCGATGAGCCCCGTCCCGCCCTGCGCGACCTCCGTCTTCTCCAGCACCCGGAACGATGCATCGTGGAAGTACGCACGATACAGGTCCTCCCGGGTCACGGACCCGGCTTCGGGCTCGGGTGCCACGACCCCCGACACCGGAGCCACGCTCGGACGCGGTCCCAGCACCAGGGTTGCGGTGAAGTGGCGCTTCGGTTCCTGCACCACTGGGCCCTTGAGCGCCGGAATCGACGACAGCTCGCAGATCGCCTTCATTTCGCCGCCGGATTCCACGAGTTTCATCGTGACGTTCGCGGTCCGCTTCTCGTCTCGATAGCACTTGAGCGGAGCCTCGAAGCTCACGTCGCGCGCCGCCACCGCGTGCAGGTGTGGCGCGAGCGCTGCGGCCGCCCTCGCGAAGATCTCCACACCCATGACCCCGGGCAGGACCGGAACGCCGTCGATGCGGTGATCGTTGAGGAACGGCTCCTTCGGATCGAGCTCGGTCTCGAGGACGACTCCCTCGTACGGATCGGCTCGTACCACGGTGAGGGGCAACGGCTTGCCGTTCGACAGATGGGCGATCTGCGCCACGCCGCCGTCGGGATCCTTCGCCGTCACCAGATAGCCGAGCGCGCCCGCGACCACGGCCTCGCCGCGGCTCCCGCGCACCAGCTCGTTGCCGACCACCGGGATCCCTTCGGCCGGGTCGAGCATGTCGATCCCGGCGCGACGCATGATCTCGGGGATGCTGCCGCGGGTGGCCATGCCGATGCCGCCCCAAGCGGTCCAGTCCGCCACGAACGCGTTGGTGCCGGGGCGAAGGCGCTGCATTGCGGAGGTGAGCTTGCACAGCAGATCGTTGGCTGCGCTGTAGTCCACCTGGCCCGCGTTGCCGAAGCGCCCGGCTACCGAGGAGAACGACACCATCGCTGCCAGCGGCTTGTCACGCAGTGCCCGCAGCAGGTTGTAGATCCCAATCGCCTTGACGTCGAAGATGAGGTCGAACTCCTTCGCATCCTTGGAATCGACCGGGCGGCTGCGCTCCAACCCCGCGGCGTGCACGAGCACGTCCACCTTGTCGATCCCCTGCACGATGCGCTCGATTGCCGCGCCGTCGGTCACGTCGCACGCGTGGTAGTGCACCCGGCCGCCGGCCTTCTCCACGCCGCGAATCGCCTCCAGCGTCGCGACGTCGCGCTCGATGCGCCCCAGCTCCCGATCCACCATCACCGGCGTGACTCGCTCCTGCGTCTTGCGCAATCGCTCGGTCACTTCCTTCTTGAGCCCCTCGCGATCCGTGCGGATCCTCGCAAGGTCCGGATTGCCCGCGTCGGGCAGCGGCGCCAGGTCCAGCAGGTGGAACGTGCCCTTCGACCGAGTGGCAAGGTCCGCCGTGATCGCCGAGGTGATCGCTCCGCCGGCGCCCGTCACCACGAACACCG
>CAYMUE010000439.1:0-1775 GCA_964393505.1 uncultured Polyangiaceae bacterium
ACTGAGCCCGCGGTGCTCGAGAGCATCCGTCGGGAGTACCGCGCCGACTGCGAGGAGATGGAGGGCGTTGCGGCCGCGCAGGTGTGCGCGCGGGCCGGCATTCCGTTCCTTGCCGTGCGGTCGATCAGCAACGTGTGCGGCGAGAAGTACGAAGAGCTTGACGGCAAGGTGGACGACCTCGTCGTGACCGCACGTCTCGCCGCCGAGGTGACGCTCGGCGTCGTGCGCCGGATGTAGCCGCGTACGGGCGGCGGGTGTGTCGCACGGCACGACCCAGGGCGGCGGCCGTGTCGCACGATAGGATTACGCACAAAAAGCTATCGCACGACACAAATACGGGTTGTGTGCTGAACGTTGGTGTCAGGGTCCTTCGCTCTGGGAGGCAGCCGCGCCCCAACCGTTGCCCCTACACTACACCTTTCCCCTCACGCCGCCCTCCTCTTCTCCTCCATCGCCGCCAGGACGTAGGCCCTGGCCTTCTCGACCAGCTCCGGGCTCGGCGGCTCGGGATCTCCGCGCCGCCGCCTCACGTCCCCCAGCCCCTCGGCGTCGAGGAACTTCATGTCGGACCACTCGTCGTTGACGTCGAGCAGGACCGCCCCGACGAGCCTCATCATCGAGGCCTCGGAGGGGAACGCGGAGATGACCTTCACGCGCCTCCTGATCTCCTCGTTCGCCCTCTCCTGCACGTTGTTGGTCCGCAGCTTCAGGTGGTGGGTGTACGGGAAGTCGAGGTAGGCGAGGGCGTCGGCCTCGGCGTCCTCGAGGAGCCTCCCCGCCCTCCCGGAGAGGGCGGAGACCTGCTCGGCGGCCTGGCGGTACATCGCCCGGACCAGGCCCGGGTCGCGCTCGGCGAACGCCGCCCTCAGGGCGGCCATGCCCGCCGCCCTGTCCTGCCTCCGCGGCAGCCAGCCGGCCAGGTCGCGCTCCAGGTGGACGATGCAGCGCTGCCACGCCGCGCCGGGGAACACCTCGGAGACCGCGGCGACCAGCCCGCCGTGGGCGTCGGACGTCACGCAGCGCACGCCGGAGACGCCGCGTGCGCGGAGCCCCCTGAGGAAGGCCTTCCAGGAGGACGTCGACTCGACGTCGACGCAGTCGAAGCCCACGAAGCGCCTCGACCCGTCCTCCGCGCAGGCTATCGCGGTGACGACGGCCCTGCCCTGGACGTGCCCCTCGTCGCGGCACTTGATGCACGTGGCGTCGAGCCACAGGTACGGGAACGCCCCCTCGAAGCGCTCGGCGCGCAGGGCCGCGACCTCGTCGTCGAGGTCGGCGGTCATCGCCGAGACGCGCGAGGGGCTGAGGCTGCCGAACTCGAGCGCGTCGGCCGCCTTCTCGATCTTGCGCGTGGAGAGCCCCCTCGCGTAGACCTCCCGGACGGCGGCGACGACGGAGCGGTCGACCCGCGAGTAGGGCCTGACGAGCTCGTCGGGGAAGTAGGTGCCCTCCCTGAGCTTCGGGATCCTGAGCGTTATCTCGCCGACCATCGTCATCAGCCCCCGCTCGCGGTAGCCGTTGCGGCGGTTGCCCTCGCCGCACAGCTCGTCGGCCTGGGCGTCCATGATCTCGTTGACCATGCGCTCGAGCGAGAGCCTCGCGGCTTCGGTGAGGTCCAGCGTGCCGTCCTCGCGGAGCGGCGGCATATCCATTAGAGTGTCCATTGGCGGTCGTTGCCCTCTCTTCCGAATCGTACTTCTGGCGAATAACGATTCTAGGCAACGGCCGTCTCCCTTTGTCCCGGCCCTCTGACACCAACATCCCGCACGCGATCC
>CAYMUE010000440.1:0-1773 GCA_964393505.1 uncultured Polyangiaceae bacterium
GGCTCGTCGGTGCATCGCGAAGGATGCGCGTGACACCATCGGCGCGTCTGCGAAGAGCGAGGACCTTGTTCGAGTCCTCGCTCAGGGCATGCAGCAGAGCGTCTCGGCAGAGTCCCAGCCGATGTCGCCAGTCACCGTGGGCGAGCCGCTGGTCGGACAGGCGGGGACCGAGAAGCTCGGCGTGAAGTTCATCAGCGTCGCGCCGTAGAGCGTGGCAGTGCCCCCGGAGCCGAGTTGTTGGCAGATCCAGCCGGGGGTCAGAAGCTTCTGCGCGAAGGAGCTCGCGCAGCCACCCTGCGTCAGCAGCGCGTGGCCGAGGGAGTTTGGGTCCGTGTTCGCGCAGGTCCCCGTTGCGACCTTGCAGGTGCACCCGTTGTTGTCGTCTCCCGCGGTGCACACGCGCTTGTCATCGGCTAACAGGTAGGTTTTCTGGGGCTTCGTGTACGGCGCGGGACAGGGCGCCGTCGTGCTCCCCACGAAACGGATGCACGGCCCCGCAAGTGCGCCCGCGGTCTTGTTCGCCGCGCAACGCCCGCCCGAGCTGCACGATGACGGCTGCGACACCGCACATTCCCCAAGGCGCGGGGAAATGTCGTCGTACAGGGCTTTCACACCGGGTTCGCATGTTCCGACCGCCCCCACGTTGCCGACACCGCAGGAGCCGTTCATCGCTTCGATGGACAGCTCCTGGCACGCGCTGGTGAGGGTCGTCTTGTTGTAGGCGCCACCCGCGCACGTTCCGCCGGAGTTCGAAGAGCACGCGAATGCAGCCTGGCAGTCCCCCTTGATCTCTCCGCAGGTGCAGGTGCACTTGGGGGGGGGCGGGAGGAGGTCCGGTGCGTGACGCATGTCGAGTCCACCTGTGCACGTTCCAGAAGCTCCCTCGGCGATCCACGAAACGAGCTGCCACTGGCCCCAACCGCCGCTGGGCACAGGGGCGCATGTCTCCGTCGTCGAACAGCCAGAGCCGCCACCCGAGCCGCCTCCTCCCGCCGCGCCCGCCGCGCCTGCAGCGCCACCGTTGGCCGAGCCCGCGGTGCCTGCGGCACCCCCTGTCGCATCGCCTGCAGCGCCACCGTTGGCCGAGCCCGCTGTGCCTGCGGCACCCCCTGTCGCATTGCCGGCTGCTCCACCGTTCGTCGCGCCCGCGGCCCCACCGGCCTCGCCGGCAGCGCCTCCCGACGCTTCCCCCGCAGCGCCGCCGGAGCTGGTCCCCGCCGCTCCTGCCGCACCGCCGTTCGCAGCCCCGGCCTTGCCGGCGGCACCCGCGCTGCCGCCGTTCGAAGGAGCATCGGTGGAGGCATCCGCACCGCCAGCTCCCCCGGTCCCGGGCTGAGCCGCGGTGAACTCGTCGCCGCCGCAACCAGCCCACGAGGCCGGCAGAAGCGCCGCTGCTACGATCCACGCACGTGCCATTCGAATGCGCGCCATGACCCGACCTCACAGGGAAAACCACGATCAAGATACCAGCACCGTTGACGCGGGCAACCGGGCGTCCCGCGGTCCCATCGCGAACCCTCCGCGTCGATCGCAAACGGCCAGCCCCTGGACTCCGAGCGGGGCGCACGAAGCAATGTCGAGCGGGAGCGTTGGACGAGCGGCTCGCGCCTTGAAACGGGGACCCGTCGGCACGGCACTCGCCTCTGCTTTCTGTCGACAGGCGCAGCGACTTGTGGCACAAGACGCTCCACTTTCCTGGGCCAATAGCTCAGTTGGTAGAGCTGCGGACTTTTAATCCGTCGGTCGAGGGTTCGAGTCCCTCTTGGCCCACCC
>CAYMUE010000441.1:0-1770 GCA_964393505.1 uncultured Polyangiaceae bacterium
CACATCGACTCCGCCGAGTCGGCGCCCCTCTCCTACGAAATGGACCGCAACGGCACGGCCTGGACCGTCGTCTCCAACGACCCCGAGACCGGCCGCGTCTCGTTCTCCGTCGCCTCCTCCAATCCCGCCCCCCGCGTGGACACCATCGCACTGCTCGACCCCGTCCGCGGCGAGTCCGTCGCCACCGCTATCTCCCACCAGGCCGAAGGAGTCGCCGTCCTCCGCTACCCCGTCCCGCGCGATCCCGACGGGGAAGTCGTCTTCGACGGCCCCTTGCGCAATATCGACGTCCGCTGGGTGGACCTGTGGTCGCCGGGGGTGAAGCGCGGCCGCATCCCCGTGGCGGGATCGCTGCAAACCGACGATGTCTCGCAGGATCATCCCCAGAGGCTGACGGCTCTCACCGGGCTGCTCTCGGTTGCGGCCGACGGGATCTTCGTCTGTGCCCACGCGACTTGCTCCGATCGGCAGGGCGGGATGTTCTTCCTGGACCGCGCGGGGAGGGCTCGCGCGGCGTGGGCTCCCACCTGGACGTCGTTCCCCTGGGGATCGGATTACGTCGCTGTCCGCACCGAATGGATCCGCGCCGACGGTCAGGATCTTCCGATTGCCTTCTTCCCTTGGAACACCGCGGTGCTGCGCGCGCGCCAGGTCTCGGGCTCCGCGAGGTTCGACGCGATGACCCTGGTGCCGAAGGTCGCCGCAAGCGCAGGGTGGAGCGCTCGCGCGACCTGGGCCTTCTCCATCGCCGACCCGACCACGTCCATTGCCGTCACCGTCGCACATCCCGAGCACCCCTCCGCCTATGCTCGCCTCCTGCGCTTCCGCGGCACGATGCCCGGCGTCGCCGAGGTTCTCCCTGCTCCCATGCTGTCCGAAGCGGGCGATCCCCCGCGCGCATGCACGCCGCAGGAGCTGCGCACCACGCATAGGATCGTGTCCCCGGCGGACGGGGCGCTGCGCCATCCGGTGCAAATCCGGATCGACGACGGCGAGACGGAGTGGATGATGACCGACGAGGCTACGGTCTACGGCAAGGCGGGGCAGGGATGCGTGAGCATGATGCATGCCTCCCGCGACGGAGCTTCCGAGTCGACGCTGTCCGCCATCATCGATCTCACCCGACCGGAGCGCTCCTGGTTGTTCGCCAAGGAAGGCAGCGAGGTGTCGGAGCTGCGCTGGAAGACCCTGCACTGCTCCTTCGACCCCTCGATTCGCGTCCCGGACAGGTTCCCCTCGCGCTCTCCCCGATGACGCTCGCTGGCGAGGGGACTGGGCAATCGCATCCCTGCTGCGTTAGGATCGCCCAATAGCCATGTCCCAGAACAACTCCGAAGAACGTCGCCAACACACCAGGTTCCTGGCCTGCTTCCCGGCCTCGGTCGTGCCTCCCGACGGGCTGGAGCGCCCCTCGCTGATCCGCGACTTGAGCGTGACCGGAGCACTCCTGCTCGTTCACAGCTCCAAGCTCTCGGTCGGAGACGAGGTCGAGCTGCATCTGTACCTCACCGCCGAGTGCACCAACTACCGCGTCGAAGGAGGCCGCGTCGTCCGCGTGGAGCGCCTCTCTCCCGACGTCACCGGCCCGTGGTCCCGCCGCGTGGCCGTCGAGTTCGACAAACCCCTCAGCGATCGCGAGGAAGAGATCGCCGAGATGCGCAAGGCTCTCGGGATCGACACCTGACGCCGCGGGTGTCCTGCTGAGCCACGGGCGGCCTCGTCTCGCGACGGAGACCGCTGCCAGTGGTATGCAGCGCCCATGATCCCCCG
>CAYMUE010000442.1:0-1718 GCA_964393505.1 uncultured Polyangiaceae bacterium
CACTACGCGTGATGTTCATCTCGGGGCACAGCGACGGCATCGTGGACGAGGAGGGACGGATGCTGGTTGGCGACGACTATCTGGAGAAGCCGTTCTCCATTCGTGCTCTGCTCGAGCGCGTCAGGAGAGTCTTGGACCGCGACCGACCTGGTTGAGCTGCGGTCAACGCGCCCGCTGAGCGAGCGCCACTGCAACCACGCGCAGCTCCTCCACCGAAGTCGCTCCGTCGCTCAGGGTTTCCTCGGGGTGACGAGACGATAGCCGGTGGATCACTCGCACCAGTCGTCGGTGCGCGTCGAGGGCCTGGCCGCAACGGTGGGCGGCCAACGCGCACCAGTACTCCGCGAGCTCGTCGCTGGACATCAGGTAGGCGGCACGCTCCAGATCCTCGAGCGCCTCCGCAGGTCGCGATGCCTTCAGCAGAGCCTGCCCTCGCGCCAGATATCCCCGTCCGTCGGTCGGAGCGCGACGGATCGCGGCATCAGCCAGACGCAGCGCCGCCGTCGTTTCGTCTCCCGACTGCGCGAGCAGGTGCGGGTCGGGGGTGGTCGTCTCACCACACGACTCGAGCGGGTGCGAGCAGACCGATAGGACACGCTCGCAGCCCTCCACGGTCCGGAACAACGAGGTCTCCGGAGGGGGGTCGTCGTCGCCGATCAGGAGCACGCCGTGGGGCTCCAACGCAGCCCAGAATCCCTGGTAGGCGAGCTCCAGCGCGGCTGCGTCGAGATACCGTGCTGCGTTGCAGAAGACGATCGCGTCGAAGGTTCGCGGCACGCCTTCCGCAAGCACTTCCTGGATCGCGAGGTGCCGAAACGAGACGACCTCTCGGAGTCTCGTGGACGCGCGCCAGACGCTGGAGGCCTGCTTGCCCTGCTTCGAGAGAACCTCGCGCGGTATCCCTCGCATCGCATCGAGCTCGTATTCTCCGCGACGAGCCTGTTCGATCGCTGCAACCGACAGGTCCGTCCCCAGCACGGTCAGTGCGCGCGCGCCTGCGAGCTCGTCGAGCAGCATCGCCGCGACTCCCCAGGTCTCCTCTCCGGTCGAACAGCATGCGGTCCAGATGCGCCACGGCGGCGTCACGGCTTCCGGCGGACTCGATTCCCGAAGCCTGCGCGCCAGCAGGTGCACGGCGTCGGTGCTGATCGGAACCCCGCCTTGCTTCGACGGAAGAGCGCCGGCGAGCTCCCGGAGCAGGTCGGGATCGTGGAAGCTGGCGAGCATCAGCTCGGTTTCGCTCAGGGCGCGCGCGCGACCGATCTCGCGAACGGCCTGCTGCAGAGCACCTCGCCACCCGTGGCGGGGCACCAGACCGTATCGGGCCGTGATCCTGCCTTCGAGTCCGCAGAGGTTCACGAGGCTCCATCCAGCAAGCGCGGTGCCACTTGCTGCGCCGGGGCCTCCCATCGTGATGTCCCCCCGGGGGCGAGCGACATGGGGGAGATCAGGCTACGACGCCGTAGCCCTCTTCGGATGGGATCTTGCCGTCGATGCGCAGGAGTCGTGTGTGCGCCGTGACCGTGGTGATCGGGGCGTAGCCCACCGCCGCCGCGTTCTTCTCGAGCAATCGGATCATCGCGCCCACGGAGTCGACCGTGCGCGGTGGCTTCATTCGCCCTCGGATGCTCTGATCGATCCAGTACCGCCCGACCTCGTCGGCGTCCATCTTGAGCACCGCCCGATCGAAAGTCTGGCGCACAGGATTCGCGGCTGGC
>CAYMUE010000443.1:0-1713 GCA_964393505.1 uncultured Polyangiaceae bacterium
AGTACGGCGGAGAGGGCGACACCTGGGGCGCGAGCTGGACCCCCGCGGACATCAATGCGGGCGATTTCGGATTCGAGCTCGCCTCGCACAACAACTACAACGGAGGAGTCGCCACCGCCTACATCGATGTCCTGCAGATCCGCGTGTTCTACTGCGAATGAAGCGATCGAATGCCTGCGGTTGAAGCGGCCCTCAACGCCCCTTCGACACCCGCGCAACCCGTCCCGCTGCGACATCGGTGAAGTAGACGTGCGTGGAATCGACCGCCAGTCCCCGCGGCTCCACCAGCTTGGGAGTCAACTGCACGGGCTCGCCACCGTCCGGATCGACGCGCTTCACCCATCCTTCGATGGCGGTCTTCTTGTGGGCCTGCGACCAGAATGCACCGTCCCCGTCCACCGCGATCATCGTCGCACCGATCTGCCCCTCGGGCTCGATCGTGATCACGACAGGCTCGCCTCCGGGATCGAGGCGCATCACCTCGGGCCCGAACGTCGTAACCCAGAACAGGCTCGCACCCAAGCGAGCGATTCCTGCCGGACTCGGCTGCGCCGACGCCACCGCCTCCAGCGCTCCCCCCGCCTTCGCCATGCGCAGCACGCGCCCACCGTCCGCGTGCTCCGTGCAATAGACCCAGTCCGCATCCAGGGCGATTCCGAACAGCGACGACGCCGTCGTGGTCGACAGCTTCTTCGGACTGCCCCCCGCAATGGCCCCCCACACCTCTCCCGATGCGTACTCCACCCAATACACTCCCGCCGCATCGACGGCGATCGCATTGGGTGCGTCGGCTCCGGACCGGAGGACTTGCGGCGCGGCGCTGCCGTCCTTGGCGACCCGCATCACGGCTCCGACGTTGTCCACGTTGTTGGTCCAGTAGACGTGGGACGCATCCACGGTGATGAAGTCGGGCGCGGTCTGGCCCGAGGCGATCTTCTGCGGGGTTCCCCCCTTCTTCTGCGCACGCATCACCGTGCCGTCGCCGCCGTTGGTCCAATACGCGTGCGTGGAGTCCACGGCGACCTGGTTGGGTCCGGCCTGGCCCTTCGCGATGTCGGTCACCGTGCACGCGCCGGCGACACAAGGGTCCCCATTGCAGGTGTGACCGCACGCTCCGCAATGCTCCCCGTCGGTCGAGGGGTCGATCGGCGCGCACGAGACCTCGTCGCACCCGTGCTCGGGATCGGCCTTCTCGCAGGCTCCGGAGCAGAGCTTGAGCCCTTCGCCACACACGGGCGCGCCCGCATCGCCGCCAGCGTTCCCTCCTGCCCCCGCTTCGATCGAAGCGCCCGCAGCGCCCGCGCCGGACGCGTAGTCGTCCACGGGCCAGATGAGCTGGCAGCCGGCGAGCACAGCGGAGCCGGCGGTGACAACAATCGCCGAGAAGCTGCGGTGGGGATGGATCGAAGGCATGGATCGAGGGAGAAGCGCGACCCGCGAAGCATCGCAAAGCGGGCGGGGGGGTGCAAGATGGTGCGCATCGCGCGTTGGGCGGTGTTCGTTCCGCCGACGCCCCTCGGTCGTCGGCAGCATGAGAGGCGTCTTGTCTCCGTGTTCCGAATGGTCGAACCTCGGTCCCATGAAGCTCAACGCCCTCGAGTTCGTGGCGATGAACAACCCGGTGCGCGCCTGGGTGCAGGACAAGTACGAGTGTCCCACGCTGCGGTCCATGACTCGGATCGGGGCGATCGACCGCGCGCTGGAGATCGGCTG
>CAYMUE010000444.1:0-1713 GCA_964393505.1 uncultured Polyangiaceae bacterium
AGTACGGCGGAGAGGGCGACACCTGGGGCGCGAGCTGGACCCCCGCGGACATCAACGCAAGCGGGTTTGGGTTCGAGCTCGCCGCGCACAACAACTACAACGGAGGAGTCGCCACCGCCTACATCGATGTCGTGGAGATTCGCGTGTTCTACTGCGAATGAAGCGATCGAATGCCTGCGGTTGACGCGGCCCTCAACGCCCCTTCGACACCCGTGCAACCCGTCCCGCTGCGACATCGGTGAAGTAGACGTGCGTGGAATCGACGGCCAGTCCCCGCGGCTCCACGAGCCTGGGAGTCAACTGCACGGGCTCGCCACCGTCCGGATCGACGCGCTTCACCCATCCTTCGATGGCCGTCTTCTTGTGGGCCTGCGACCAGAATGCACCCTCCCCGTCCACCGCGATCATCGTCGCACCAATCTGCCCCTCCGGCTCGATCGTGATCACGACGGGCTCGCCTCCGGGATCGAGGCGCATCACCTCGGGCCCGAACGTCGTCACCCAGAACAGGCTCGCACCCAAGCGAGCGATTCCTGCCGGGCTCGGCTGCGCCGACGCCACCGCCTCCAGCGCTCCGCCCGCCTTCGCCATGCGCAGCACGCGCCCACCGTCCGCGTGCTCCGTGCAATAGACCCAGTCCGCGTCCAGGGCGATTCCGAACAGCGACGACGCCGCCGTGGTCGACAGCTTCTTCGGACTGCCCCCCGCAACGGCCCCCCACACCTCTCCCGATGCGTACTCCACCCAGAACAGACCCGTCGCGTCGACGGCGATCGCGTTGGGTGCGTCGGCTCCGGACCGGAGGACCTGCGGAGCAGCGCTGCCGTCCTTGGCGACCCGCATCACGGCCCCGACGTTGTCCACGTTGTTGGTCCAGTAGACGTGAGATGCGTCCACGGTGATGAAGTCGGGCGCTGTCTGCCCCGAGGCGATCTTCTGCGGCGTTCCCCCCTTCTTCTGGGCACGCATCACGGTGCCGTCGCCGCCGTTCGTCCAATACGCGTGCGTGGAATCCACGGCGACCTGGTTGGGTCCGGCCTGGCCCTTCGCGATGTCGGTCACCGTGCACGCGCCGGCGACACAAGGGTCCCCATTGCAGGTGTGACCGCACGCTCCGCAATGCTCCCCGTCGGTCGAGGGGTCGATCGGCGCGCACGAGACCTCGTCGCACCCGTGCTCGGGATCGGCCTTCTCGCAGGCTCCGGAGCAGAGCTTGAGCCCTTCGCCACACACGGGCGCGCCCGCATCGCCGCCAGCGTTCCCTCCTGCCCCCGCTTCGATCGAAGCGCCCGCAGCGCCCGCGCCAGACGCGTAGTCGTCCACGGGCCAGAAGAGCTGGCAGCCGGCGAGCAAGGCGGCGCTGGCGGTGACAACGATCGCCAAGGAGCCGCGGGGGGGATGGATCGAAGGCATGGATCGAGGGAGAAGCGCGACGCGCAGAGCATCGCAAAGCGCGCGGGGCGGTGCAAGACGGTGCACATCACGCGTTGGGCGGTGTGGACACCGCCGACCCCCCTCGGCCGTCGGCAGCATGAGAGGCGTCTTGTCTCCGTGTTCCGGATGGTCAACCCTCGGTCCCATGAAGCTCAACGCCCTCGAGTTCGTGGCGATGAACAACCCTGTGCGCGCCTGCGTGCAGGACAAGTACGAGTGTCCTGCGCTGCGGTCCATGACTCGGATCGGGGCGATCGACCGCGCGCTGGAGATCGGCTG
>CAYMUE010000445.1:0-1680 GCA_964393505.1 uncultured Polyangiaceae bacterium
TCCCACGAGGCTACGCCGGCAAACAACGTGGGAGGGGGGCTCGGCAACTGGCACGATATCCACTACTGTTGCACGGGGCAGACCTATGCGGGGATGAACTGCGCAGGGGGAGCGTTTCGCACGACCTCCGAGGCGCAGGGCGGCTGGGGAACCTGCTACACCGGCACGACCCCCGGCTTCTTCGGCACCGACACCTTCGGCCCGTCCACCAACGCCTGCTCCAACGTCACCTGCGGCAACGCGGCGTGGTCGTCCTCCAACGGCATCGAGTACGACTTCGCCGTGTATTTGCGGTGAATCTGGAACTCCCCACGGGTCTACCTCCGGTCGCACGATCCCCCTTCGCTTCGTCTGCGGTTTGGTGCACTCTGCGCACCGCGCTTCCGGAGCACTCCATGGTCACCCAGCGACGTCCCAACACGATCCGTCCACCCGAACCGCTCGAGCTGTGGCTCGACGGCGCGCCGGCTGCGCCGTCGGATGCGTTGACGGCGTTGATCGTGGGAGCCTACGATCCGCCCGAGGAGCCGCGCACGGAGGGCAAGGACGCCTTCGAGGCGATCTACTGCGGGATCGTTGCGCAGCTCTCGCGGTCTCACGAGAAGCTGTCCGCGGCGTATCGGACCGAGGGATACGATCCCAAGGAGGATCAGCTGTCCCGAGCGGCGCGCCGGGCGATTTCGTATCAGCAGCTCGAGAAGGAGCCCACGTACCGGCTGGAGGAGGTGTGGCCCTTCTTCCAGGCGAAGGACGGCTTCCCTCCGCTGCGCGATCCGCAGCGCATGGCGCGGCTGGAGGACCTGGACCAGCCGGCCGTGTGGTACGGCGTCCTCGGCAACGAGTTCGCCCCGATCTCGCCGTTCCTCGGCCACCTCGTGTTCCGTTGCGTGAGTGGCATTCAGCCCGACCTGACCCTCGCCTGGGCCTTCAAGCGACGCGTCTTCGCCGTCGGCAAGTACAAGCACCTCGTACAGACCGCCCTCGGCCACCACCACAAGGTCGAGACTCCGCAGGATCTGATCCAGCTCCGGGCGGAGCTGCGCGATCTCAACCCGTGGCGGGCCTCGTTGCTGCGCTATCAGGGCGACCCGCCGGCTGCAGTGCATTGGCACACTCCTCACGCAGACCGCCCTCTCGAAGACCTCCCCGAGAGCCCCGCCTGGAGGGCTATCCGGCTGAGCCTCGCGAGGGAGTACGGGATCGACCCGATCGGCGCCGTGGAGAGCTGGCGCGAGCTCGAGGACCCGGACTCGACGTACGCAGGCACCCCCTATCGCGTGGAGTTGTTCCGGCATATCGGTTCCGACGTCCACACGCGCGTGCGACAGGTGTTGACGGAGCTTGGGACTCGCGACTTCGAAGGCGCGTTTGCCGGTGCATCTGCGGTGTTCCGCCTCGAACGCGCCTCCGCGGCGCCGATGCTCGTGCTCTCCAAGGTCGATCGCGACGACTTCCACGTGCTGGCCGATCTCGGGAGCGGGCACTTGTTGCGGATCCGTGCGCGGCGTTTCCGCGAGCCCGCGGCTCCCCTGCGCGTCGCCAGGATGTCACCGACCATGGTCCTCGACGGCGGCGACATTCGCCTCTGGATGTATCCGCACTTCGACGAGGCCCTGGCCGGCGCCGACGCCGCCGTGCGCCCGCGGCGATAGGCTCTCTGCGATCATGCGCCGCGGATCC
>CAYMUE010000446.1:0-1675 GCA_964393505.1 uncultured Polyangiaceae bacterium
TCCTGAGCTTCCGCTGCTGTGGCGAGGCGGACTTCAAGGCGACCGACCCGCGCACGCCCAAGCAGGTCAAGGGGAACTGGAACTTCCGTCGCGTGGAGAGCCTCGCGCGCTTCAGCGTGGAGCAGATGAAGCAGAAGCTCGAGCTCAAGGCTCGCGGCGAGTGCAAGTGCAAGGACCAGGACAAGCTGTGTCGCACGATGTGCGGCACGCTGCTCGGCCCCAACGCCCGGGATGTCGATCTCAAGGCGCCGCGAAGCGAGGGCGAGGCAGCTCCGCCTCCGTGACCTGACGACCGAGTCGAGCGCGTCCGAACCCTCGTTGAGATCCGGGTGAGCGGGCAAGCGCTAGGGCCGGCGCATCTAAATGTCTTGCACTGGGCGCACCTGCATCTGCTCGCCCCTCGGCCCATTGCCGCAGACCTGCCGGGTGGGGCGCTCGCCAGCGCTCCCCCCGGGGTGCGGAGGTTGGCGGCGGGAGCCCGCCCGCCCCGCGCTGGCTCGCTGCGGAGGGATCGGCCAGCGGTAGCGTGCAAGGCGAGCGGGGAGCGAGAGCGGAGTGAGGGCAAGACGAGGAAGCGGGCGCGACGAGCGAATGCGGTGAACGTGCAGCGACACGCCGAGCGCGAGCAGCGCAAGAGGGGCTGGCCGGCCGCGGAGGTCGCCGCAGGGTTGCACCGCGCGCGGCCGAGCGTGTCTCGCAACCGGCTCGTTGAATCGGTGTCGTGGTGGGGTCGGCCTGCGGACGGGTCGCGGGCCCGCCGCAGGCGCGCACCTCGCGCGCCAGCTCCCCCATGCGCGGAGCCAAAGCCCAACCGCGCTGTCACGCGAGCTGCGCGTGAAGGGCGAAGCCCGCGCCCCTTCTCCCGCAGGCCTCCCAGGACACCATGACACAGCTCCAATCCACCCCGCAGCCTCGTTGGCAGTTCGACCACCACCGGCTCGATGCCTTCCACGTGGCGCAAGAGGCGATGGTGCAATCGGACCGAATCGCGCGCTCGCTTGGGCGCCCGTACGGCACGCTGTCCGATCAGCTTCGACGATCGTCGCTCAGCGCGTTGCTGCAGTTGACCGAGGGGGCCGCGCGCAGCGGCGCGGACCGGCAGTGCCGGTTGCGCGTAGCCCGCGCCGAGGCGTGCGAAGCGGCGGCGTGCATCGAGTCGGCGCAGCGACTCGGGCTCATCTCGGAGCCGACGGCGGACTCGGCGCTGGCGCTGCTCTGGCGTCTGTGCGCGATGCTCACGCGCTTGGGCGGTCGTCGCTAACCGACGTTCACGACCGGGCGTCGTCTCGGCGCCCGGTTCGCTCCCCCCCCTCTCCCCCGGGCCTTCCTCCCTGGACCTTCCTCCCTGGGCCTTCATCCCTGGGCCTTCCTCCCTGGGCCTTCATCCCTGGGCCTTCCTCCCTGGGCCTTCATCCCTGGGCCTTCATCCCTGGGCCTTCCTCCCTCGTCCCTCCTCCCGAAGCCCGGGCTCGATCGAAGCAGGGAGCCGAAGCCCCCTGCGCGTGCAAGCGATTCATCGAGTGAGCGGGGCGAGCATGGCGTTGAGACGGCTGCCGAGCAGGTGGACCGTACGCAGTTGCTCTGCGGTGCAGCCGCCGAGAGCATGATCGACTTCGACAGCGGCAACGGCCTCGCACAGTTCGCCGCGCGCGATGCCGTAGCAGCGCTGCTTGTC
>CAYMUE010000447.1:0-1674 GCA_964393505.1 uncultured Polyangiaceae bacterium
TCGGGCAGCGGGTGGGGTCACGGGCCTTCGGCCGCGGAGGATTGGACCGGGTGGGCGTGGGGCGGAGGGCGAGCGGCGTCGGGGAGATCAGGTGGAAGCGCGAGCCAAGCGCGGATGAAGCATCAAGGGTTGCGAGAGATTCTGTGTACCATCAACACTCGCACCCCAAATCACGGCAGCCTTGCGCACCGGAACCCGATGCTGGAGTCCTGCCAGGTCGGGTCGAGGTAGTTGTAGCGGTAGGCCGCGCGCAGGCTGTAGGCGTAGTCGAACCAATCCCCGCCGCGGAGCACCCGGGTGGAAGCTACGTCGAGATTGGCACAGTTGACGCAAGGCTCCGTGCTGTAGCCGGCATGCCAATCCAACGCCCACTCAGCCATCCCTCCAGCCAGATCCATCTGGCCCCAACGACCCACTCCCAACGGATGGCTCCCCACCGCAATCAACGAGAGAAAGTCGCTGGAGCGGAAATTCGCCAGCGAGGTGTTCTTGTCCGGATCCTCGCTCCCCCACGGATACAGCCGGTTCTCGCTCCCACCCGCCGCCGCGTATTCCCACTCCGCCTCCGTCGGCAGTCTTCCACCATCCCACGCGCAGAACGCAAACGCCTCGTACCAGCTCACGCAGTTGATTCCGTACTGCTCATTCGCTCCTGCCGTGTCGGTCCACGTCTGGAAGCCCGGAGAGCAATTCAAGTTGCTGCTCAGCGCCGCCTGCGACGCTGCCAGGTTCGCGTTCCACCCGCTGTCCCATCCGCTCCCCGCGATCAGGGGGTGCGCCGCAGCCCCGGCAACCGGCGGTGTGCCGTCGTACTGCTCCACGAACCTGCGGAACCGCCCCACCGTCACCTCGTACTTGTCCAGGTAGAACTCCGCCACCGTCGCGCTGTGCTCGGGAAGTTCTCCGGGGGCGAAGCCGTTGTACCCGTCTGTGCACGTGGACGCGTTGTAAGTGTCTCCGCACCTCCCCATCGGGAACGTCCCGCCCGGCACCAGGATGCTCGCGCAGCAGCTCTCTCCATGGCATTCCGTGCCCGCCATCCCATTGCAGGACCGGCCAGGCGTGCCGTAGACGACGCCTCCCGAGCCCCCCGTTCCTCCGCTGCTACCGCCGCCTGTGCCACTCGATCCGCCGGTGCCACTCGATCCGCCTGAGCCACTCGAGCCGCCCGATCCACTCGCGCCGTCGGTGCTCGCATCGATGCCAGGATTGTCCCCGGCAGGCTCGCTGTCGGTCGAGGAGCACCCCATCGCACCGACCCACGCGAGCAGCGTGATGCTGCGCAGTGCAGCGCGACAAGTTGAAGCAGACCCGTTCGATCTGGCGTTGCCCATGACTTGAGTCCTTCCGAAGAAACTGCGAGATCCCGGTCGTCTCGCCCCATGACAGGGACGGAGTCTACTCCGACGCCCCCCGCTCCCGCAATCCCAGGTTCGCTCCATTGTGCCTGGAGCATCCTCGGCCTTCCGAGTCCACCCAGAAGCTGGGGCGCGAGCGGCTGGAGGCTCGAATGAGTATCGGCGAACGAGCTACGCCCATTGGGTGCTTGTGAGTCGGTCGGCTGCAAGACTGCAGACGAGGTAGCTTGCGTCAGTCCCCCCCGAAACTCGGAATGCGGGCTGCGTTTAGCGAGCGCAACCACCTGACCTTCCCGAACCACCCCGCCTCGAGCCC
>CAYMUE010000448.1:0-1670 GCA_964393505.1 uncultured Polyangiaceae bacterium
GGCAGAGGGCGAACGACGAGGACGCAGCGATGGGTTCCTGCCCGGCATCGGGGGGTCCTCGTTGCCCGCACCGCCCTCGGGCGAGCCCCATTCCCGCGACGGTTCATTGGGGCTTCATTGCACTCCGCCGAGCCCACGGAGTGGGCTTGATTCTCTGTCTCATCCGATGCTGTCCAGCCGTCGGTTTCAACCGGCGGCGATGTCGACCGCGCCATCCCCAACGCGTGGTCCCCCACGCATCGTGACCCAGGCGCGGCAATCCACGCGTCGTGACCCACGCGCGGCAATCCACGCGTCGTGACCCACGCGCGGCAATCCACGCGTCGTGCCCCCCGTGCCGTCAGCCCGGTCGAACACCGGGCAGCGATGACAGCCCTCGCTGCACCTCGATCGAATTCGGGGCCAGACCGGCATCCGGAATCCCGAGGCCACCGACGATGAGGTCTCTCCGCCGCAGAGATGCGGCGGCCCCATCGTGTTCACCGTTGCGCCATTGGGTGGATCCGCGATCGAGGCGCCCCGGGAGACGGGCCGCGTGACCGGATGTGGACCGGCGCGGGACGCGTTCCGGCGCGTGTGATGGCGCGATGACCGGGCGCGTTCGTGTGATCGGGGGAGACCGCTTTCACCCCCGACGGCTGATGAGCCGTCGGCTGAGCGTGCAGAAGCCCTGGCGGGCTTGGGGAGTCTCTCGAGACCGAGGTCGGCGGCAAACGACATCCACCCGATCGCAGCCGAGGTCGGCCTCGAATCTCCCGCGGCTCAACGCCACAGTGCGACACCGATCCTGCGCTGCCTCGTCGCTCGTCCTCTGCCCCCCGCTACTCGGTCCAATCCTCCGCGGCCGAAGGCCCGTGACCCCACCCGCTGCCCGAGCACCGGTCCGCGACTCGAGGCGGGTGGGAGCGTGCCCTCAATATCCGATGTCTTTGCCCCCACATTTCACCGGGAATACCCCCTCCGGCGTCGCGATCGTCGCCGCTGCCGGCGCCGACACCGTCCCCCCCTTCTTGCGCAGGTGCTCCACCAACGCCTCCCGAATCGGCGGCGCGTCCTCGTACTTGAACGACTCCTTCGGCATCCCCGCCTCGTTCACCGACGGCGTCATCGCCAGGTAGTCGCTCATCAGCAAGGACACCGTCTGATCGTCCCGCAGCCGCTTGCCCTTGTGGATCAGCTCCACCTCGAGCCCCGCCTTGCCGCACTTCGCACGCACCTGCACCCCGGCCACCGAGAAGCCATGCCCCCCGGACAGCCCGTGCACGAACAGCTTCCGTACCGCTGACACCTTCACCGTCGTCGAGGCGAAACGGTTGTCGAACGGAAACATCTCGAAGAACGCCCCGTACGTCAGCGGCCCCTCCGGCAGATCCTTCCGTATGCCCCCCGCGTTGATGTACGCGATCTGCGCCGCAGGACGAACCTCCAGCATCCACGCCGCGAGCTGATCGCCCAGGGGAGACGACGGCGCACCGCGCGCCTTGAGCTTCGTCGCCAACGTCACCCCGAGCTGCTGCTTGCGCTTCGCGTCCGCCGCGGCCAGGTCCGGCGCTGCCGCGTCGCGCGCCTGCGCACTCGGCTGCACCCGCTCTCCCTCGTACTCCCCCGGCGTGCACGTCGGCGCGTCCGACTCCTTCTCCTCGCACACCCGGTGCGGAGCGTGGATCTTC
>CAYMUE010000449.1:0-1656 GCA_964393505.1 uncultured Polyangiaceae bacterium
GGTGGACGGACCGGTGCTAGAAGCGGCCCATGCTTCCCGAAGATCCCAAGACGCCTCCCGCCGAAGAGTCCTTTGCCGCACTGTTCTCCCAGAAGTCGAGCCAGTCTGCGCAGCAGCGCAGGTTGTCGCGAGGGGAGGAGATCGAAGCCACGGTGGTGAAGGTCACGCACGACGCGGTGTTCGTGGATCTGGACGGCAAGCGGGAGGCGTTCATCGACGGTCAGGATCTGCTGGATCCGTCGGGGAATCGCATCGAGCTGGCGGTGGGCTCGCGCGTGACGGCCAAGGTGGTGGAGCTGGGTGGACGGTCCGGGGGAGTGCGGCTGAAGCCGATTGCGCTGCGTCGCGGCGGCGCCGCCGGTGATGATCCGGGAGCCGTGGAGGTGCTCGCCTCGGCGAAGGAAGCGATCGTGGTGGGGGCGAAGGTCAAGGCCACCGTCTCGCGCATCGAGTCGTACGGGGCGTTCCTGCAGATCGAAGGGACTGCGGATCCCAAGGCGCGCGGTCTGCTTCCGATGGCCGAGACGGTGTTCCCGAGGGGCTCGGATCCCCGCAAGCACTTCACGGTGGGGCAGCAGCTCGAGGTGAAGGTGGTGGCGATCGACGAGCAGGGGCGGGTGAAGCTCTCGCTCAAGGCGATGCTGACCGACGAGGAGCGCGATCGGTTCGAGCAGTTCCGCAAGGAGGAGGGGCGTGGTCGCGAGGGGAAGGCCGGCTTCGGAACCCTTGGCGATCTGCTCGGCAAGGTCGCCGTCAAGGCGCCCAAGAAGCGCTGACCCTCAGTCGTCGTCGTCGTCGGCAAACTGACGGATCAGCTCCGAGCCCGGATAGGTGGGCGGCGCCGGGACCGTGGGGCGGTTCGGATCGCCTTCTTCGGCCTGCCGCAGGTAGCTCTGACCGAAGGGCGATCGCGCGGACACCGGAGGCGAAGCGGGCTCCTCCTCCACGTGCACGTCTTCCCCGATGTCGATCTCGATGTCGCCGTCGCCCACGTCGGGAACGATGTCGGACGACGGACCCGACAGCCCCAGCAGATCGTCGTCGTCCAGCTCCTCCGGAGAGCCCAGCGACACGCTCGGCGCGAGGTTCGGGTTGTCCTTGGTCCCTGGCGGACCCGCGGCGAAGGGATCGACTTCGGGCGGTGCGGGCGAAGCGAAGGGGGCGGCCAAGGGAGGCGGGAAGGGATCCTTCTCCACTCCCTCGAGGCCGGCGAAGGGATCGACCACGCGAGCCGCCGGCCCGGCGAAGGGATCGTCGAGCACCGGCGACAGGGGCGTCTCTTCTCGGGTCGGGACCGCGTCGGAGCTACGGCGACTCGGTCGAGGAACTTTGCTCGTCATGGCGCAATGCCTTGGGCCGTTGAGGCCCCGCAGGTTGACTCTCCTAGATGCGCAGCCAATCCGCAACCCGGAACTGCAGAGGGGGCGAATGCCGCCCCGCCTGGTGCGAGGACGACCGGGCGTAGCGTCCGCTCGGCCTCGGCACCAGATCCCCGCCCCCCCAAGGAGGCGAGCATCGTGTCGGGGAGCGATCATAGCGCCGCCTTCGACCGATGGCCGCGTTTCCGGCCCCCCCTCCGGATCCGCCGCGGGGGTGCCCGCCACGCCTTCCTTCCACGACGCCGGGCGAGCGGCTTGCGAAACCCGGGCGACGTCG
>CAYMUE010000450.1:0-1640 GCA_964393505.1 uncultured Polyangiaceae bacterium
TCGATTCGCTCTGCGAACAAGTCGCTGAAGGACAGCTCGAGGGTCTCGTGGGGGGCTCGTGCGTCGCGGATGAGCGGGGCCGCGGGAGGGGCGATCGGAACCGTCGCCGTGGGGCGCCGAGGGGCCGGCGCGACGACGGGATTCCCCTTCTTCGCTTCGGCCGAAGGACGCACCGGTGCAGAGGCGGGGCGCTCTTGTGCGGGAGGCGCTGCGGCAGCCGCGGGCTTGGGGGCGACCGCAGGGCGCTTCGGCGTCGGTGGGGGGCGCTTGCGTGCCGTGGGCTCGGCCGGCGGTGGCGGGGGGCGAACCGCCGGGGCCGCTGGAGCACGCTCCCGAGGGGCCGCAGACTCGGGCCCGACCACGACCTCGATCACCGAAGGCTCCTCGTTCGCCAGCCCGTCGAGCTCGGCCAGTCGATCGCGCGCAGCCATGACCGTTGCACCGAGCCGGGCCGCGGAAACCGGATCGGCGCGCAGCATGTTGTGGAGCGCCGAGGCCATCAGGCGAGCCGAAGCGAAGCGATCGGCAGGATGACGCGCAATGGCCCGCTCGACCGTCTCCACCAGGTTGGCGGGGATATCGGGACGCAACGGAGCGAGGCGCCGCACGTTCCACGACAGGATCGCTTCGATGACCTCGAAGTTGGTCTTCCCCACGAAGAGCTTGCAGCCCGCCAGGGTCTCCCACAGCGTGACCCCGAGACTGAAGATGTCGCTGCGCTCGGTGGCTCT
This sequence comes from uncultured Polyangiaceae bacterium, assembly GCA_964393505.1. Taxonomy (GTDB): domain Bacteria; phylum Myxococcota_A; class Polyangia; order Polyangiales; family Polyangiaceae; genus JACRCQ01. The sequence goes on from CAYMUE010000450.1 coordinate 732, forward strand.
CTGTCCCTCCGCGACCTCGGGCGCCGTGTACGACAGCTTCCCCTTGATCGTGTTGGGCATCGTCATGTTGCCCCGATCCATCGCCCGCGCCAGACCGAAGTCGGTGATCTTCACCGAACCGTCGATCCCGACAAGGATGTTGCCGGGAGTCAGATCGCGATGGATGACCGGCTGACGCGATCCATCCGCGCCCTTGCGCTCATGCGCTCCCATCAGGCCCATCGCCGCCCCGTGTCCGATGGCCGCCACGGCCTGCCACGGCAGGTGCCGTCGATCCGTGTGGAAGGCTCTCATGAAGTCGAGCAGATCCACCCCCTCGACCCACTCCATCACGAGGAAGTAGCCCTCCTCCCGGCTGGCGCCGAAGTCGATGACGCCGACGACGTTGGGATGCCGGAGCTGGAGTCCGACACGCGCTTCTTCGAGGAACAACTCTTCGAACTGCTCGGCGCGGTCAGCATCCACGAGCATGCGCTTGACGGCGACGAACCGTGCGGAGGAATCGCCGCGGATCCTGGCGCGCCAGACTTGCGCCATGCCGCCCTGGCCGGCCACGCGGACCAGCTCGTACTTGCCTGCCAGGATGGTTCCGGTCCTGTCGGGTGGGATCACGGAACCATCCTAGCATCTGTGGGCTGGAGACCCGAAAGCTCCGACGATCGATCGTAGTGCGAAGCATGCGCTCGCAGGCACGGCGCCATCAATCTGCGCCGGCATCCTCGCCGGATCCACCGCCCGCGCTCGCGTCTTCGGGAGCGGATCCCCCGCTGCCTCCCGGCTCTGCTCCCCCTTCTCCCGACGCGCCACCGCTGCTGCTGCCGCCCTCGCCGGACGCGCCACCGGTGCTCTCCCCGCCCTGCCCCGACGCGCCGCCCGTGCTCGATCCCCCCTGCCCCGACGCGCCGCCCG
>CAYMUE010000451.1:0-1628 GCA_964393505.1 uncultured Polyangiaceae bacterium
CCCACGGACTTCTACGCCGTCGGGCGCAACGGCGTCGCCATGCACTACGACGGCTCCTCTTGGACTCCCCTCGACCTGGGAACCCACCTGAACCTGTTCGGGGTTTGGGGGACCTCGGCCTCCAACGTGTTCATTGCGGGCAAAAAGTGGGTCTATCGCTTCGATGGAAACACCTGGCGACGGCAGCAGATCGACGGACATGGCCTGAGCTGGATATCGGGACTCTCCGAGTGCAGCGTCTTCGGCAGCGGCGAGGTCGGCTCCGTGCACCACTTCGACGGAACGTCGTGGAGCCGATTCCCAACCCCCGGCCCCGAGCCCGGAAGCCCCGACGCCTGGTCCATGAAGGGGGTGTGGGGGACCTCCGACTCCAACCTGTACCTCATCGCAAACGCCGATCGAGTCGTTGACGGAGAGCCTTACCCTCGAGGCAAGATCGCCCACTACGACGGAGTAGCGTGGACCATCATGTTGGAGGATGCCGGGCCGCGCCTGCAACAGATCTGGGCGGCCGGGCCCGACGATATCTACGTGGCGGGAGGATTCAACAGCGAGAGCGTGATCCTGCACTTCGACGGAGCGGCATGGTCGACAGTGTTCTCCGACATGGGCGGGGAGCTCAGTGCGATCTGGGGGCGCTCCGGGAAGGACGTGTACGCTGCAGGGTTGTTCGGTCGGGTGCTTCACTATGACGGCGTGGCGTGGAGCGAGCTCGGAGTGTTGCCCGAGTCCGGGGTCATCAGGAACCTCTCTGGCTCCGGCGACAAGCTCTGGCTCGCCGCGGACTCGGGCATCCTGGAGCTCGAAGGCGACCAGCTCTCGTTCGCGGTCCGGTGGCCCATCAACTGGTCGATAGAAGCCTTGGGAGGGTGTGCTCCCACCGACGTCTTCGCGGTCGGGATCGGCCCGGTCTCCGGCACCGGTTCCCAAGGCCTGATCGTCCGCCGCGAAGGCACCGATTGGAATCCCATGCAGATCCCCTCGACCGGGAGCTTGCATGGCGTCTGGTGCTCGAGCCCCGGTGACGTGTTCGCCGTCGGAGCAGACTCCACCGTGCTTCACTATGACGGCTCCGGATGGACGAAGCTCGCGCTGCCCGTCGCGCCAGGGTGGCTCAACGGCGTGTGGGCAAGCTCGCCGAGCGAGGTCTTCGTGGTTGGGGAAAACGGCTCGATCCTGCGCGGGGATGGCAATCAGTGGGAGGTGCTCGACTCGGGCACCCACGAATGGCTGCGAGCGGTCTGGGGGACGAGCTCGAGCGACGTCTACGCCGCGGGCGATGGAGTGCTGCTGCACTATGACGGAAAGGTCTGGTCCAAGGAAGCCTCCGCGCAGATCCGGAGCCTCTGGGGGGCGGACAAGGACAACGTCTTTGCGGCCGCCCAGGGCTCCATTCTCCGCCGCGAGGGAACGGTCTGGGTGAAGGCGCACGAGGAGCCGTATTCCGCGCAGCTCGGCTACGCCGAGTACCGGGGCATTGCCGGCTCCTCTGCTTCGGAGCTGTTCGCCGTGGGCTCTTCCACCGTGACGCAGCTCCAAGGGGGCAAGTACGAGACCGCGAGCGACTTCCCCAACGCGCTGCGCTCCGTCTGGTTCGCAGGCCCGGGCAGCGCTCTGGCGGCAGGCGG
>CAYMUE010000452.1:0-1628 GCA_964393505.1 uncultured Polyangiaceae bacterium
TGCTGGAAGCGCCCAGCGTGGGGGCTGGCGTTGCGGAAGGGCTGGCGGCAAGGGGTGCGCAGAAGCTCCTGCCGGCGGCACGCTACGCGCCGAAGACCTTCGCAGGCGGGGAGCTTGAATTCCATTTTGCCAAGCACGCGGGCGAGTGGGGTGCCGGCAACATCACACAGACGGCGTACCTCGAGCGGGCACAGAGCCTGCTAGGCAGAGATGTCGGCGGCGACATACTCGGCGCAGCCAGGGCAAATGGCGACGTGCTGCGTTACAACGTCCGTACCAACGAGTTCGCAGTGGGAGCTGCCGATGGGACTATTCGTACGTTGTTCCGTCCGCAGGATGGGATGGCCTACTGGCTCAGGCAGGTGGGGCCATGACGACGCGGTACCCATGCCCATGCTGCGGATTCCTGACGCTGGACCAGAAGCCGCCCGGCACCTACGCAATTTGCCCAGTATGCTGGTGGGAAGACGACGACGTGCAGGCTCGTGATCCCGACTACGCGGGCGGCGCCAACAGGCTGAGCCTCCGGCAGGCACGGGAGAACTTCCGCCATTGTGGCGCCTCAGATGCCGAGTTCACGAGCAAGGTGCGAAAGCCGACGGCCGAGGAGACTCCTGGTCTGTCGCAGGGCTAGCGTTCTGACCTACTTTTCCTGTGCCTGCCCTGAGAGATCCCCTCGTTTTTTTCCAGCGTTTGACGGCAAATGTTCACGGGCTCGGAATCCATCGTGCCCGTCGGGTGTTGGCGGCGCATGAAAAGGCCGCACCCCTTGGTTCGTCGCCTGATCCCTCGATCGATTTCGGTCCGCAACACGCTGAACCTGGCGCATGTTCGTCGCATCATGCGACGACCTGTTCGGAGAGCAGTTGCATGCCGCCCGCGTCCTTTCGCTGGCGAATGGGGTCGCAGGGTAGCCGGTCCGCGATCCGCGTTCTGGACACGACAGGATGCGATCGCCAGGCTGTCCTGCGCCGCGAGAGGGTGAGCCCTCGCGTGCTGCACAGGAGGCGATGATGTCAGCGGTGAGAGCGGCGCAGTTGCGTGCGGAGTTGGCGAAGAATCGTGGTCGAAGCAAGCAGGCGAACTACCCGGCTGAGGCACGCCGACTCGCGGTCGAGTATGCGCGAGATCGTCGCGCCGAGGGCGCGTCCTTCGCCCAGATCGCGGCGGAGATCGGGCTCAATGACGTGACGATGCGGAACTGGATCAACAACGCCCAGATGCGCGGCGGGGCTGGAGCGACGCCGCCCGTTCGCGAGAACGAGGTCTCCTTGTTGCCGGTGGTGGTCCGCTCCGGTCAGGACGCAGCCGGTGGGGCCAGGCTCGATGTCGTGTTCCCCGACGGCACGAGGCTCGGGGTGACGGGCATCGGAGGCCGGGACCTGGTCGAGGCGATCGATGCGCTGCGGAGGCCGCGATGAGCCCTTCGGGCGTCGCGGTGTTCCTCGCGTCGGGACCGATGGACTTGCGAGGCTCCTTCGATCGGCTCGCGGCTGTGACACGCCAGGTCTTGCGCCTCGATCCGGCGAGCGGTGCGTTGTTCCTGTTCGTGAATCGTCGCCGCAATCGACTCAACTGTGAGCACTTCGCCAGCGACAGCATCGTGAGCAGCCGTGAAGCCTGCGGGT
>CAYMUE010000453.1:0-1594 GCA_964393505.1 uncultured Polyangiaceae bacterium
TCGGGCAGCGGGTGGGGTCACGGGCCTTCGGCCGCGGAGGATTGGACCGGGTGGGGCTGAGGAGCAACGGCGATACTCGTAGGGGCGACGATCTGCGCCGCGATCGTCGCAGACATCGTCACGCGCATCCTGGCGCACTCGCGCCATGCCGCGCCGCTTGCGGTGTTCGAGGACGGCAGCACGGAGGTGTGCGAATGAATGACCGATGTGTCCCGGACCGGGTGACTGGCGCGACTGAGCGCGAGCGGGGGATGGGGTGCTGCCGTGTGTTGAACCGCGGCGGCGTCGAGGTGTACGCTGCAGGCGTTACATACGTATGGTGTTCCGATCCGGCGGGCCCGGGCCGGAGCCTGGCGTTCGCCGTGGGGGCGTGAATCCCCGAGTGGAGAAGACGGATGCGACGGGAAGTCTCTCTTGCAGTTGGCGCCTTGTCCGCGCTGGGACTGTTGTGGGGATGCGGTGACGACGATGCCGGAGGCGTCGGCGGCCAGGGAGGCTCTGCCGGGCACGGAGGAACGAGCGGCCTGGGTGGCTCCGCCGGGCAGGCAGGCTCTGCCGGGCAGGCAGGCTCTGCCGGGCAGGCAGGCTCTGCCGGGCAGGCAGGCTCCGCCGGGCAGGCAGGCTCCGCCGGGCAGGCAGGCTCAGCCGGCCAGGGAGGCTCAGCCGGGCAGGGCGGAGCGAGCGGGAGCGCCGGGTCGAATCCCGGTTGCGGGACGTGCGGGGCGCTGGAGCAGTGCTGGGAGGGGAAGTTCTGCGTGGCGAAGTTGGTGCCCGTGACCGGCGGATACTCGATAGATGCGACCGAGGTGACGCGAGACCAATACGGGGCGTGGCTCGCAGGGAGCCCGACGCCGAGCGGGCAAGACCCATGGTGCACATGGAACACGGCTTTTGCGCCGTTCTGCGAATGGCCTGCAGGTTCGAAGGGAGACCACCCGGTGGTGTGCGTGGACTGGTGCGACGCATACGCGTACTGCAAGGGGGTGGGCAAGAGGATGTGCGGGAAGATTGGCGGAGGAGCGAACGGGTATTCTCCCGAGTACGCCAACGATGCGAGCAAGAGCCAATGGTACAACGCGTGCTCGTCGGGAGGAGTGAACCAATATCCTTATGGGGATAGCTACGTGGGCTCGAGCTGCAATGGCGGTGGCTTTGAGGACCCGCATGTCGGGACGATGGCGGTGGGGAGCATGACGGGGTGCCAGTCGTCAGTGTCGGGCTACGAGGGGGTGTATGACCTGAGCGGGAACGTGTATGAGTGGGAGGATTCGTGCAGCGGAAACACTGGGCCGACGGACCGGTGTCGGCTCCGCGGGGGCTCGAACATGAGCCCCTCCGACTCCCTGGATTGCGAAGACCCCGATGTGACCTACCACACCCGCGACAACGTGGTCTACGATTCCTTCGGCTTCCGCTGTTGCGCGCCCTGACCGAAGTTCACGCGCCCTCGGCCCCAACGCCCGGACCGTTCCCGAAGCCCGCCAGGGCTTCTGCACGCTCAGCCGACGGCTCATCAGCCGTCGGCGGTGAACGCGGTCTCCCCGATCACACGAACGCGCCCGGTCATCGCGCCATCACACGCGCCGGAACGCGT
>CAYMUE010000454.1:0-1590 GCA_964393505.1 uncultured Polyangiaceae bacterium
CGCCGAACGTCGGGTTCGGGTTGTCCTGATCGTGCGAGGTGGCCCGCGCCACGGACTCCTCCTCCACCTTGTTCGCCTCGTCGCCCACGAACCGCGCATTCGGGTTGTCGGGCTGGTTCTTGTCCTTCACGTGCTGCTTGACCGCGATGCGCCCGTCCTTCACGGGCGGCGGGGGCGGCGGCTTCGCGGCTGCCGGAGGCGTGGGCAGGATGACGATCGGCTTGTCCTTCTGCGTGGCCGGGTCGATCTTCGCTTCCTTCTGCTCCTCGGGAGGCTTCTGCGGATCCTGCTTCTCGGGGTCGATCACCTTGACCTCGGGAGGGGTCTCGGGCGGCGGCTCGACGGACGGGTCTTCGGGAGCCGTCATGTCGGCGAGGGACACTTCGATGGGCCCATCGCCCGCGACGTCGTGTCGGACCGTCTGGGCGAAGAAGCGCAGCTCGTTCAGTTGGTAGAGGAACTTCGAGGCGACGACGGCGGATCCGCTCCAGAACGCGTGTGCCATCAGGGCCGCGCAGACCCACAAGACGAACGGGATTTGTTGCTCGCGCGACATGATCGGACACACCCGGGAGCGGGAGCCCCTGTAGAGTGATGCGAGATGCGCGGGGTCACGTCAAGGGACGCGGCCGAAGGCTTAAAAACCGCCCAGGATCCGACCCCCGCAAGGGGGCACCCTCGCTCCCACACCGCTCCCGCCTCGCCCCGGCGCCCCACGGCATCCCTCCAAGTCAGACCTTCGTGATCGCCGCCCAGTGCTCGTCGATCTCGTCCACCGTGAAGACTCCGGCCGACTCGTCCTTGAACTTCCCCGCCGTCTCCACGAATCGCAACGCGTGCACCCGCGCCCCCGCCACGGCGAGCACGTTGCCCGTGCGCTCCCCGCACCGGTCGCTCGCCAACGCCAGCACCACCGGAGCGACATGATCGACCAGCACGTTGTCGAACCCCTCGAGCACCGGGAGCGCTTCGGTCATTCGCGTCTTGGCCAGCGGCGCCACCGCGTTGACCGTGATGCGGTGCTTCTGCAGCTCGATCGCCGCCGTGCGAACCAGGCCGTGCACGCCCGCGCATGCCGCGGCCAGGTTGGCCTGACCAAATCCCCCCAGGTATCCGGGCAGACCGGTCATCGTCACGATGCGCCCGCCCCCCCCCTGCACCGTCATCTGCCGCGCCGCCGCCTGCAGACACAGGAACGTCCCCTTCAACATTACCGTCGTCACGGCGTCCCACGCCGCCTCATCCATCTTCACCAGCGTCCGATCCCGCAACACCCCCGCGCACGTCACCAGCACGTCGAGCGATCCGTAGGCGTCCACCCCCACCTGCACCGCACCGCGCGCGCCGTCCGACGAGGCCACGTCGTGGTGGCTCGCCACGGCCCTGCCTCCCTCGGAAACGATCTCCCGCACCGCGCTGTCCGCTACCGACTCGTCGTAGCCGTTGCCGTCGAGCTCGCAGCCGGTGTCGTTGACCACCACGCGCGCACCCTCGCGCGCGAACAAACGTGCGACCGCGAGGCCGATACCGCGTCCCGCGCCCGTCACCAGCGCGACCTTGCCTTCGAGGAGATCCATGGCCGATGGGATA
>CAYMUE010000455.1:0-1551 GCA_964393505.1 uncultured Polyangiaceae bacterium
AGGGCGGCGTATGCCTGCCCATCTCCTGCGACAACGTCATCTGTCCTCCGGGGCAATCCTGCGTGAACGGGGACTGTGTCGGAGGCGATGCCGGCGTGGGAGGTTCGGCGGGCGCCGCTGGTGCTGCAGGTGCTGCAGGTGCTGCAGGTGCTGCAGGTGCCGCGGGCGCTGCGGGTGCGGCAGGCAAGGCGGGTGCGGCGGGATCGACCGCGGACGGCGGCTTGCCCGACAGCAGTGCGGGCTCCGCGGGAGCGGCTGGCTCCGCCGCAGGCGCTGCAGGTGCAGCGGGGAGCGCCGCGGGCTCGACGGGCGCATCGGGGGCGGCGGGCTCCGACAAGTTCGAAGAGAACTACGGCATGCCGACCGGTGGTGGCGGGTGCCGTTGCTCCACTCCGGGGGGATCGTCTCCCGCGAGCGCTGCGGCCTGGGCCGCGGCTCTGATCGGTGCGGCCCTCGGCGTGCGCAGCCGTCGCCGCAGATAGCGCGACTCCGTCTCGCCCTCCCCCGAATCCCCTCACCGTCCAGCCTCACCCCCCATCCTCGAACACGACGTCGGATCGCTTCCGCCCGTCGCGTTGTTCGTTGCTGTCGTGCGAACGCCTGCGCTACCATCCGATCCGTACGTCCCATCGTTCGTACGACTCTCGTGCGGCACGCCCGGGTGCGGTCACGGCAGGAGGAGCGTCATGAGCAGGCCTCGCTACCTTGGTGTTCTGGCAGGACTGGGCCTTGTCGGCTCGATCATCTCGCCGACGTTCGCACAAACGCGAACCTTCACGCTGACCGGGGACTTCGACGACGGCTCCCTGGCGAAGCTCAACAACGTCCAGGTGAAGCCGGAGACCGCCGTTCCCGACGGCCGCGTCGTCCTCGGTCCCACGGCCGTGTCCAAGACCCGGCTCGTGTGGGTCAGCAACACCAGCCCCGGCGGCACCAGCCCCGGGTGGATCGTGCGCATCGACACGACCACCGGAAAGCAGACCGCGCGGTTCGACTCGGCACTGATCAGCATCAACGGCCAGCCGACCGGCGCGCCGGCGACGTACAACCTGCCGGGGCGCGTCGCGGTCGATGCCAACGGCGACGTGTGGATCATCAACCGCGCGTACAACGGGACCACGCAGGGCTCGCTGTCGAAGTTCTCGGGGGACATCAGCCACTGCATCGACCGCAACAACAACGGGGTGATCGACACCTCGCGCGACGCCAACGGCGACGGCATCGTGGACCCGTTGAAGAAGTACGGCTCGGTGCCGGACAACGAGGCCGAGTACTACGGCCAGGCCGACGAGTGCATCCTGACGACGATCAAGCTCGGCGCCCCCGGCGCGATCCCGCGAGCGGTCGCCGTCGACAAGAAGGGCAAGATCTGGGCAGGCACCTACGGCGGCGGCACCGTCTACAGGTTCAACCCCAACGAGCCCGTCGCTCTCGAGCAGCAGCGGACCTTCCGAGGAACGGGCTACCCCTACAACGCGTACTTCTACTCCGCCGCCACCGCCGACGACTACGTCTACTTCGTCTCCAATCAGAGCTGGGTCGGGCCCGGCC
>CAYMUE010000456.1:0-1544 GCA_964393505.1 uncultured Polyangiaceae bacterium
CACCCCGATCCCATCGGCGCGACTCGAGGCAGATGGGAGTTCACCCCCTCGGAGGACGCGTCGACATCGGCCGCACGATCCTGACCACCGGCACCGACACCGCGAGGCCATGCTTCTTCGCCATCGACCTCACGTAGGTGTCCGACAGCCCGCTCAGCTCGGCCGCTCGCGCCACGCTGCCACCAGCATGCTCCATCAGCTTCTGGAAGTACGGACGCTCATGCGTCTGCGCGAGCTCCGCCTTGAACTGACGGTACGACAGGATGCCGCCCTGGTTCGCGGACGGCGAGGGCGCGTCGTCGTCCGCGGCCCACGGCGTGAGCAGGATGTCCTGCGGCCCGATCGACGAGGACTCGGCCAGCGCCAACGCGCGCGCGATCACGTTCTCGAGCTCCCGGACGTTCCCGGGCCAGTTGTGCTGCTCGAGCATGCGGATCGCCGCGCGTGAGATCGAGCTCACCTCACACTGCGCTCCGGTCGCGCGAATCTTGTTCCCGATCTCCACCGTCATCCACTCCGCCAGCAACGGCAGGTCCACCATCCGATCGCGCAGCGGCGGCACCACCAGCGCCATACCCGCGATCCGGTAGAAGAGATCCCCGCGGAAACGGCCCTCTTCCATCTCGACCTGGAGATTGCGGTTCGTCGCGCACACCAGCCGGAAGTCCACCGCGGTTTCCCGCTCGCTCCCGACCGGACGCACCATCCCCGTCTCGAGCACCTTGAGCAGCTTGCCCTGCAGCTCGTAGGGCAGCTCGCCGATCTCGTCGAGGAACACCGTGCCGCCCGCCGCCTGCTCGAAGATGCCCGCGCGGGTGCGGTCCGCGCCGGTGAACGCCCCCTTCACGTGCCCGAACAGGTGCGACTCGATCAGGCTGGCTCCGAGGGCTGCGCAGTTCACGTCCACGAACGGCTTCTCGCTCCGCCTCCCCAGCTTGTGGATCGCCCGTGCGACCGCCGTCTTGCCCGTGCCGGTCTCGCCCAGCAGCAATACCGGGATGTCGCGCGGCCCGATCCGCTGCATCGCCCGGAAGAGGTTCTGCATCCCCGCGCTCGCTCCCACCAGGGTGTGCGACCGGTCCATCATCTCGCTGCGGCGGGTCTGCGTTCCTGCCCGCAGCTCCACGAGCAGGATCGTCTCACCGATGCAGAACCTGGCTTGCGGGCGGAAATACGCGTCGTACAGCCGCATGCCCTGGTACCAGATCCCGTTGGTGCTGCCGAGGTCCCGCACACGCATCCCGTCGCCGGTCCAGGTCAGCTCGCAGTGCTCCTTGCTCACCTGGGGGTCCGTCAGCCCGATGTCGCACCAGAGCTCGCGGCCGATCGTGGTGCGCTCTCCCAGCGGACCGATCGTCTTGCCGGCGTCGGGGCCGTGTTCGATCACGATCACGCAGTTGCGCAGCTCGATTTCGTGCCCCCGTGTCCACGCCGGATGCACGGCGCTGGGCACGGTGGCGCAGTCGTCCGTCATGAGCGGCGAGGATACACTAGTACTGGGTGCCCGAAGTGAATAGCCGGATCAGGGGATCGCTCGCGGGCGC
>CAYMUE010000457.1:0-1541 GCA_964393505.1 uncultured Polyangiaceae bacterium
GCGTCCCATCGCTTCTGCTCCACGAGCCGGAATGCATTGCTTGCTTGCTCCGTGGGCTGGCCGCCCTCCGCAGGTTCGGTGACGGGGCGAATCGTATGCGGCGAGTCGGCGTAGGTGGTGTCCGTGTCGAGCCGCAACCTCGGGTCGGGCCCAGGCATGTCTGCTGGCGCCTGGTCCGCCGTGTTGGCGGAGCGCCCCGCGGCCTCACCGCTCGCGGCGCAACCCGTCGATAGCGCGACCGCGCACAGCATCCACCCGACCCTACGACTCCAAGCCTCTCGAACCATTCAGATGCCTCCTCGGGGCAATCTACCCTACTCCGGCTGTGCCGGGCAACACACAGCATTGCTCTATTTCATCGGCGCGAAGAGCCGAATCGAATCTGCAGAAGCTGAGAAACACGACGCGGCCAGGGGCGTGCCACGGGACGACCGCGTTCGAGCCGTTCAGAACGAGCTCTTGGCCTCGGACTTCACGAGCCCGGCCGCGACATCGGCAGCCATCGACGCACCGACGAGGTACTCCCGGTACCCCGCTTGATCCTTCAGCACCGCGTTGAAGAAGGCCGTCATGTAGCGTCGCGTCAGCCAGCGGGTCTTGGCGGGATCGTCGGTGCCTTTGGCACACACCGAGCAGGTGAGGCCGCAGTTCGGGTTGTCGAGGAACGACATGTGATTGGCCCCCAGAACCTCGATCTCCAACGACGGGCTCGTGGCGTGGACGAAGTACTGGTGGAAGTTGTCGTCCTGCGGCGCGCACGCCTGGCACATGAAACCGGTGCACGTCGCGTTGGTTGTCTCCCCGAGAAATACGGCCGGAATCTTGACGCTCTCCATCAGCTCCGGCGTCACCGAGGGATACTCCTGCTCCGAGCCGGGAATGGGACCACCGGCGGCATCCACCGGATCGATGGCGAACACCGCCTTCGGTCGCGTATCCCGCGTAGCCGTGAGCAGCGAGATCTTCCCGCCCATCGAGTGCCCGGCAAGTCCGAGCCGATTCGGATCCGCCTTCCCCTGCAAGGCACCCGTGCTCGAGACCGAGTCCGCGACGATCCAGTCGATGACTCCAAGGAGGTAGTCCGACAGATCGAGATGGCTCGGGCCGCCGATCAGCCCTCCGGGCATCTGCGGCACGATTGCCACGTAGCCCCAGCTCGCTAGGTGTTGTCCATAGGAGGCATAGAGCTCGGCGCCGAGCTGGAATCCGTGGTGCATCACCACGACGGGAGATGGGGAGGACGTCTCGGGGAGGTAGATCGTCAGCGGGAGCTTCACGGTGCCCGACCCACCCTGCAGCTGGATCTCCACGCTCTTGGACGTCCCCTCAGGACCGCCCGGATCGGCCGGCTCCTTCGCCCCGACGCAGGCCCCGGAAGAGCACGTGCCCGAGCCGCCCTCCGAATCCGACAGCGTGCACGGCGCGCCGTCTTCGTCGGCCACCGTCGTGCAGTCCCAACACTCGGGGGCAGGCGCGGCCGCACAGGTCCACTGCTGGCACACAAGTCCGTCGGGAGCTTCCGGAGGCGACGACGAGCACTC
>CAYMUE010000458.1:0-1519 GCA_964393505.1 uncultured Polyangiaceae bacterium
GGGCACCCAGCCCGGTTGCGTGAGCAAGAACTGCGCGACCCCCTGCGGCCAGTAGCTCCAGAGCCACGCCGCGTCCATCCTGATCATGCAGTCGTTCCCCGCAGCCCTGACCCGCGGGGAACGACCGGCGGGCCACGATGTGAAACGTGTCGCGCAGAAGCTGGTCGCGCTCGCCGAGGAAGACGCTCCGCTGCTGGTGGCCTGCGCCATCTCTCCGTTTCCCGACGACCGGCGTTGCCGACGTGCCGTGAGCTCGGCAGTCGTCGCCCTGGCGATGGCCCGCCCGCTCACCAGTGACCGCGCTGCGCTGACCACCGTCGCCCACGCTGCGCATCGCGCCGACATGGGCAGAAAGCGTCTCGACGAGCAGGCGTCCGACCACGACGCGGCCTGCGCGCCCGTCGTCGCACAGGCAGTCACGAGCCAGTCCCAGACCAATGCCGTGCGCCGCTGCGTGGCAGGCTTCGAATCCATGGTCACCTCGCCCAGGTTGGAGGCGGTCTACGGCGGCCGGACGCAGCCGACAGTGATCGCCTCGATTCTCGCGATGGCGCGCGGTTCACGGACTTGCGCGCATCCTGCCCCGAGATCCCGAGGCCGAAGATGAGCTCTGTCATGCAGCAGTTGGGAGAAGAAACCGATTCTCCGCAGGCGCTTCCGGTGTATCGAATTCTGATTGCCGCGCTCGGATTCTATCCTCCCGGCACCTGCGTGGATCTCGACACCGGCGAGGTCACGCTCGTCACAGACATCCCCTTGGCCCCGCTCGAGTTCTCCCGTCCCCCCCGTGAGCGTCGTGGCCGGAGCCAACCTGCAGCCTCTGGCCAGGGCCGTCGAGCTCGACTTCGCCAGGATTCCGCCACGATCCCCCCAGAGGCATCGCGCGCCTCGTGATGGTCAAAGGGATGAGGGACGACTGAGCTCGTCGCGATACGTTCGATTGCCTCGCGCGGACCGCCCTGCACGACGGACTCCCCTTCCAGCCGTCGACTGCAGCCCGAATCAGCTCCAATCCCTCACCGAAACGGGTGCCCTGTCCCGTTTACCAACCCCGCAGACAGGCCCATCGCCTTGCGCACAATTTCAGCATCGAAACAAATGCCACGCAGGAACACCGCCCCCCCCTCCTGTGCGCTCACGACAGCCTCGCATGACGGGATCCTCGCTGCCTCCTCCCACACCGCAGTCTCGTCCCAAGTCCCGGCATCACCGCTCGCGACCGCCCCGTCACACACCCGCCTCACTGCCACCTCACCCGCCTCGTCGGAGGGGAGAAACTCGCCTTCCAGCCCCGACACCAGCACATAGCAGGGGGCGACGTCCCGCGGCTCGCACAGACAACGCACGCGCGTGAAGATCGGCCCCCTCGATCCTCCGGCGAGTCCGGTGCGCTGCATGACGTCAATCGCATGGGCGACCCCCTTGACCTCGAGTCGGATAGCCGGAAGCTGATCGTGACGCAGAGGCCCCGGCGGAAGCCGAACGCCCACCTCCGCTGCGAGCCGCCGCCAGGCAGCGC
>CAYMUE010000459.1:0-1510 GCA_964393505.1 uncultured Polyangiaceae bacterium
CGCGACGCGTGGATCGGCTGGGACGCGGCCAAGCGGTCGAACCGGCTGAAGCTCGTGGTCCAGAACAGCCGCTTCCTCGTGCCGGACGCCGCCCGGGAGCCCAACATGGCGTCCAGATGCCTGGCCGCCGCGTGCCGCGCGCTGCCGGCGCTCTGGCGCGGGAAGCACGGCTACGAGCCGGTGCTCGCGGAGACGTTCACCGACCCCGAGCTGTTCAGGGGCACCTGCTACAGGGCGAGCGGCTGGGTGCGGGCGGGCCAGACCGCGGGCTTCTCCCGCGACTACCGGGACTACTACGTCGACAACGAGCACCCCAAGGTCCTCTGGCTCAGGGAGCTGCACCCCGACGCGAGGCGGATCCTCCGCTCGCCCCTCCTCGGGGACGCCAACGCCGGGGCGGTGACGCCCGTCCCCGGGCGGCCCCTCCCGCTTCGGGACGCCGACGCCGAGGACCTGTTCATGGCGCTCATGCGCGTGCCGGACCCGAGGCGCAACAACCGGACCTACTCCATGGGCACGCTCCTGACGACGGCGGTCATGGCCATGCTCGGGGGCGCGTCGGACATCAGGGCCATCCACCGCTACGCGCAGGGGCTGCGGCAGGACCACAAGGCGTTGCTCGGCTACCCGTTCAACGCCCCGAGGACCTGCCGCGTCAGCCCTTCGTACAACGCCTTCTACACGCTGCTCAAGAAGCTGGATCCCTGCGCGTTCGCGGACACGCTCGACGCATGGTACGCCGCCAACAGGGACCGCCTGCCGGCCGCCATCGCGATGGACGGCAAGTATATCGGCGTGATCGCGGGCACGCTGGACCTCGTCGACCACGCGACGGGCCGCCCGGTCGCCTCGCGCCCGGTGCCGGGGAAGGGGCGCGAGCTCAAGGCCGGGAGGGATGCGCTGGCCGGCTGCTTCCCGGACGGGCTCGGCGGGGCGGTCGTGAGCATGGACGCGCTCCACGCCTCGGCCCGGACCGTGCGCGGGATCATCGCGAACGACGGCGAATACCTCGTGAAGATCAAGGGGAACCGCCCCAAGACGCTTGCGGCGGTGCGGGCGAAGACCGCGTCTTCGGCCTCCCCCTTTTTACCCTCCCGCCGGAAAAAGCCCACGGGAGGCTGACGCAGCGGCGGATCAAGATCCTCCCGCTCAGCCCGTCCGAGTCAGGCCTGCCCCACGCGCAGTCGATGGTCGCCGTGGACTCCCGCGTCACCGGGAAAGCCGGGACGCACCGCGAGACGCACTTTTACGCGTCGAGCCTCGCGCCGCATGAGCGGAGCATGCCGCAATGGGAGGCGCTGATCAGGGGGCACTGGGCAGGCGTGGAGGCCCGCAACCACAACCGCAGGGACGTCGGCTTCAGGGAGGACCACTTCAGGTCGCGCAACGCCAACATACGGACCAACTTCGCGCTGATGGTCAATCTGGCGCTCGACATCTGCGCATCCTCCGCGCCGTTCGAACCGGTCTCCGCCGTGCGGCAGCACCTCGCCGCGAACCCGGGGAAGAC
>CAYMUE010000460.1:0-1510 GCA_964393505.1 uncultured Polyangiaceae bacterium
GGGGTCGCGCAAGAGGGCAAGGCCTTGCTGGTGCGCATCGTGTCGATGCTCCTGAAGCTGACTGAGAGGCTGTTGGGCCCGGGGACACTGGGCTGACGGCCGATCGCGAGACCAAGGCGATCTGCACGCCATCGTGGGGCTCAACGGGGTCGGTCGCTATCCGGGCACTGGGCTGGGCACGATGTCGACGAACCACTTTTCGAGGCCGGACATGCGATGCAATCGCTTCTCCAATTCGCGCATCGCGGCTGCACCGAGCTTCTTGCCGGACTCATAGACCTTGTCGACAAATATCACGACAGGGTGGTTGCCGTTCCAGGTCATGGAGCGGGCGTGTTCGAGTGCCGCTGGGATGCTGTCCAGCAGGTCGCCGTTCCACTCGTTCTCCAAGACGCCCCAGACTCGCTCCACGGGATTGTACTTGCTGTGATACGGAGGATGGTACGCGAGCCGGACGGTGATCTGGTGTTCGTCAACGAACTCGACCACGCGCTGGATGAACTGGGTCCGACGGCTGTTGTTCTCGGGACCGTTGTCCAGGTTCAACACCAACGTGTCGATCCCCGGGAAGCGCTCGGCGTTCTGTCGCCAGTAGGCGTCGAGGGCGTCCATCATGGCATCGCTGGTGGCCGGTGATCGCACGAACACCATGTCCACCTCGTCGAGTTGGGGCACGAGCATCCCGATCGGCACGAGCGTCGCATCGGGCGTGTAGTCGTGGTCCAACGCCGCGACTTTCACCCGGCAAGTTCCGCCGCGCGAGAACTCGCCGATCTTGACGGTGGCTTTGCAGTCCGCCGACACCCGTAGCTGATTGTCGGACTCGTCTGCCTCCCGGTTCACCCGATGGATCTGCTCGAAGATGGCGTCGGTCTCGGGGATCTTTTCTTGGGCTTGGTCTTCTGCACCTTGCGCAGCGTGTAGCCTTCCGCGTTGAGGATGTTGCGGATCGTCTCGTTGCTGGGCAGCTCCAGCTCCCCGTACCCCTTCTTCTCCATCAGCAACTCCGCGACCTTGGCCGCAGACAGCCTGCAGTACACTCGCTCGCTCTCGAAGCGGGGGTCGGCCTGGCTCTGGCCATCGACCAGGTCCCGGATGTCCTGGCGCAAGTTCGGCAGCCGCGCGTCGATCGGCTTGGCGCCGGTGAGACTGCGGGCGTCGATGCACTCGATACCCGTGCTCAACTCGTGCTCGCCCTTGCGTATCGTGTCCCGACGCCACCCCAATTCCGCCTGCGCCTGGCGTTGCCCGCCCCTGCCTAAGCTCCGAACCACCTCAGCCATGAACACGCGTCGGGCGTGCCCTTTGAGCCCCGCCGCCGCCTTCTTGAGCGCGTCCCGGATGCCTTGCGTCAGCTCCATGCCGCGCCAACACCGCGGTGCCGCGGATCATTTCCATGCGCCTTCGGCGCGCCGACGAATTGTCCCATCCATGCGCACTCCATCCGACACCTGCATCGAGCACGAGCACGAGCACGAGCACGAGCACGAGCACGAGCACGAGCACGAGC